>JASFPP010000122.1:0-11877 GCA_050115915.1 Candidatus Aminicenantota bacterium
AGTCTTACAACGCTCTTCTTGAGAAAGACCTGGATGAAGCGATGAAAGCCGAGGGCATAAGAGCCAAGGGCGGGATCCCTCTTGAGGATGTGTGCCCTGATTGCGGCAAACAACTGGTCATCAAAGAGGGGCGTTTCGGCCGCTTCAAGGCATGTTCGGGTTATCCTGATTGCCAGTACAAGCAGAGCATGGTCCGCAAGGAAGCCAAGCCTCTCGATGAGGATTGTCCGGAGTGTGGTTCGAAGCTCGTCATGAGGCATGGGAAGTATGGGGCCTTTGTCGCCTGTTCGAATTATCCCAAATGTAAGTATGTGAAGAAGGATACTAAAGACACGGGCATAGCTTGTCCCACCGAGTGTGGGGGAACACTCGTCCGGAAAAAGACAAAAAAGGGAAAGATCTTCTACGGATGCAGCCGTTTCCCCCAGTGCAAATATGCGACATGGGATGAGCCCATTGCCCAATCCTGTCCGGAATGCGAGAGGCCGTTCGTTCTCCGCAAAAACCTTATCAAAGGAAAACCTTATCTGTACTGCAGTGATAAGGAATGCTCCTTCAAGAAGACCGTGGAGCCCAAGAAGATCTGGGAAAATCCCCACACCGAATGATAGGATCGGTCATAAAGAATGCAGAAAGAACTCAGGGCATTTCTTGATTATTTGAGGCATGAGAAGAATGCCTCCCCCCATACAATCGCGAGCTATGAAAGAGACCTGAAGCAACTCGCGGCGTACCTTAAGGAGAGGAATGTCAGCCTGAGGAAGACCGATAATGTTGTGCTGCGCGGTTTTTTGGCTAAACTCTACGAAAAGAGGGATAAGAAATCGACTGTAGCGCGTAAGCTTGCTGCGATCCGTTCCTTTTTCCAGTTCTGTATTCGGAAACGATGGCTGGAGGATAACCCGGCCAAAGTCGTGGCTACTCCCAAACAGGATAAACCCGTGCCCTCCTTCCTTTCTGAGGAGGACATGGCCGAGTTCCTGGATCTTCCGAAGACGGATAAACCGCTCGATCTCCGCGATAAATCTCTGCTCGAGCTTCTCTATGCCACAGGACTGCGCGTGGGTGAGCTTGTCGGAATAAACCTGGAGGATATCAATTTTGAAGAACGGCTCATCCGCGTGAGAGGCAAAGGCAAGAAGGAACGGCTCGTTCCCTTCGGCAAGATTGCAGAGGCGAGTTTAAAGCACTACATCTGGGCGAGGAGTCTGATCCATAAGGGAGAGATCGATGACAGTGCCCTCTTTTTAAACTACCGTGGAGCGAGAATAACCGCCCGCTCTGTTGAGAGGGTGGTGGATAAATATATCCATTTTACCGCGATGCGGCGCAAGATCAGCCCACATTCTCTCCGCCATTCATTCGCCTCCCATCTTCTTAGCCGAGGGGCCGACCTCAGGGTGATCCAGGAGCTCCTGGGACATGAGAGCCTGGCCACCACTCAAAAGTACACACATCTCGATCTGAAGCAGCTCATGGATGTTTATAAAAAAAGCCATCCCCGCTCTTGAGCCTTCTGCTGCGATGACTGGATTGTGTTCGGATGGAAACAGAGGTGGGCACGTATCCGCCGCCTTTGTTAACAGACGTTGACGCCTCGCATTTTTTATCCTCTCTTAAGTGATAGATATTATTGAAGATAGGCATTTCTTAATGTGGCCTCCTTTTTGCATTATCGTTTGGTGAAAGGAGGTATTTATGATAAGAATAAAGAACAGTGGAGTGACAATTGGTTTGCTATTGGTCGCAGCGTTTGTGCTGAGTCTATTATCCCCGCTCCAGGCACAGTCGAAATCGGAAGCAAAAAAGGTCAATATCAACACCGCGAACCTGGACGAACTCCAAACTCTTCCACGGATCGGCGAGAAGGTGGCCCAGCGTATAATCGACTACCGGAAGGAACATGGCCCTTTCAAAAAAATCGAAGAGCTCATGAAGGTCCAAGGGGTCGGGGAAAAGACGTTCAAGCAGCTCAAGGACAAAATCGAGGTCGGCTCCAAAACCAAATGAGAGAGGGGCAAAGCCCCTTCTCTCTCTCTAAGTTTTTGATCGGGACAGGTGGTCTTGTAGGAAGGTCTTCAGTTTGATCAGAGCCTGCCCCCGGTGACTGACCCTGTTCTTTTCCTCTGGGGAAAGCTCGGCAAAGGTCCTTTTCAGCGGGGGATAATAGAATATGGGATCGTAGCCAAAACCAGAAGTTCCCTTTTTTGCAGTTGTGATACGCCCTCTTGCCTCGCCCGTTATCTCGGTGAGGATCTTTCCACCCTGGGATAAGACCATACAGGAAACAAACCGGGCTTTTCTCTCTTCTTTGGGCACGCCCTTCATCAGTCGGAGGACCTTTGTGATGTTTTTCTCGTCTGTCGCTCCCGGGTCTGAGAACCGGGCCGATCGAACGCCCGGTTCCCCCTCGAGGAAGTCGATCTCCAGGCCCGAGTCCTCTCCGAGAGTCAAGCCGTCCCACGTTCGGCCGTAAAACAGGCTTTTTCCTCTGGCGTTTGCGAGAAAGGAAGAGCTGTCTTCCTCATAAATGTCTGCAAACTCGAAATCGAGAAGGGACGCCACAGCCAGGGAAAGACACTTGAGAATACACTGAATCTCCTTGGTTTTCCCCTGATTGGTCGTTGCGATAAGGAGCGTCGTGTCAGTCAATCTTGATTTCTTGGATCCCCTCCATGTTCAGAAGGCTCTCATTGAATTTTTGCTCCTTTTCTTCGGATGCGGGGAAAGAGAAGGAGATGATGGACTCAGCCCCTTCCTTCCGGTGTGTGATCTCCTTGAATTTGATGCCTTCGTGGAGAGCCAGTTTTTTTATGTTGAGAAGAACCTCTCTTGCAGCTCTGGTTTTTAGCTCATAACGGTAAAGCAATCTTTCTTTCGGAAGCCCCTCGATGTGCCTGAAAAACAGGAGCGTCAGAATGACAAGCACGGAAAAGATAATGGCGATCACGTAGTAACCCGCGCCGATCACAAGGCCCAATCCGGCCACGGCCCAGATTGTGGCCGCTGATGTTAATCCCGTCACGCTTCCTCGGGCGTGCAAAATAGTCCCTGCCCCTATAAAACCCACTCCGGTGATGACAGCCGCGGCGACGCGGGCGATCTCGTTTGAGTTACCGCTCCCCTCCCCGAACAGGAGTTGAGCGAGGACCATCATCATTGCCGAGGCAACACAGATCAGGATATTAGTCCTGAATCCTGCAGGCTTCTGGCTTGTTTCTCTTTCCATGCCGATCAGGCCGCCGAGAGCGACAGCCAGGACGAGTTTGAGTGTGACCTCTAATAGATCCATTGGGTTTCCTTTGGCGCCAACATTGTGCTAACTCGGACCGTTCATAAAAATGCTGATTCTTTTTTCTGCACGGGCTTAATTTATCAAAAAAAAAAGATTGAAACAACTTTTTCCAGGAAAAAGGCTACTGAAGGGGTTTGTCCAAGAATGCCGAGAGGAAAAAGATCGCGATCAAGAGAAGGGTGTAGAGCGCAAACTTGAGATGGATAAAGAGCCGTTCCGGTTCCTCCATGACTTCATCCTCTCTCATCGTCTTCCGGAAGAACAGGAAAAAATAGAAAAAGACAAAAGGAGACAAGAGCAGAAAGGACTCGAGTTTGAAGGTATAGGCAAAATAGAAAAAAGTGAGGAAAAAGATGGCCGCGCTCGCGGCCATGCCGAACATCAACGCACCTTCCGTGTATCTCCGGAGAGAATTTCTGTAGTCGCCGGCACTCTCCTTCAAAAGGCGGAATTCCGAGAGCCTTTTAGCGATCATCAGGAAATTGCCGAAGGCCCACCAGCACAGAAGGATGGAGAGGGGCGGCCAGACTTCCGGAGTCGCAAAAGCGAACCACCCGATCAGAAAACGAATGGGGTTGTTGGCGGATTCGGATATGGAGTCGAGAAAGGGGATGTCTTTTGATCTGACAGGTTTGATGTTGTATATAAACCCGGCGACGAGGAGAGCAAGAAGAGAATAGAAAAAAGGCTTACAGAAGTGAAGGTAAGCCAGGGTCAGGCTCGCCATCGCGATCATTACCCCCAAAAAAAGAAAGGGGATCTTTTGGATCTCTCCCTTGATTAGAGGACGATCTTTCTTTGTCGGATGATGGGCGTCATAGGGCGCGTCCACGATCTCGTTGATGATGTAGTTTGCCGTGGAGATCGCCCATGTCAGGAGGAATGCGTACAGCGATTGAGAAGCGATCCATGTGGCCTCTGCAGCTAAAAAGGTATCCCTGTAGAGGTAGAAAAAAGCAGCGCTGCCGACATAAATGGCGAGGCTTCTCGGCCATCTGCCGAGCCGCATCGCTTTCGCATAGGCTCTCATAGGACGTACTCTTTAGTCGCGTAAACTTCAAAAGAATCCTGGAGCGCTAATTTTATAGGAACCCGCTTCAAAAACAAAGCCATTCGGGGATTTTTTACGAGAAACTGCAGCCCGCGTATTCGAGTCAGAACATAGTGGGCACTGAAAGTCCATGCATATCTTCTCTGTTTTAAAATACGGAAGCCGGCTCGCTCAAACAGAGTGAGCAGGCTTTTTTTGGAGAAGTAGGCAAGATGGCCCGGCCGGAAGTGCCACCACCCTCTTCCCATCACCCTGGCTGCCAGACTTTGTCTATCAGGAGTCACAAGACAACAAGTGCCTTGAGGTTTTAGAGCTTCATGGACTTTGGTGAGAGCTTCCATCGGGCAGGGGATGTGCTCGATAAAATCGACAAGCGTGACGGCTGTGTAGGTCTCCCCCTTCAGGCTGACAGTTTCGAGGCTCCCTTCGACGACTTTTTGACCGTATTTGTCTTTGGCTATCTTGACGGCCCAGGAACTCGGTTCGATGCCCTCTGTGTACCAGCCCCTCTCACTGGCCAGAGACATAAGGATTCCGGTGGCAGCGCCCACATCGAGCAGCATCCCTCTCTGGGGGTGAATCTTCTCGAGGGAAGAGAGGATACGCAGGAAGTTTTTTCCTCTACCTAAAGATTCTTCCTCATAATCCGGATCTTCTGTCTTGGTGTAAAGAGATCGGATAAATGCGTTTGAGGGCGAAGGATTGGCAAACACATGAGTACAGCTCCGGCAGCGATCCAGGTCCCAGATCTTCCCGTAATCGCTGTCTGTGATCTTAATGTTGTCTTCATTGAGCGTGTCGGTGTCGAAAGTCCTCTTTTTGAACGGGACAATATCTGTGCAGGCGCATACGGGGCAGTGCTCGAGTCTTTCTAAACGGGAAAGATCTTCGTTCATCTCACCGATTCAAAAAATGTTTGAACCAAAAATTCACATAGTGACGGTTGGAATGCTCCCTTTTTGTTGCCCGGAAACCATGCCTCTGATCGGGATAGAGCATAAATTCGAATTGTTTTCCGCAGTCCATGAGCTTGTCGATGAGCTGTATGGTGTTTTGCATATGGACATTGTCGTCCATATCCCCATGCGACATGAAAAGAATCCCTTTCAACTTTTTTGCGTGTGTCATAGCAGAGCCGAACGTGTACCCCTCTTCGTTTTCGCATGGCCGGCCCATATAGCGCTCTGTGTAGACCGAATCATAGAGATGCCAGTCGGTCACCGATGCTCTGGCATAACCGTGTGTAAAGTAGTCGGCGCCGTAGGTAAGGGCCATGCAGGTCGTGTACCCTCCGTAGCTCCCTCCCGTAATCCCGATCTTGGTCTTATCCACGAAGGGCTTTGTATGGAGCCATTTTGCGGCTTCGATCAGGTCGAACATCTCCCATTTGCCGAGGTTGCGGTGCATCAGGTCCACGCCCTTTTTCCCGAAGTGACCGGAACCCCTGTGGTCGACGCTGAAGATGATAATGCCTTCTTGGGCGAAGTAGAAGTCGCTCATCGAGGGATAGGAGTTCGACACTCTCCCCGCATTCGGTCCACCGTAGATGGTAAAGAGGACCGGGTACTTTTTGCTTGCGTCAAAATCCGGGGGCAATACCCAATAGGCAGGAAGCTCCCAGCCATCTTCAGTGGGGATGGTGAACAGTTCTTTTTTGCCGAGCGCATACTCATGCCTATCCTTCATGCCCATGTCCTTGATCGTACGAACAAAAGTGCCATCCGTTTTATGGAGATTTTGCTTGGTGGGTGTCGTTATACTGGAAAAGCTGTCGATGAAGTAGCTCCCTTCCAAAGAGATGGAAGGCCAGTGCAGCCCAGCTTCTTCAGTGAGCTTCTTTAAACCTGTTCCATCGAGCTTGACCGCATAGAGGTGGGTTTCTGTGGACTTTTCTTTCCGGG
The DNA here is from genome assembly GCA_050115915.1 of Candidatus Aminicenantota bacterium. GTDB lineage: Bacteria > Acidobacteriota > Aminicenantia > Aminicenantales > Aminicenantaceae > WTAW01. The sequence goes on from JASFPP010000122.1 coordinate 6,248, forward strand.
CGGTGAAAAAAACGCGTCCGTTTTTTTCATCCACGAGTGTGATACCGGTTACTGTCCATTCGCCCTCGGTCAGGCGCTTCTTGAGACGGCTTTCGAGGTCATAGACGTACAGGTGGCTCCAGCCATCCGCATGGGTGCGAAGGAGGAAGCCGCTGCCATCTTTAAAAAAATACAGATCTTCGAAGAACTCCACCCATGCGGGCTGCTTTTCCTCGTAGATCTGATACTTATCCCCCGATCGGGGATCGGCGACATAGATCTTGATGTGGTCCTGGCCCCGGTTCATCCACTGGAAAGTCAACCGATTGCTGTCAGGCAACCAGAAGGGCCAGGCGACATAGTGGTCGGCCTTCTCCTCGACATCCACCCATACGGTTTTTCCCCCAGTGGCTTGGACAATCCCCAGCTTGACAAAGGGATTCGGATCTCCGGATTTGGGGTATCGTTCGATCTCCAGCTCGCCGTGGGTTCCTCCCTTTCTGAAGAGCGGAAAGGTGGGAACAGGGCTGTCATCGAAACGCAAATAGGCCAGTTTCTGGCTGTCTGGCGACCACCAAAAAGCTCTGTGTCTGGTTTCCCGGCCGAGGATCTCTTCCATGTAGACCCAGGAGGCCCATCCGTTGTAGATGGTGTCCGACCCATCCTCTGTGAGCTGATATTCCAAACCCTTTTCGATATCCAGAGCGTAGAGGTTATGATCTCGGGTGAATGCGACGAATCGCCCATCCGGTGACAACTGAGGATTGTTCTCTCTCCCGGGTGTCGCTGTTAGCCGTTTGTATGTGTTCGTCTTCGTCGAAAAATGATAGAGATCGCCCTTTTGAAAATAGAGAAGGCCGCTATAGTCTGCTGTATTGTCGACATGTCCCAGGGCCCTTTTCCCTCTGGGAAAGCTTTTCTCGATGAGTCCATAGTCCAGAAAGGGTGTTTTTCTGCCGGTTTTCGCATCGACCTTGACCAGTATTGTTTTTTTTGTCTTTTTGTCCAGATCGGAGAGGAGATAGTGGGTATCATCCAGCCATCTGACTCTGTACATCATAATCATGGTACGCATATCCATACCGCTATAAGCCTGTTTATAGGTCAGTCGCTTCTTATCCTGCTGTGCGAAAACCGTGATAGCTGTCAGTAACAGTGTGATACCCCAAAAGAGGGGCTTGATTTTGTCGCGTGTCCATCCTCTGTTCAAAAGGGCACCTCCAGTGTGAATTTGAGATGGTTTTATCATTGATGCGCCCCAATGTCAATGAGCACTAGATTACTGTCGAAGCAAGGGTCATCTCTGTTGGATCATCATCTCCAGGGGATTTGTCAGCGGGTTATAGCTGGCTTCGAGTTGGCCTCTGTACGGCTGGAGAGACGCTTCGATGACCTCGGGAAGTCCCTCCTGCCACAAAATGCGTTCCCTGTCCTCTTCCAGGGCGTCGATCTCTCTCTCAAGTATCTGCAGCCAGCCTCCTCTAGAACCTGTCTCCCCTTCTGTTTTGAGTTTCTCAAGCTGGTTGTGCAGCATGGGCAGCAGCATGCGGTTGAGCCTCCGCCGCATCCTTTCCCGCTGCAATTCCTTCGAGTCTTCTCTTTCCCACGTGACGAAATCCTCGTCCTCGTCAGGACCGACGATCTGAAAGCCTGGCCCATCCTCGGGATTTTTTCCCAACCAGGAATAGAAGGCCACAGCATAGATGTAATAGTATTCGCCCAATCCCATACCCGCCTCGAGAAGCGCCTCGTTCCTCGTTTTTATGAATTCAGCTGTCTGGGGAATGATCCCGAATCCCAGTCTCACCATCGTGAACACACTCTTGGGTTTTCCCACCTCTATGTCATCCATGTCCTTTTTTCGAGATAGTGCCTCCATACTCCTGGAAACCCTTTCCCTTGCGGGGGCGAAAGCGTCGCGGGCAGAGAGAAAGGCTTCGATCCTTTCTGTACGGATCGTCCCTTCGGGGTCGGGACAGAAATCCGGTATCCTTCCGAAGCGTTCGGTTAAGGCCTCGGTCACCGCCTCTGTATCCTTAAACTCATCGACAATGTTTTTGATGAAAAAATAGCCGCTGGTTATAAGGATCACTACGATCAATAGGATGACGCCGCATCCTATGCCGCAGCCGATGAGCCATTTTTTGGTGGTATTGCTCGACTGGGTTTGTGGCTGGTTCATATCCAATGATCTTCTCCCTCTCTAAGTGTCCTATCCGGGAATTCTCTTTGAGGTTAAATCTCCGGAATTTTGGAAATCCTTCTTCAAAAATATTATATAATAAAGACGGCTCTGTTAAAAAATTTTGCGCAATAATCTTTTTTTTATGAAGAATCCACGAGTAGAGGGGATGCTCCCGCTCCAAGAGGATTTTTAACGCCATTCCTTGAGGAAGTCGAAAAAATCGATCTCGTTGGCATCCAAACCGTGTTTGTAAACATACCGGCTGGCAAGGCGTGAGGCAAAGACCGCCTTAAGATAGGCTTGAGGAACCTGTTTGAGGATGCGGTCGAATCCGACCTCCTCGATGAGGACTCGCGGACAACAGCACTCGATAACATTCCTGAAAAGCGCCTCCTCTTCGGATAGATTCGATGCGTTGATGGCATCGGTAATCGCGTTGATCTTTTCGCTGATCCTATCGGTGAGAACAGAACGGGGAGTGCAGGTGCGCGCGTGCTCCTTCCAGATGACTTCGAATTCCAGCCGGGCATTCTCTCTGATGATCTCCAGGATTTCTTTGACATATCGCTGCCTGAACGGAGGGACTTTGCCGCTTTGGACGCACATAAATCTCGAGTATTCTTCGTCGTCCAGTGCCAGGCTTGCAAAAACCTCCAGGGAGGATGAGGTGACGCCACCTTTGTTCGCCGAGGCATCTTTATACAGAATAACTCCGTTCTCTTCGAGCCTTATCCGCGCATCCTGAGTGATGAACAGGTTGGCGCCTTCAACGATATAGCGGAAGCGAGGATTGCCTTTTTTGTCGATATACTGGCTCCAGTTGTTGATGTTGACCGAGGCGGGTCTGCCGCCATTAGGGACAAAGAGATCAGCCTGGAACTTGGGATGCAGATGAAACATATTGCGGAACTCGAGCCCGCTGAGCACTTTTTCCCCATCCGGCAAGACGGCGTCCTGCTCTTTTATGGTGACAAGAAATCCCTTGTGTGAGATCAGGCTTCTTTGAAATTTCTCGACCATTACTCTTTTTTGGGCCAGACGCTCGAGCTCTTCCCGGTCGATCCCTTTGGGATCGTAGAGCACCCCGGAACCATCGATAATGGCAATGATCTTATCTTTGGAGATCAGGATTTCATTGCTTCCCAGGTCTCCGTCAGGGCCCCCGGTTACCACTTTTGTGATGGCTGATTCCTTTTTTCCAGCCTTCTTGAGGATCTCGAGCACATACTGGTGTACAGAGTTTGTCGTCATCCCGTAGAGATCATGGGGGATTCCCCCCATTGTGATGGGTTTTCCCGTTGAGAAAGCCTTCCAGTAGGGGTACTCGAAGATCCGAGCCCTTTCCGAAGCCATCTCCATAAGGTCTGCGGTTCCTTCGTCAGGGCCCAAAAAGAGGATGACTTCCTTTCCGTAGTGGTCCACGATATTTCGATCGGGGAGAAGGAGGTCTAGGATGCCATTGATGTACTTCTTAAAAGCGCTTTCTGACTTATCCTGGTGCCCCCAGCGCAGGAGGATGGTCCCTTTGGATCCTCCTTCGGGGATATCCTTATTTTTTCTCTGCTGTGTCAGAGCCAGGTTGTAGTTCTCATCAAAGATAAAATCGGAATTGTTCAGATAGGTTTGTAGGGTGTTCGAGCGAACGATACGTATACCTCCCCTTGCGATGTCTCTGAACCGGATATGAAAGCCGCGGAGTTCTGTCCCGATGACATGAAAGATCCCATACGGAGCTTCGGGATAATCGACGGGATTGAGGAACTTGGGGTCATACATGAATGCGATGGAGGTTTTATCGCTTTTGTAAAAATTGGTCCTGAGGGTTACATCGATGAAGCCAAGGATCATTTGGAAAATTTTGCGGTCGATTGCGACATTGATATGACGGGAGATTTCATTCTGGAGTTTTTCCTTCCGGGCGTTGTAATCATGATTTTTGACATGGGGATTACACTTAATTTCAAAAAGTCTGTAGGCTTCCTTAAGATAGATATAATTGCTGAGAAGGGCTTCCCAGATCTTGGCCTCGTCGTAGGTCATCTTGGCCACTCTGGTTTTAAGCTGCCTCAAAATTCCCAAAAGCTCCGGCGAATCTTTGAGGGCATCCCTGACTCTGAGGTATTCTTCGTTGTACTCGCTGAGGAACTGATGGGTAAAACTCCATGCGGCTACGCCAAAGATCATTTCCTGGGCGCTGAGCTTCCCCTCTCTGAAGAGTTCTGAAAGCGGGCTTTCCGGGAGGACGTAAACAAGGCTGATGTCGGCGATGAGATCCTGGATTTTGTTTTTATCGTGGATATCGTTGAGATAAAACGTGTAAACGGTTTTGCCGTTGGCGAATTGTTCGACGTATTTACGTTTGGAAAAAAGGCCGTGGGAGTTGAACACATCGGAGACATTGGAGAAAAATCGGGAGGGGGATTCGCGGTTAATAGCCACCATGATGCGGAGCTCTTTGGAATCTTTCTTGTGCGAAACATCGATCAGTGGCGTTTCCCAACCTTTGGACCTTTCGAGGATGTCCTGGTAGCGCATTTGCGTTTCCTCGGTGGCGGTCTTTAAAAAAAGACGGCAGGCAATTTTCTTGAGGGCTGTTTCCTCGGGATAGACTTTATCCGAACAGAACTGTGCACGGTTCACCTGGTAGAGCCGGAGATGTTTCGCTCCCCTGGGTTTTCCTGTCGTCCTGTAGGTCTGGAGTCTCGAACAAGGGTATTTTTCCTCGATCCGGCGTTCGACCTCCAGGGCCCGCGAATGTTGATCGTCGACCAGGTAGATGGCTTCGTCCTTGTGTTCTGTGGCCAGGTCGATCTGCAAGGCTGTTTTTTTCTGGAGGGAGGCCATGATCGCTGCGGATTTAACCGCTTCGATGTGACTGGCGATCGTCTTGAGGGGAGTTGTTTGAAAGTAGTAGGGATCCATCCCTAGCCCTGTTAAGAACCATTCGATCTCGGCCTTGACCGTGCTTTTAGCATAGTGTCCGTGGCTGAGGATGATCTCCTCGATCTTTATCAATTGGGCCTCGTCCAAAACCGTTGTTTTTGCGATCTCTTTCAGACTTTTCATAAGCACCCTCCTGTAATCGAGGTGTCGGGCTAAACCTCGATATCCATCTTTTCGAGGATCATCTCCGTTCCTGCCAGGGTTTTTATGTTTGTGGAGCTGCAGTGGTCACAGATGAAGACAAAATCATCCTTGGTCATGACCTTTTGACAATCCTCACATCGGACCTTTAACGGGACGATATTGATTTCGAGTTCGGCTTCAGCAGCGATCGTATCCTTTTTATAGATGTCGAAGGCTGTCGCAAGCAGTTCTGGAACGATACCCGACAGCGCACCTATCTGGAGTTTAACGAGTGTGATTCTTTTGCCCCTTTGCTCCCTGACGTTTTCCTCGAGGATCTCGAAGAGGCTGGCGACGACTGAGAGTTCATGCATGGTTTTGACGGATGTTTTTCAATGCG
>JASFPP010000123.1:0-11844 GCA_050115915.1 Candidatus Aminicenantota bacterium
AATATGAGAGCAGCCCAATCGCCACACTCGAGACTTTGATAGATTGAAAAAAGGTTACCCAATGGACAGAAAGGACAAAGCCCAGAAAAAGAAGGACGAGATAGATTCGACGAGGAGCGACGGAGAATCCCTGGCGCGAAATAATGAGGATAAGAGCCAGGCCTAAACTTGCAAAGAAGACGCGTCCGAGCACTATGAAAAATGGGGAAAGAGGGAGCCATTTGCCGAAGAGTCCTGCCAGTCCAAAGAGCAAAACTGCGGCATGAATGTCAAAAAGCCCGGTCTTTTTGCTCATCCCTAAAAACATATAACAGTCGTACTTCCTTAGCAACTCCTTTCGGCGAAAAAAATTTTTATTTTCCTCTAGAAGTGTGATATTATAAGGTTTAAAGAAAGGGACTCTGAGTCCTTACCACATACCTATCGCCCGACAACGATTACGAATTGATTTAAGAATACGATGAGCTATTTAATTTACGCGAGAAAATACAGACCAATGAACTTTGAGGAGATGATCGGTCAGAAGCCTGTGGTTCAAACCTTAAAGAACGCCGTCAAGAATGATAGAGTCTCGCAGGCTTACATTTTCTCGGGCATGAGGGGTGTGGGGAAAACAACGGCCGCACGGATATTGGCGAAAGCCCTCAATTGCAAGGAGGGACCGACGCCAGCACCTTGTAATAAGTGTGAATTCTGTACGGCGATCAATGAAGACCGTTCCGTCGATGTCCTTGAGATCGATGGCGCCTCCAACCGTGGGATCGATGAGGTCAGGTCTCTGCGTGAAGGGGTGAAGTATAAACCCATCCATAGCCGTTACAAGGTGATCATCATCGACGAAGTCCATATGCTGACCATCCCCGCTTTTAATGCCTTATTAAAGACCCTTGAGGAACCACCGGCCTATACAGTTTTTATATTTGCAACGACAGAATTTCACAAAGTTCCCGCTACGATCATCTCCCGATGTCAGCACTTTGAATTCAAAAAAATCTCCAAGAAAGAGCTGATCAATCATCTCTTGGATATCACTAAAAAGGAAAATATCACTGTATCGTCATTTGGCCTGAACCTTATTGCCGATGCTGCAGACGGCAGTCTCAGGGACGTGTTGAGTCTTCTCGACCAGGCTGTGGCTTTTTCTGGAGATGTGATCAATGATGAAGATCTCAAGGAGATTTTAGGAACCATTAGCCAAAATATTCTACTCCGGTTCTCAGCGGCCATTCTCGAGGAAAATTCGGATCAGATTTTTGCCCTGGTCGAAGAGATCATCGAGAACGGGTTTGACCTGCGCTTTTTCTACAAAGAGCTCATCCAACACTTTAGGAACCTATTGCTCGTACGGACAGTTCGAAGCTCCCAAGACTTGATCCCTTTTGCCAGCGAAGACTTGGAAAACCTGAAAAAAGCCTCGGAAGGGACCTCCATCGAAGAGCTTTTGCGATACCTTATCGCCCTCCAGGAGGGGGAGCAGGGCTTAAAGTTCTCGTCTCATCCAAGGATCTATCTAGAGGCTTTGTTGGTTAAACTGTGTCATTTTAGAAAGATCGTTCCTTTGACAGATATCCTCAGCGATATTAAGGACATAAAAAAAGAATTAAAGGGTTCTTCCGTAAGAGCAAAAACACGCGACTATGCTCAGTCAAATTATTCGGTGAACGAAAGAGGGGCACCTCCCCTGGATCCTATGGCTTCTCGAGAACTTTCCTCTCAGGTCCCCCAACCAAAACAGACAAAAAAAGAACCCGCACTGGCCAAAAAAGAGCTCAAAAAGGAAATCCCTACAGAAACGCCGGAGAAGGGAACGAAGCAGGAAAGAGAGGTCGACATCGCTATGAAGGATCCGACGGTCAAAAATTTTATGGACACTTTTAAAGCCCAGATTCTATCTGTGGAACAGATAAAAAAGTCAAAAAAGGAATAGGAGAGGATAAATGAAAGGCGTTGGCAACATACAAAAAATGCTCAAACAGGCCAAAGAAATGCAGGATCAGCTCCAGAGGGAAACAGCAGAGATGAGAGTCGAGGGATCGAGCGGCGGGGGGATGATCGTCGTTACTCTCGACGGGAATAAAAACCTGATCTCCTGCACTATCGATCCAGAAGTTGTGAATAAAGATGATGTAGAAATGCTCCAAGACCTGATCATTGCGGCATTCAACGATGCCACGGCCAAAGTTGAGGAGGCCCTCCAGGAGAAATTGGGGGCAATGGGGGCAGGACTCAAGATCCCAGGACTCTTTTAATGGATACACAAGATCATCCTTTGAACAGGCTCATCGACGAGATCAGGAGGATCCCTGGTATCGGGGCCAAGTCCGCCCAGCGCATCGCCCTTCATTTCATCGGCCTGCCTAAGGAGGATACAGATAAACTGACAGAGGCCATACAGAATGCTAAAAAAAAGATCTTCTACTGTTCCATCTGCAATAGCCTCACCCATGTGGATCCCTGCAATTATTGTACGGATAACGGGTACAGTGATGATTATTTGTGTATCGTCGAGGAGCCTTTCAACATCGCATCGATCGAAAAAACCGGGATATACAAGGGCAAATACCATGTTCTTTTAGGTGCCCTCTCACCACTCAAAGGGATCGGGCCCGATGAGTTGAAGCTCGACAAACTCATCGATAGGATAGACAAGGGGGACTTCAAGGAGATCATCATCGCCACAAATCCCACTGTGGAGGGAGAAGCGACAGCCCATTACTTGGTGAAGATTCTTAAAGACTTTCAGGTAAAATTGACAAGGTTGGCCATGGGGCTTCCTGTCGGCTCCGACATCGATTTTGCCGATCAAGTCACTATAAAAAAATCTCTAGAAGGCAGGACAGAAATTAAGGAGTAATCGAAGGACTACTGAAGACAGAATACAGAATTCAGAATGCCTTAAGAACGATAAGACGGATTTTATTTTCTGCTTGACTTCTGAAGACTCATTCAATATTCTGCCTCTTCAATTTTAAGATAAAACACCGATAGAAATTTAAGGAGATAGAGCCATGACAAAAATCTTTGAGCCCATCGAAGGCAACACAGCAGCTACACATGTGGCCTACGCGTTCAGTGAAGTTGCAGCCATCTACCCGATCACTCCTTCCTCGTCTATGGGGGAGCTTGCGGATGCTTGGGCGGCCCAAGAGAGAAAGAATATCTTCGGCCAAACTCTCGAAGTCATCGAGATGCAGTCCGAGGCAGGTGCAGCGGGTGCTGTCCATGGATGCCTGTCTGCAGGCGCACTGACGACAACGTTCACCGCATCCCAGGGACTCATGCTCATGCTGCCCAACATGCATAAGATCGCTGGAGAAATGCTTCCCACCGTGTTTCATGTATCGGCAAGGTCTCTGGCCTGTCAGTCGCTTTCCATTTTTGGCGATCATTCGGATGTGATGTCCGCAAGAAACACAGGATATGGTCTCATCGCTTCGGGATCTGTCCAGGAAACGATGGATCTGGCCGTTGTTGCCCATCTTTCATCTTTGAAATCAAAGGTCCCGTTCCTCCATTTCTTTGACGGATTCCGGACATCCAATGAGGTTCAAAAGGTGGAAATAATTCCTTACGAGCTCATGGCTGAATTGCTGGAGATGCAGTATGTGAGAGAATTCCGTGAGCGCGCCATGAATCCGGAAAGGCCCAAGATCAAAGTAGGGGCCCAAAATCCGGACGTTTATTTCCAGGGCAGAGAAACAGTCAACAAATTTTATGATGCCACTCCTGCTATCGTGCAAGAATACATGGATAAGCTTTCGGCAAAAATCGGCCGGGAGTACAAACTTTTTGATTACATCGGTGCGCCCGACGCAGAAAAGATCATTATTTCCATGGGATCCTCCACAGAAACGATCGAAGAAGCCGTAACCTGTCTCACGGAACGCGGCGAAAAAGTAGGGGCAATAAAAGTCCGGCTGTATCGTCCTTTCTCCGCTGAAGCACTCATAGCCGCCATACCTCAAACCGTAAAAAAGATCGCCGTCCTCGATAGGACCAAAGAGCCGGGCGCTCTAGGAGAGCCGCTTTATCTCGATGTCGTAGTTGCTCTTACGGGAAGAGATATCAAGATCATCGGAGGGCGTTATGGGTTATCATCCAAAGAGTTTACTCCGAGCATGGTGAATGCTGTATACGATCATCTTGACAGGGAGGGATTTCATGGCTTCACAGTGGGGATCGAGGATGATGTGACCGGAAAGTCCATACCGGTCAAGGAGGCAATCGAAGCCGAGCCCAAAGATGCCATCCGCTGCAAATTCTGGGGTTACGGATCTGATGGAACGGTGAGTGCCAACAAAAACTCCATCAAAATTATCGGGGACAGCACCGATATGTTCTGTCAGGGATATTTCCAGTATGACTCAAAGAAGTCAGGGGGAGTCACGATCTCGCACCTGAGGTTCGGTAAAGATAAGATCCAGTCGCAATATCTACTCAATACCGTAGATTTTGTCGCGCTTCATAAAAGCTCTTACATCGGCCGGTATGACATTCTCGGCGGACTCAAGGAAGGGGGGACGTTTTTGCTCAATTCCACATGGAGTGCCGATGAGGTCTTCGAGAATTTAACGGAAGACCTGCAGAAAACGATTATCGAAAAGAACATCAAAGTCTATAACATCGATGCATTAAAGATCTCCCACGATGTCGGCCTAGGAGCCCGAATCAGTACGGTGATGCAAGCGGCATTTTTCAAGATCTCAGGAGTTCTCCCCGAGGATGAGGCTATCAAGCTTATCAAGGATGCCATTAAAAAGACGTTCATGTCCAAGGGCGAAAACATCGTTAAAATGAACTGGGAGGCTGTGGACAAAGCCGTGGCAGCCATCGAAAAGGTCCCCATTCCGGACGAGATCACAAAATCCGCCCCCCAGCCTACGCTCATTCCCGAAGACGCCAGTGATTTCGCCAAAGACGTGATCCTCCCTGTCATGCGGTTCGAAGGGGATAGTGTGCCGGTATCTAAAATGCCCATCGACGGCCAGATACCCTCCGGAACGACGCGGTTGGAAAAACGTGGGGTTGCTCCAGAAGTGCCCCATTGGATTCACGAAAACTGTATCCAATGTAACCAGTGCTCTTTAGTCTGCCCCCATGCGGCTATCCGTGCGAAGCAGATCGATCCCAAAGACCTCGAGGACGCTCCCGAAGGATTTGTCACCGTTGATTCTAAGACCAAAAACGATCGAGGACTCAAATTCAGGCTCCAGGTTTATGTGGATGATTGTGTGGGATGTTGGAACTGCTTCGAGACCTGTCCCTCGAAGGAGAAGGCCATCGAGATGCTTCCCTACGAGGAGGCCCATACTCCACAGGTCAAAGAACAAGAGGCTTTCTTCGAAAATCTACCCTACAATGTCCTCGATGGAGTGAAGAGAGAGACGATCAAAGGAAGTCAGTTTCTTATGCCCTACCTGGAATTCAGCGGGGCTTGTGGCGGTTGTGGTGAAACCCCTTATGTCAAACTCGCCACACAACTCTTCGGAGATCGTATGATCATCGCCAACGCTACAGGATGTTCCTCTATATGGGGCGGAACTTTTCCGACCATGCCTTATTGTAAAGACAAAGCAGGGCGAGGCCCAACCTGGGCGAACTCGCTTTTCGAGGACAATGCCGAGTACGGTTTCGGTATGCGTTTGGCCGTAGACGCCAACAGAGAGCAGCTTTGGGCCAACATTAACAGATTGCTCGAAATGGGGACAACGCCTCGGTTGACTCAGGCTTTACAGAAAAGCAAGGCGCTTTGGGATGTCGTAGATGATGAAGCAAAAGCTGCTGCTCAAGAGGTCAAAGAGGCCATACCTGAAGCCCTCGCCCAGGCAAACGGAAAGAGCAAACCTGTTTTGGAGAAGATTGAGGAGCTCCAGAATTATATCGTTGACAAGAGCGTCTGGTCGATCGGGGGAGATGGATGGGCCTACGATATAGGCTACGGAGGGCTGGATCATGTCCTGGCAATGAACCGGAATGTGAACATTTTAGTGCTGGATACCGAGGTTTATTCAAACACCGGAGGGCAGGCATCCAAAGCCACGCCCACCGGATCTGTGGCCAAATTTGCTGCGGCCGGGAAACGAACGAAGAAGAAAGACCTGGGGCTCATGGCCATGACATACGGCTATGTATACGTAGCTGGAATCGCTATGGGAGCCAGCCAGAACCAGACTCTAAAAGCCCTGGTGGAAGCTGAATCGTATAAGGGGCCCTCTTTGATCATTGCCTATTCTCCCTGTATCAATCACGGATTCGATATGCGGTACACGCAAGCAGAGGAGAAACTCGCCATCGACACAGGATATTGGATCCTCTACAGGTACAATCCTTTGCTTGCCAAAGAAGGAAAAAATCCTCTGGTTCTGGATTCGAGGGAGCCTAAGCTTGATTATGAGACATTCCTGAACAACGAGATCCGCTACCGTACACTGGTCCAGCAGTATCCCGAAATCGCTGAGAGGCTCTTTGCTCAAGCCGCAAAAGAGGCCGCAGACCGATATACGTTTTACAAACGCATGGCTGAATAACAATCATACAGGGTTCGTTCCCCGAACGGACCATCTAATGACTTTAGAGGGTCCTTTCATCGATTGGGCTGGTAAAAAGCGATAAAGGGGCTTTCCTCGGAGCGGGCTGATTGGAAAGCTGTCCATACATGGCGAGCAGCCTTTTTAAGCACCAACCGGGAAACAGTCTCTGACGCACCCTATTCCTATTAAAGGACAAACCGATGGGATTTGTAAGCATACTGAATGACGTGATGGGGCCTGTCATGCGGGGACCTTCCAGCTCGCATACAGCGGGATCCTACCGGATTGGGCGGATGGCCCGCTCTCTATTTGGAGAGTGTCCCTCATCTGTGACTTTCCAGTTCGACCCAGAAGGATCATACAGCAAGGTCTTTCGCGAGCAAGGCGCAGATCTTGCTTTTATTTCGGGGATCTTGAATTGGTCGATCACGGATGAGCGATTCCTGCAGGCCCGAGAGTGGGCAGAGAAGGAAGGCACCCGGTTTATTTTTGATGTGATGCCACTCGAAGGCGCGGACCATCCGAACACAGTCCACATCTCCATGGTTTCTCGTTCGGGAAGAACACTCAAAGCTGTTGCTAAATCTGTTGGCGGAGGCATGGTGGCGTTTACAAGAATCGGGGATTATGCCGTAGACCTGAAAGGGAAAGCCTACGAATACATCGTTTTGGCAGATGAGAAGGAAGCGCCTCAAGTCATCGATGGATTTGTTTCGGATCAAAGCGCCATAGAACCTCCCATTTGTCATTCTTACAAGAGTAAAAAACTCTGTCAGTTCAGGGCTCCATCTCCCCTGAGTCCAAAGAAATGGGCATACCTGAACAATCTCCCTGGAGTGATCCAGTCTTGGAGCGTTGACCCAGTGTTCTCAGTTCAGAAAGGAGAGTCGCTTTTTTCCAGTGCTCAAGAGATCTTAAACATAGCTAGAGACAAGGGGTGCTCACTGGGTCGAGTAGGTCTTCTTTATGAATCCGAGATATTGGGAATGAGCGAAGCGGACGTTCTGAAAGCCATGGAAAAGCGGCTGGACATCATGGAGGGTTCCCTCCTTCAGGGCGAAAAAGAGGAAAGCATACATATGCAATTGCTCCAACCATCGGCCCCGGAAGTCCTCAGGGCCGTATCCGCAGGCCGGGTGGCTGTGGGAGGGATTCACGCGAGGGCCGCAGGTCGAGCGATGGCTGTCTGTCATGTAAACAACAGTATGGGAGTTGTGTGTGCGGCACCCACAGGAGGATCGTCTGGCGTGATCCCCGCAGTCATCGCATCGATGGCCGAGGAGTACAATCTTAAAAAGAGTCAAAGTGTTTTTGGTCTGTTGGCTGCCTCGGCAATAGGCATCGTTATCGCAAAAAGAGCGACTTTTGCCGCTGAGATTGCAGGATGCCAGGTCGAGATAGGAGCCGCTGGAGCGATGGCCGCGGCTGCAGTCGTGGAAATGACCGGAGGAAACGCACAACAGGCTATAGATGCAGCGTCGATCGCATTGCAAAACACCATGGGCTCTGTCTGCGACCTGGTTCAGGGGATTTGTGAATTGCCCTGTCATACGCGGAATGCAACGGCGGCTTCGAGCGCTTTCGTCTGTGCCGATCTGATTCTGGGAGGATATCACAATCCCATCCCCCTTGATGAAACTGTAGACGCCGTGCTCAGAGTGGGGGAGATGCTGCCCTCAGAGCTCCGTTGCACGGCTCTAGGGGGGATTGCTACGGCTCCTTCTGCGTTGGCTCTGCCCAGGCTTCGAAAATTCTAGAACTTACATTCTGTTGAGTTCCGAATCCACCTGCTTATTTCTGGATATGTCTGAAAAAGCATAAATATTGACTCAGATATCTTTAGACATAAATTCTGATATGTGATATATTACATATCAGCAAAGGATTCCCAGTGCCCCGGAAAAGTGTTCTCAACCTCAAGTCATTGAAAGAACAGGTCTATGATTATTTTAGGGAGCAGATGGAGAGGGGTGAAATCCGTCCTGGAGCTGTCATAAACATGGAGGATACCAGCAGAGAGCTGGGCGTCAGCAAGACACCCCTTAGAGATGCCCTTCTCCAGCTCGAATCGGAAAATTTTGTTACGATCTTGCCCCGGCGTGGTGTTGTCGTGAATGTCCTTACACTCGAGGATATCAAGCGCTATTACGAGATCCTGGGGGCCCTTGAGAGCGCCGCACTCCTGTCCTGTTTCGGTAAGATAAAAAAGACCCACATCGATCGATTGAAGGCTTTAAACGCGAAGATGTCCCGAGCGATTGCGCGCGATGACTTCAATTCCTATTACCAAAACAATCTCAATTTTCATAACGTTTTTCTAGATCTCTGTGGAAATGACCTTCTTAAAAAAATTGTAAATAATCTCAAACGCAAGCTCTATGACTTTCCCCGCCAGCAGGGATTTGTCAAAGAATGGGAACTGGAATCTATTGAAGAACACAAAAAAATTGTGGAACTCATCGAAAAGGGCAAATCTAAGGAAGCTTCCAATTATATCCGGGATGTTCATTGGTCTTTTTGCGTTCAGGAAAAGTATATTCAAAGATACTACAGCCAAGCGGCATCGTTTGCAGAATCAGAGGAGTTCAGGTGGCCAAAGGAATGATCTTCGATATCAAGAGATACGCTGTCCATGATGGCCCCGGTATCCGAACAACTGTTTTTTTTAAAGGCTGCCCTCTTACCTGTCAATGGTGTCACAATCCTGAAGGCATTGAACCCAAAGCCGAACTTCTTCTGAACCAAACCAGATGTGCGATAGCTTGTCGAGCCTGCATCTCCGATTGTCCAGAAGGGGCCATATCTAAGATCGGTTCTGCCGTGTACATCGATCAGGACAAATGCGATCTCTGCGGAGAATGTGTGCAGTCCTGCGTTTATGACGCGCTTCTCATC
The DNA here is from genome assembly GCA_050115915.1 of Candidatus Aminicenantota bacterium. Taxonomy (GTDB): domain Bacteria; phylum Acidobacteriota; class Aminicenantia; order Aminicenantales; family Aminicenantaceae; genus WTAW01. The sequence goes on from JASFPP010000123.1 coordinate 9,426, forward strand.
GCGGGAAAGAAAATGAGCGTCCAGGATGTCGTCCGAGAGGTCGCCAAAGATCGGATCTTCTACGATGAGTCTGGAGGTGGCGTGACTCTTTCGGGAGGGGAGCCGCTTTTCCAGATGGACTTTTTGGACGAACTTCTGGATAAGCTAAAATCGGGAGATATTCATATCACTCTAGATACATCGGGGTATTCTTCCTCCGAAGATCTCGAAAGGATCGAAGACAAAGTCGATCTCTTTCTCTTCGACCTAAAGATCATGGACGACAGGGATCATATCGAATACACAGGTGTGTCCAATGCTATCATTCTTAGCAACTTGAGGGAACTGGCATCTTCTGGAAAACCTATTGAGATCCGTATCCCCCTTGTTTGTGATGTCAATGACGATAAAGACAATATTCGTCAGACAATCCAATTTCTCTCCGAATTGGGGAACATCCAGGGTTTAAGTCTCTTACCCTACCATAAGGGAGGATGTGAAAAATACATACGCTTGCGAAAGGGAGAAAAGCTGAAAAATTTCAAGCCGCCATCAAGAGAGCGGTTTAGACAGATCAAACAATCCTTTTCAGAAGCTGGATTTAAAGTGAAAGTCGGAGGCTAAACATGAATGAAAGGATAAAGGCCCTCAGAGCAAAGAGCTTGAAAACAAAACCTCATATTTCAGCCGAAAGAGCAAAACTCCTGACAGAATTCTATAAAAATCATAAAGGCGATACAGTGTCGCCTCCGGTGAAGCGTGCGCTAGTTTTTAAATATCTTCTCGAAAAAAAGAAGATCGTTATCAACGAGGGAGAATTGATCGTCGGTGAGAGAGGGCCAGGACCTAAGGCAACCCCCACATATCCCGAGATAACAGCACACAGTATGAAAGATCTGGAAATTCTGAATTCTCGTGAAAAAACGGCTTTTGCAGTGGATAAAGCCACAAAAAAGCTTTACCGAGAGGAGATCATCCCTTTCTGGAAAGACCGCTCTCTTCGGGACAAGATTTTTGAGGAGATGTCTGCAAAGTGGAAAGAGGCCTATGAAGCGGGTATATTTACCGAGTTTATGGAGCAGAGAGCTCCCGGCCACACAGTCTTGGATGACAAGATATATAAAAAGGGATTTTTGGAGTTCAAGGCGGATATCGAAAAAACTCTCTCTCAGCTGGATTTTCTTAATGATCCTGAAGCCTACAACAAAAGAGAAGAATTGAAGGCCATGGCCATATGTGTAGATGCCCTCATAACCTATGCCAATCGGCACGCAGAAGAGGCTACGCGCCTGGCAGAAAAAGAATCGAATCCCAAAAGAAAAGAAGAGCTTCGAAAAATTGCACGGGTGTGTAAACATGTCCCTGCACGAGCACCGAAAAATTTCTGGGAGGCTCTCCAGTATTATTGGTTTGTCCACCTTGGTGTTATCATAGAGCTCAATACTTGGGACTCCTTTAATCCCGGCAGGCTGGATCAACACCTCTATCCCTTCTTCAAGAAGGAGCTTAAGAAAGGAAAACTCAGTAAAGAGAAAGCCAAAGAGCTCCTTCAGGCCTTTTGGATAAAATTCAACAATCAGCCAGCGCCTCCCAAAGTGGGCGTCACAGCCGAGGAAAGCGCAACGTATACGGATTTTGCCCTTATCAACATGGGAGGAGTGAAGACAGATGGTTCGGATGCTGTGAATGATCTCTCCTACCTCATCCTCGATGTGATCGAAGAAATGCGCATTTTACAGCCCAGTTCGATGGTTCAGATCAGTAAAAAAACTCCGGATAGCTTTTTAAAGAGGACGCTCAGGATCCTGAAGACAGGATTTGGACAGCCTTCGATTTTTAACACAGATGCCATCATTCAAGAGCTGGTCAGGCAGGGGAAGTCGATCGAGGATGCGCGTGATGGAGGAGCCAGCGGATGTGTGGAAACCGGGGCGTTCGGGAAAGAAAACTATAATCTCACGGGGTATTTTAACCTCCCAAAAGTTTTCGAGATCACCCTGAACAACGGCGTGGACCCAAAAACCAAAAAAAAGATAGGCCTTTCCACTGGAAATCCTGCCAAGTTTGCGAGCTATGTGGAGTTATTCAATGCATTCAAGGCACAGGTCAAACATTTTATAGACATCAAGATCGAGGGGAATAACCTGATCGAGCGTTTGTATGCGGAGTATTTACCCACACCGTTTCTTTCTCTTCTGATCGATGATTGTATCGTCAGGGGCAGGGATTACCATAATGGGGGTGCGCGTTATAACACGTCTTACATCCAGGGAGTTGGACTTGGGAGTATGACGGATATTTTGGCTTCGGTTAAATTCAATGTCTTCGATAAAAAACACATCTCTATGAAAGAGCTCCTGTCAGCTCTCAGGCGGAACTATCGCGGGAATGAACCTCTGAGGCAAAGATTTATGAATAAAACTCCCAAGTACGGAAACGA
>JASFPP010000124.1:0-11809 GCA_050115915.1 Candidatus Aminicenantota bacterium
TGCTGTCTCTTTTCTCTGGATGGCTTCAATTTCAGAATTTGTTTCCACATGAAGATCCTCTGCCATTTTAGTCCATAGTTCCTGACAGCCATTTTGGCAGCCTCTGATTCCAGTGCTTGCTTTTTCACTCCAAACATTTATCAGCGTTTTAATGCGAACGCTATTCCTGAAGATCAACCACAAGAAGCGGAACAGATAAAGCGCCGGGATCTCCTCATAACAGCCATATCCACATCCAATCAAAAAGGGAGATAAAGTATCTGCAATGGGTTCAATTCTATGAGTTTGAATAAAGTCTTTAAAGTTAATGTATAAATCTGGCGACGCCTCTATAAATCCACTTTTCAAGTACTTTCTAAATTTTATGCCAACATGAAGCATGTAAAAAAACGCTTTAAAAATGCTTGCAAAGGAGTAATGGTCTTTTAAATAGCGTTCGAATGTACATCGATACCCATCCAGAAAGGCCACATGTGGCGTCGAAAAATGTTCAAAAGGAATTTCATATGCGGCCAATAATTCATGGTAATTTTGGTAGTTTTTCTCGTCACCGATTATGATGGCACCCAGATCATAAATATTCCCTTCATATTCATAAGAAAGAACTTTTCCCCCAACATCACCCGTCCTTTCGAACACAGTGACATCGCGATATCCTAGCTTTTTTAGATAATAGGCCGCCGTCAGTCCTGACACTCCTGCTCCAATAATTGCAATTTTGATATTCTTATTTTTCGGAAAGTTTTGCATATGGTCTGAATTAAGAAAATATTAATGTTTAGATTTCACCGTTTGACAAAGTTGATGAATTCTTTCCCCCTGCCAAACGGATTTAAGGCTTTCTCAATCTTGAATTTTCTCTTTTCTTTCTCAAGGTCGATGAATCTCTTTTTTTGAATTGGCGAGATCACCTCGACTTTTGGATGGAATATGTCAGCTTCATTGATCTCTCTGACTACTGCAACACTCTTGTCGTTCAAAGAAACAATTGTGCCCACCGGCCATACGCCTATGACCTCGAAAAATCTGTCCAGAATCTGAGGGTGAAAAAGTTTTCCTTTTTCCTCGATCATAGTTTCATAGATCTCATTTGGAGGGCTGTCTTTTTTGTAAGTCCTTCTTTGAGCGAGAGCATCATAAACATCACAAATGGAGACAATAAAGGATGCGATATAGGGCTTTTTTTCATACGTTAATTTGGGATATCCAGATAAGTCATACCTCAAGTGATGTTCAAAAGCAACAACAGCAGGAAGATGTCCCAAGGAGTTTCTATATTCACACAAAATCCGAGAACCCAAAATAGTATGATCTTTTATCTTTGTGAATTCACGTTCTGTCAGGCTTGATTTCTTTCTAAGTATTTTGGCTGAAATAAACATTTTTCCTATATCATGAAAGAGAGCTGCAACGCCCACATCGAGCACATCGTCCTTCGTAAGCCCCAATTTCGAAGATATATGCATTGCAAGAATTGAAACATTCAGCAGATGGACAAAAGTCAGCAGGTCTTTTCTCTTAATCTCAATCAGGTTCATAATCTCTTGATGGCGCCCCATAAAGTTTTCCATCACATTGAGTAGATTGAACCTTAAATCTAGACCGTCCACTTCTTCCAGATTGAGCACACTATCCATTGCTTGAGCGTAGGCATCGATCGATGTGTCATAGAGCTTTCTTAGAGCGTCCCAATCGTCTGTGCCATCCATCTGAAGTAAAGAATAGTCTTTGATCCTTCCTGTTTTTATATTTCTGATTCCTTGAAGCGCCAAAAATTTTTGTGCATCGGCTTGGAGTTCCTTTTTTGAAGTGTTTAGTACAGATACAAATTTGCTCAATTCGTCTTTATCAAATGCCTTGTGAATGAAAATTTTTTCGATGTTTCGTTCTAGAAAGTAGATTATCGAAGACTTGAATCTTCGACTCAGATCGAAGTAAATCTCATCTTCACAGGCGACCTCTTCATCCACCATACCAATAACTAGCTCTGTTCGATTCTCTAGTGTTTCTTTCAGGCTTTTATAAGCATTTTCTATTGCGTCATGAAATTTGGGATGTGTACTGGAATAAAGTTTTCCCGTTTGAACGGCCGAAAAAAGATGGACGACGGCTTTTTTTCTTTCACTCAGCATGCCACTTCTCCAGTATCCCCTTTACCCGCTCCCGGAGTTTTTTATTCCAAAAGTTTTTCCTATCTCGCAAGGTTATCAAATAAGGCTTGGCTGCTATCACTTCCTTATCCTCTACGATACTTAGATTTTCAATAAGCCGCTTATTCCTAATGCCAAAAGGGGATGCGATGGAAAACAGTTTTTGTAATATCTCATCTCTGACTTTTTCATCGCTTATCAATGTCGCAAAAGCCTCGCTCTTCATTTGAAAATCCTTACTTTTAAGCATAGGGAGTAGGAATTTATTATCGTATGCCGAAAGATTTTGCATCGCTTGTAGCACTTTTATTTTTATCCCTCTTTCCCCACTTTGAAAAATGTTTTTCAGTGTCACGTGGGAAATATTGGAGTCTATCATCCCTAGGCTTTGGATTAATTTATCGATGATCTTGACGTCCGAAGAATATGTTTCAAGATTCAAGTTGAAGTAGAATAAGTATTCCTTAAAAAATTTAAAAAAGGCCTTCAATGTGTAGGGCGTGACTTTGCCCTCAGTAAATATTTTATCCAGGTAGACATTCACATCAAATGTACTTTGATCAATGGAGTTTATGAAGGATTCAAAGTAAAAGGAGAGCTCTCCTTCAAGAATCATGCGTTCAATAAAATTAACGATTTTGTTTTTCATCTTTGAGTAATTAGGATCGGGAGACAATTCGTCTTTATTAGTCTGCAAAATATCGTAGACAGGTTTGAGATATTCATAATCTTTTTGTTCGGAAATATTTTCCCATTCTTCAAAGATCATTTTTAGAATAGACATAATCTCTTCTGGACTTTTCTCTTTTTCAAGCATATTGAGGAGCATGAAGCGGTAGTTCATGGAGAGAACATCCTCCCGGAATGACAATTCCTCACTGAAGGAAATTTCCTTCAGGAGAGTAGCCAGGGTGTTACGGTATATCTCAGAGACCATGGGGCTTGAAGTGTCGGATAACAACTCTTCCATTTTATTTGTGATTTTCGGGTTAGAGCGGAGAGGTTCGCTTTTTCTGAATATATTAGACATGAAATGAGATACGCCCTCTTGTTTGTTTTGTTGAATGAGCGTTGAAAAGATATTGAAATTGAGAGCATCAAAATGCTCGTCTGTGAGTAGTTCCTCCCATATTGTTGATGCAAAGTCTTTCTCCTTAAAGTTTTGGGCAATCTTTTGCAGTTTTTCTTTTTCAGGATCCGAGAGAATTTTTTTGTGTCTCATGATCGTGCGCACAAACTCCTTGGCGCAATCTTGAAACTTATCGGGATCTAATTTCTCCAGATATAAGAAGAACTCAGACATATCATTGATGACATCATCAGATTCGAGTATTTCTTCCCATTCATATGCTTTTATGACTTTCTCGAAGGTGTCCGCCAACTCAAGGATTTTTTTGTCGTCCTTGGTTTCCAGCGCTTCTTGGAGGATGACAAGCCATATCTCTTTAATTTCCGCACCTTCGCCTTTTAGGAGTTCAGAGTAGTCGAGTTCTTCAAATGTCAGGTGTTGCAGTTCTTCTTCTTCCAAGATTTTGTTGGGCCCCCCTCTTTTGATGACGTCTTTTGGAGAAATCGAGAGCGTCGTAATAAAATAGATGAGTTCATCGGCAGTTATCCCTTCTTGAATTTCTATGCTTTTTAATTTGCGGAAGTGAAATATTTTTGCGAGCTCGAGGAACAATTGTCCTTTTTCCCAGAGTCTGCCATCCATATATACAGAACGTGATGTGAAACCAAGACTTATTGGGATAAAGAATTTAAACAGCATATCAATTCTTTGCGTAAGTCTTGCTATAGAATTTGAAAATGCTGGATGCTCAGCCCCGTACATAGAGGCATTTTTGAATGAGGTTTTTAGCGTATTCAGGAAATCTTTAAGTGTTTCATCTTTATTCATACACAGAATCCTAGCAATATCTCTCTAATTTTGTACTATAAAAAGGCATGCATATGCTGTTCGTTTTGTGTTTGAATATTGATCTATATCACCTCTGTTGCGTTCATTAGTTTTGATAATAGATAATCGTTATTTGATTCTGATTTTTCCGCGTTTATTATATTGAAATTACCAGTAACGCACAAGAACAAAATACGATTCAATCGCCATTCAAGGAGCCCTTTTCAGGGTAATCTGTTGACTCTTCGGTGATTAATTGATAATCTTTCTTCGATTCTAAAGGGGAATAATGGCGAATCGCTGCCCTAAATGCAGTACTGAAAATCCTGCAGATTCTAAATACTGCAAAGAATGCGCTGCTCCTCTAGCCCCCTCTGAAGATGCATCTGTCGCATTCACAAAAACCTTGGAAACCCCCATCGAGATGCTAAAAAGAGGATCTCTTTTTGGCGAGAGATATGAAATCATCGAAGAGCTCGGCAAAGGCGGGATGGGCACTGTTTATAGAGTCGAAGACACAAAAGTCGGTCAGGAAATCGCCCTTAAGCTTATAAAACACGAAGTCGCCTCGGACAGGCACACGATCGAAAGATTCCGTAACGAATTGAAAACCACACGTATGATTTCCCACAGGAATGTGTGCCGGATGTTCGATCTCTTCGAATCAGAAGGTACTCACTTCATCACAATGGAATACGTCTCCGGAGAGGATTTGAAAAGCTTGATTAGAAGAGTCGGTCGTTTAGATTCGGGAACCGCAATCAGAATAACTAAACAGGTATGTGAAGGATTAGCTGAAGCACATAGGCTTGGCGTTGTTCACCGCGATCTCAAACCTTCGAACATCATGATCGATAAAGAAGGCAATGCCCGGATTATGGATTTTGGGATAGCCCGATCACAAAAAGCCAAAGGACTAACCGGCGAAGGGATCATTATCGGGACTCCCGAATACATGTCTCCAGAGCAGGTCGAAACCAAAGAGGTCGACAATCGCTCTGATATCTACTCATTGGGAGCAGTCTTTTATGAGATGGTGACAGGGCAATTGCCCTTTGAGGGTGACACTCCGCTCAGTGTGGCGATGAAGCACAAAGGCGAACCACCCAAGAATCCCAATGAACTGAATCCCCTGATCTCTGATGAATTAAGCCATCTCATTCTTAAATGCCTTGAAAAAGACAAAGAACTCAGATTTCAATCATCCAAAGAACTGATAGATGTTTTGAACAATTTAGAAAGAGAGATCCCCATAACCCAACGGATTGACACTAAGAAAAAACCACTGACATCCAAAGAAATCACTGTGACATTTGGGCTAAGAAAACTCGTCATCCCTTTAATTCTTGTTGTTATTCTTGCCATTGGTGCTGTGGTTGTATGGCGGTTGCTTCCCAGAGAAGAGACCTCTCTGACTCCAAAGATAGAAAATTCCCTTGCCGTGATAACTTTTGAAAATCAGACCGGCGATGTGGCTTTTAACTATTTGCAGAGAGCCGTTCCCAATCTTCTCATTACAAACCTCGAACAGACTGGATATTTCTATGTCGCCACCTGGGAGCGGATGTACGATCTCATTCGTCAGATGGGCAGAGAAGATGTGGACATCATCGATAGGGAATTAGGGTTTGATCTGTGCCAAAGGGAAGGCATTGAATCAATCGTACTGGGGAGTGTCACCAAAGCCGGAGACACATTTGTCACTGATGTGAAAGTCCTTGATGTTGAAACACGAAAACTGTTAAAGAGCGCCAACGCCAGAGGAGTTGGTATCGATAGTATTTTAAACCTGCAGATAGATGAGCTCAGCAGAGAGATAGTCCAAAGCAGAGGCTTTATCAGCCGAGAAAAAGGTGCATCTGAATCCCGGATATCCGATTTCACCACTACTTCCATGGAGGCGTACAATCACTTTTTGACGGGTCGTGATAGCTATGAAAAACGCTATTATGAGGAGGCTCGTCTCTCCCTTGAAAAAGCTGTCGAGATCGATCCTACATTCGCCATCGCCTATCACCAACTCGGTCATGCCTATAGTGATTTACGGCTGGTTCAAGCAAGTGTCGACGCGTTTGAAAATGCGAAAAAGCATTCCGTGAGAGCCACAGAAAAGGAAAGACTTGTCATCAATGCTGGATATGCCCTGTATGTTGAAAAAGACCGAGAGAAATGGTTTCGTTTCATCTCAGAGATTGCTAAGAAATATCCTAAAGAAAAGCGTGCGCACTATTTATTGGGAGGCTACTACAATATTAAAAAAATGTTTTCTGAAGCCATAAAGGAATACAATCTGGCATTGGAACTCGATCCCAATTATGGTTCGGCTTTAAATGGATTAGCGTTTACATACTCTCGAGCAGAAGATCACGAAAAGGCCATTGAATACTTCATGAAATACGCTGCAATTTCTCCAGGGGATGCCAATCCCTTCGATTCCATAGGTGAACTTTTTTTTAAGTTAGGAAGACTTGATGAAGCGATCGCACAATTTCATAAAGCTCTCGAGATAAAGTCTGATTTTGGATCGGAATACAAAATTGCCTATATTTATGCCTTAAAGAAAAATTATTCCGAGGCGCTAAGGTGGGTCGATCGATTCATCGCTGCAGCTCCTTCCCCTGGTTTGCAAGCTCAGGGCCATTTATGGGAAAGCTTCTATCATGCTCTTCTTGGCCAAATAGACCAGTCGTTTGAGGATATCAAACAGAATGATCGGAAAGTGGAGTCGGCTGGAAATATGTATGGATTAGCCGTAGGAAATGTTGTCAGAGGGATGATTTATCTCGATATTGGAGAGTATACATTAAGCTTCCGTCATAACAAGATCTACTCTGACTATGAGATGAAAATCCAACCACATAAGTCCGAATTTAACAGAGCCGACTTTAACCTCTGGTCTGGACTGATTGATACACGATTAGGCCAGGTAGATTCAGCGAAGTTGAAACTTGAAGAAGCCCAGGCTCTTCTGCCGGAGAGCATAAGGCAGAAACCCATCTTCGGAGTAATACAAAAAAGATTTTTGGAATTACTCCATGCCGAGATATGGCTTGCCGAAGGATCCCCGTCGAGTGCAATCGAAGTTATGGAAAATGCCCCTCAACCAGAAGTCACCCCAATGAGCATCCAGTCCCTCTTTCGTTTAAACATGCCATTTAGCCAGGATGTTTTTGCAAGAGCATATGTGAAGAATGGGGAATTAGATAAGGCCATCGCGAAATATGAGGAATTGATAACTTTCGATCCCAATAGTACGGACAGGCGGATCGTCCATCCAAAGTATCACTATGAATTGGCAAAACTGTATGAGCAAAAAAATTGGGAGGGCAAAGCCATCGAGCATTATGAGATATTCCTCGATTTATGGAAGGATGCAGATGAGGGATTGGTTGAATTGGAGGACGCGAAGAAAGGATTGGCTCGTCTCAAAGGCGACTAATCAACTGGAATTGAATGTTTTGATTCCCCTCTGCAACGGATTCGCTCTTAAAATACAAAAAATCAACGTATAAAAAGGAGGATAGAATGTTCCCTAGATGGAAAAAATTTTTGCTTTTTATGGTCCTATTTTTATTTCTGATTTCTTTCAATTCATTTTTTGCCCAAGAATATGAAGAGCTTGAGATCAAAGTCGAGAAGGCCGGGGATGGAGTATATGTGCTTTTTGGTGCTGGGGGGAACATCGGTGTTTCGATCGGAAGGGATGGAACCCTATTGGTCGATAGCCAGTTTGCCGAGCTCAATGATAAAGTGACAGCAGCGATTAAAGCGATCAAGGGTGTGCCGATCCGTTATGTGCTCAATACAAATTGGCATTATGATCATGTCGGCGGCAACAAGCCTTTGGCCGAGGGGGGTGCGATTATTATTGCGCAGACAGACACAAGGAAGCGCATGATCACTGAGCAATACCACCCGTTGTTTGACACAACAGTGCCTCCTTATCCTGAGGCAGCACTGCCCACGGTGACTTTCGCAAAATCCATAACTCTCGATTTTAATGGTGGCGACATCCATGCGTTCCATATCGAAAATGCACACTCCGATTCGGATATCGTCATTCATTTCAAGAATGCGAATGTTATTCATACAGGCGATATCGTTTTTTCGGCAGGTTTTCCGTTTATCGATCGTCCCCATGGTGGTTCAGTCGAGGGGATGATCAAGGCTGCAAATCAGATCATCGAAATGATGGATGAAGAAACGAAAATAATCCCCGGCCATGGTCCTCTGACAGATCGTGAGGGAGTGAAGAAATTTCGAGATCTGATAATTACTGTTCGTGATCGCATTAAAAAACAGATCGGAGAGGGGAGAACACTAGATGAGATCCTCGCGACCAATCCAACAGAAGGGTTCGAAATGAAGGGCCCTGGAGTTCCCGCCGAGATGTTTGTCAGGATCATCTATAATGAGCTTTCCGGACAGTGATTGATATCGATCGAAAGGATTATCTGGAAAAGTAGTTTTATTTAGGGTGTGTGATCTTTAGGACTATTGGATTGGGCCATGTCCGGTCATTGTAGATTCTTTGTGCGCGTATTGCCGTGATGTGGAGACCATCCTCTTTTTGAATCCATATAGTTTTTGGAGCGACTTCAGGTTGATATTCAAGGATTTTGTCGTTCTGGCCTAAAACACTCACTTCAGTTAAGGCTGAGGCTTGGACTGATTTCAGGATGAAGCTTTTTTTGGTTCCCCATTCCCATTCCTCTTGTGTGATGAAGGCATAAATCGTGTTCTTATCTTTCTTTTTTGTGAACCAGATATTGCCCTCTCTCATATTTTTCCAGGGACGGACAGAATAGATCGCTTCAGAGTTGATAAACATCCAGGCGCCCAGTTCGCGGAGGATGTTTTCTTGCTCCTGGGGAATCTCACCATTGGGTTCCGGCCCGATGTTCAGCAGCATGGTCCCGCCTTTAGCACGTGTTTCGATGAGAGCGTTTATCCACTCAGTGCCGGAAAGATACGTTTCATTTGTGGGTTTGAACTGCCAGGATGTGCCCATTGTGAAGCAAGCTTCCCACGGCTCCTTTAGCATGTTGGGCGGCAGTTCTTCTCCGGTTGAGGGGGATATTTCAGGCGTTTCCAGTACTCCTCGAGTGATTACACAGTTTGGCTGCAGTTCCCATGTGAGATTTAAAAGGCCCTCGGGAGGGCCATCGATGAAAAGAACATCTATGGGCCCATAGTTTGTGAACAACTCTCTAACCTGTTTTTGATTGATGGCCATCAACTTTTGATTATTTTTTGGTTGTGCGTCTTGGCCATAACGGCTGATCAGCTTTCCTTGTTTGTGAAGCACATAAAAATCGTCCGGCGAAAAGTAGAAGCCTGCGGCGATTCCCTGTTTTCGAAATGCCTCAACGATCTCTTTGGTGACATCCCTCTCGAAAGGAGTATTTTTGATGTTGAAATCGTTGCTTTCCGTGTGGAACATACAAAAGCCAGAGTGATGCTTGGTGGTAAACACCATATATTTAAAACCAGAGATCCTCGCCAATCTGGCCCACAAATCCGGATCGAATCGAGTGGGATTGAATGTCTGGGGAAGTTGTTTGAAGAACCGCTCGGTATAATCGTTAGAAGCACCAACCAGGGAATGGCTTATCACTGTTCCGATCTGACTATCCATACCCCAGTGAATGAAAAGGCCCAATCCAACATCTTTTAACCATTCAAGACGCTCGGGTTTATTGCCGACCTTATCTTGAGAAAGGACTGGATTTACGATCAATGCCAGAACTAAAATAATCAAGGCGCACTTAGGGTGTTGTTGGACTTTTTCCATGTCACTCTCCTTGGATTTTAATTTAAGGAATGAATTGTACTCCCGTTAGAAATCCTTTTTCGCTTTTTTTCTGCCAGATAACTTTGACAATCGACTCGATGGGTTTAGGAGTCGGGCTTTGAAGCTCGTACTTCACTTCGAGAATTGTGCCAGGAGAAAATTCCTTGTTTAAAAGAAGACACAATCCACCTTCACTGATATCCTGAATGAGGCCTTCTTCTCCTGAGGGTACCAGCTCACGATACGACATCTTTCTAAATACTTCTCTTCTGGGATATAACCGTTTCTCTTCTCCATCAGGATTGTTTTGGTAATCATCAGCCATCTTACGCCCCCTTTGTGTATTTTTACACAAGCATAGATGCTATATTTAGCTTATCATAATTTGAATTTCGGAAAAACCTATACTTATCCGTATTGAGAAATGGAAAAGTTCAGATTGAGTCCCACAATGATAAAGGATACTAAAAGCGGACATCTAACATTTCAGGAGGTCTGTTCCCGAACGATCCGTTTGAGCACCAATCCTCATTTCTCTTTATAATAGTGACCTAGCGCTAAAAAATAGGTGCCAGGTCCACTTTTTTACTACCCCTGGAAATAGGTGCCTGACCCCTATTTATTAATTGTTTTGGGGGTATTGGGTGGTGGCGACGGCTGCAATGCTCTCTCTGTTATCGTCGGTTACTGCGGTTATTGCATAGTAATATTTCTGATCGGATTCTAGCACAGGATGCCAGAATTCATATATCCCGGCATTCACTTCATCGAGGAGGATCCAGTTTTCGTTCGTCAAGTCATAAATCCTGTGTTCGAGCTGATAGATTCGATAACGGGTCACATTAACCGTTGAGTTTCTGGGATTGGGCTGCCAATTCACTTGGTTTATGTACTCAGCTTGTAGGAGGCTGCGGTTTTCGTACTTGCTTGCGCTCGCCTCTAGAGGATTGTATGGGGGGTCGCCAAGAGACGAGTAAATGGGGTATAAGAGGTAATAGACCATCCATTTGAATATATAATCGGCGTTTAGTCCTGCATCTAACCGCACGGGATTAGGAAAGGCAATCGTTACGACAACCATGTTCAACTCGGGAATATTCAGGATAAACTGGCCTCCATAACCCCAGGCAAAATAGCAATTGTAGTCGAATATATTGTAAAGCCTCCACAAATATCCGTAGCCGAATTGATCGGCCTGCGCCTGGAAACGGATGGAGTCTTTGACCCAGTGTTCGGATACGATCTGTCCGCCATCGATGGAACTGCTGCGAAGATAGAGGTCCCCAAACCGGGCCATATCCCGAGGGGCAAAATACATCTGAAACCCTCCTGTATAATAACCTTGAGGATCTTGTTCCCAGTCTCGGACTGAGATGTTCAGGGGTTCGAACAAATATCTGTCCGCAAAGTCCTTGGTGCTCATTCCTGTTGCCCGGGTGATGATGACGGACAACAGATGTGTATCTGCATTGGAATAATGGTACTCTTCTCCTGGATTAAAACCTAAGGGATGGTTAAAGATGTATTCAACCCAATTGGGGCTGGCGAACAAGTCGAGTTCATAAGGATTTCTGAATCCTGGTGATGATTCATTGGGGGGGAGGCCCGCTGTCATAGTCAGCAGTTGCTCGATTGTGATTGCGAAAAATCTTGGATCTGCAACTGTTTCTGCATAATCGGGGAAAAAATCCATAATCCTCTGGTGGATGCTCTGGATGTATCCTTGTTCGATGGCGATACCGACCAGGGCGGAGAGGACACTCTTTGAGACGGAATGAATGGCTTGCGGATCGTTTTGATTGTAGAGGTGGAAGTAGCGCTCCCCGATGAGATATCCGTTTCTAGCGATAAGCACACACCGGAGATACGGCATGTGTTCCGCTATGTGAAAAGCTCGATCAAAGATATCAGAATTGAGTCCTTGAGCTTCAGGAGTGGATATCGGCCAGGGATAGGGTGGATGAATTC
>JASFPP010000125.1:0-11728 GCA_050115915.1 Candidatus Aminicenantota bacterium
AAAGGGCATAAATTCTCCGGGTTGAATCTCCTCTATATTGAATCCCAAAAGAACAGGAACAGTATTGTCGTTAATCTCAAGCCTTTCCTCATGGATCAAAAACTCTTCTGTAGTTTTGTTCGTAAACACAATATTCGCCGTGAAATTGCCGCTTATTACAGGAACAAAACCCGAGAACATGATTTTTTTCTCCTCGAGTGCTTGCTTCTCCATATTGTCAAGCTTAAATTCTATATTCTTCTCCTGCTGATATATCGTCCTTCCATCTAGGTCCTCGATTCTCAAGTTAAGATTGAACCTTGCGGAATGGAGGTTATCCGCGATTTTCCTGAGGCGGATAGCATCAGGCATGATAGAGTAATTCAGGAATGTGTGCCCTCTATTCTTACTCAAGGCAATGGAGGCATCCCCAGGCATTTCCTTAAAGGAATAGGTCACATCGACTACGCCCTCAATGGATTGAAATCCTCGAAGATATGTGTCGGATGCTTCCTTTTCTGGGAGTGTGTAAATTTGTGCAAAAACATGACTCGAAGATGTGGCCGAGGCCGGCATATCCGGATGGCCTTCCCCCGGGATGACAGACAGTGTCGCATCTGCAAGTTCGGTATAAATCCCTCTTAAATGGTTATATGCACTCCTTGCTCTCTCATAACCAGATCTATAACCTGGAGAAAGAATATCTAAGGTTGTATCCATCCCTGGATAAAACAGTCGAAATTCTCCAAAATTTTCACGCTTGTAAAACAGAAGATTCATTACTGGCGGAAGTCCAGGTCTATTATCCGAATAATATGTCCAAACCTCAGAATCGACGACCTGCTCGCCTCCCGTGTAGCTGCTTCTCTCGGTGGGCTCACCCAGAATCATGTATATTCTACCTTGATCGCTCCGCGTGCTTTTGAAGTATTTCTTCACGTAGCTAAGCCGTTTGTAGTACTCCAGCTTGTACTCGTTCTCTCGTGTTTCCGGGTTTGGATCTCTGACTTTCCAAAATGAGTTGATAAACCTCATCCGGTCTTCTTCTGTTTTGAGGTCTTCGAACACCTGTTTTTCAGCTTTTGTAATAATTGGTTCTACTTCTCTGAGCCATTCTTTGGCTGCATCCGTTTGCGCATAGAGAGAAAAACACATGATCAGTAGAAATAAACACAAATGAACCCAAAATGTCGGATTTGTTCTTTTCATGTTCATTAAAACGAGATTTGCGTTCGAGGTGTTACAGTGCTTCGATAAAAGCTCGCTTTTCGTCCTTGATCACATTGAGGACCACGTGCGTCATAACTCTCTCGATATTCGGGAGATTCAGTTTTGTCTTTAAAAAGTTGTCAAGATCGCGCCGCTTCTTGAAAAAACATACCAAGATTGCATCCCATTCGCCTGTAAGATCGTAAATTTCTCGGACTTCGGGATAATTCAGGATCTTGTCAT
The DNA here is from genome assembly GCA_050115915.1 of Candidatus Aminicenantota bacterium. Taxonomy (GTDB): domain Bacteria; phylum Acidobacteriota; class Aminicenantia; order Aminicenantales; family Aminicenantaceae; genus WTAW01. The sequence continues at coordinate 1,432 of JASFPP010000125.1, forward strand.
AAACGCTGTAGAGCTTTCCCTGACTGATGCGCATGGAGATGATAGCTGTTAACGTAAAACCGAGAAGCTCTTCATCCACCGCCGGTACATAACCTTGGAGGAGCCCTCTCTTTTCCATCTTTTTGACATTGTTGTAGATGGCAGTCGTAGAGGTCCCCACCTCTTTGGCGACTTCGCGGAAGCTTTTCCTTGCGTTCTCATTCAGGGATTTCAAAATCCTTTTTTCCAGTTCACTGATCATACTGACCTCTCAAGATAATTTTCTCCTGTACTTTACAATCTGTGTAGAATATTAGTCCTTTTTACAACAGATTGGCTTAATTTACGTCTATATAATACCAAACTTCAACTTAAATGCCAAGAAAATCCCATTACAGGAAGAACTCTATTTTATGACATGCCATTGATTTTCTTGGGGTCTTGCCAGATATCGCAAACCCTCCTCTGTAAAGACTGCGATTTGCCCAATCCCCAACTCGAGGCCATCCTTCCACCCCGGCACAGCAACGCGGGTATGGGGCTCGAAGGCATACAGTGTGTTGTAATGAAGTTTATGATTATTCGTGACTATGGAGGTCGGATAATACCCAGGTCCGGAAGTCATCCCGGCCACATATGTTTTGTGATCGAACATGTATCCCCCCTGGAGAAACCTCCGGATAAACATCGGCGGCGGATGAAATCCCAATTCTGATTCGATGATCCCTTCCTCCCGCGGGATCTTTTCGGATACGGCGACAATTTCTTTACCTGTCCGTCCAAATATAAATTCTTTCCGGAAGAGATCCTGGATGCGATTGACTTTCCGCAAGGCCTCCTTCAGGGCTTTCGGTACATCTGTTTCGCCCTTCTTCAAAACATAGGCATGTTGATGCGAATCAGTGACCAAACCAAGCAGGAAAAGGTCCGTATCACAGCTCACCACATCGCCACGCCTGATGACGACATTCACTCCGTTACGGGTTCGGCCCTTATGAAAATACTCTGGCGGGTCATCGTACTTGGCCAGGTTCTCATCACTCCTCTGGACCGTGATCGTGGGATGGTTCTCTGTCTCCAGGTCGAGTTCCAGGTACTTGTGCCGGATCCACCAGTTCAGGTCATCCGTTGTGGTCACATCGGGAGTAACAACTCTGTTCGAGTAGGCCTCGGCGATCACTTCATTGGCAATCCTCTGCACATGGCTGTACACGCTGATCATCTCGGGACTCATCGTCTCCAGCCACCGCACTCCCAATGTCCACGAATCGATGGATCTCGACGCATATTTCTTCCCCAAAGCTTTCAGCATGTCTCCATTATTATGCTGACCGATGGCGATTCTATTTGGGTCTCGTTCGGATACGAGTTGAGTGATAGCGGAGTAATCTTTAGGCTCCATATACTCGATTTTTTTCCCAGTATCATAAAACATCATGAATTTCGGGACCCGTTGGGAAAGGGGATTCACATGTTGACTCGGGTATGTCATCCCCTCATGGTTGGCCGGTAACAAAAGAGTATATACCGGTCCTTCGTTGTTGTAATAGAGATCAGCTTCATTGTTGCGGACGATCCACATATCGACACCTTGCTCGCGCATCACCATAGGAAGAACATGTTTCTTCTTCCACTCCCACCACTTCTGCATCAGCTTCACCCGTTCTCGCATCGGCATTATGTTCTTGCTGTCTTCGATGGGCATGATCTGCGCCCAAACTTGAGCCGTGAAGCCAAACATAACTCCCAGCAATAAACACACTGTAAAAAGATGTCTCAATTTCATTTTTTCCCTCCTTTTTTCTCTAAATCTAAAAAAAATCGATCGGGTGGCGATAAAAACACTCCAGAAATACAAAGATGCTACTTTCGTCATGCGTTTTTTATATTAGACCTATTGCGTCTATTTTGTCCACCTTTTTTCGCAGAAACATTTCAAATTCTCGTAGAATCCGAAAAAAAGTTTAAATATTCACTGTTTTATGCTTTTTTTTGGCTTGTTTAGCGCCAAAAGATTTATTATTCTAGAAGATGATTTTATGAAGGATTAACCGATTTTCTGTGGAGGAGATATTATCGATGGAAGAACATGAATCCCATATGAAGACATCAGTCACGATCAACCGACGAGGGAATACAAAATTGAACCGCCGGCAATTTATGAAGTTAGGAGCGGCAGCAACAGCTTCTGGTGCTCTGATGAGCACAACAGAATATGTCCATCCCGGGGAAAATTTTGCTTCTAAAATTTCCCCAGTCTCTGTTCCCCTGGATCCCAAAGACAATCCTCTCAGGATAACAGACAAATGTAAGCGTATGCCGCAAAAGAATACGATTTTCGCACGTCAGCTCTGGGACTTTGAATTTATGCAAAGGATTGAATCCTCCATCGACCGAAAACGCCGGGAAGAATATCGGAACGCCAAAGGGTGGACTCAACTGGACGAAGCGTTGAATGAAGCGGCATGGGCAGTCGACCATAAATTTGCATCCGGGAGCGAAAACGGGCAGCCCCATTCGATGGCCTACACATGGGATGAACGCATACGGCGGCAAAAAGCCGCTTTTAAAGATCCCGCAGACGCCAGCAAAAAAGTCAAAAAAGCAGCAAAATATCTCGGTGCCAGCCTTGTAGGGATCACAGATTACGATCCCCTATGGACGTACTCCGAATTGATCAAAGAAAAATTCGAACTCGAAGATGACTCCCGACAGGATGGTCCACCCGAATACGAAATATTCAGCCCTGAATTTCCTTTTGAACCTAAATCGGCAGTGGTTATGGCTGTCGAGATGGATTACCGGACCATCGCACTCTCCCCCTCTGAGCTCGAGGGCGCAGCCACGGGATTGGGATACTCTCATATGTGTGAGGTGGGATACTCTGTGGCGACATTCATCCGTGCTCTCGGATACAGAGCCTTCGCCAACGGAAATGATGTTTCATTAAGCATTCCTTATGCGGTCGCAGCAGGCTTGGGTGAATTAGGCCGCAACGGCATGCTGATCACCCGGGAATTTGGCCCTCGAGTGAGGTTGGTGAAAGTATTCACCGAACTCGAGCTTGCACCAGATCATCTGATAAGCTTTGGGGTTTGGGATTTCTGCAAAAGCTGTAAGCGTTGTGCTGACGCTTGTCCCTCCAAGGCCGTTTCCGATGGAGAACCCACGCTCGAAGGCAAAACGATCTCCAACAATCCGGGGGTTTTGAAATGGTACATCGATCCGGAAAAATGTATCCAGTTCTGGAGGGACAACGGATCGGACTGCGCCAACTGCATTGCGGCTTGCCCCTACAATAAACTGGCTACCTGGCCTCACAGGTTGTCAACCTCTGTGGCAGCTCTCCCGGTAGCACCTCTTCACAGCTTCCTGTCAAAGCTGGACAAACAGGTCGGGTTCGGAAACATCGACAACCTCAAAGAAAACGCCAATTTTTGGGAGGATTGACGAAATCTCAATCTTTGGAACGAAGATGAGTTGGCCCTACTGCACATACCCGAGCAATCGGGGTAACCACAACGTAATGTCCGGGACATAGCTGATGATGATGGTTGTCAGAGCTAAAACCAGAAGGAATGGGAGGAGCGCCTTTATACTCTTTTCGATGGGTATCTTACTGATGCCGCAGGCCACATAAAGGCATATACCTACGGGCGGCGTGATCATCCCCAGGCCCACATTGGCCTCGACAAGAATACCGAGATGGATGGGTTCCATTCCAAATGATACAGCGACCGGGACAATAATAGGAAGCAGAACAATGATCGCAGGTAATGCATCCATAACCATACCAAGCAGCAAAAAAACAATATTGACAAACAGAACAAAAATGATCCAGTTCGATGCATACTGTGTGATCGCTTGAGCGATCTCATGGGGGATACGTTCGAACGTCATCACAAAAGAAAGCATGGATGCTGTCCCGAGAACGATCAATACAACCCCTGATAATGATGCTGTATGCAACAGGGCTCTTTTAAGGTCTTCTAACTTGAGCTCCCGGTATATGAAGAACGACAGGCAGAATCCGTAGATTACGGCAACCGCCGCCGCCTCGGTGGGAGTGAAGATACCGCCATAGATTCCCCCCAGTACGATCACGATCATCAACATGGGAAGGATTCCATCCCGCACTATCCGAAGTTTCTGTTTAAAGTCAATTTTTGGAGCAAGCGGAAGGTTAAGCTTTCGAGCGAAGAAAAAAACCAACGCTATGAGAGCAAATGCATTGACAACAGATGGAAGAATACCCGCAGCAAAAAGACCTCCCACCGACATATTCGCCACAACGCCGATGATGATGAGGTCGATGGATGGAGGCACAAGAGATGACGCGCCTCCAGCAGATGCAAAGAGCGCGGTTGAAAAATCCGCGGGATATTTATTCCTCTTCATTTCGGGAAACATGACCGACCCGATGGCTGCTGTTTTGGCACTGCCCGATCCGCAGATCGCCCCGAAAAAGAATGTGGAGATCGTGACAACGATGCCGAGGCCGCCCCGAATCCGGCCAAAAAACACGAGTGTCAGGTCGACGATCCGGCGGGCAATACCTCCGTATGACATAATCGCCCCAGCCAAAATAAAAAACGGGATGGCCAATAATGTGAACGAATCCAATCCTGACATGAATTTCTGGGGCAAAAATATAAAGAAGTCAGGATCAAAAGCAATATATATGAGACCAGCGAGAGCTGAAATTCCGAGGGCAATCCCAATAGGGACAGAAAGCAATAGGGCTGCAAAAAAGACGATAAATATGACGATACCCATGTTATTTCCTAAAGTTGTTCCTTGTTGACCTCTTCTTTTCTATGGATATCAAGCCACCAGTTTCGGAGCACGTAATAGAGCATTAAAATCCCACCCACTATGGCTGAAGAATAAGGTACGGCCATGGACATTTGCGTGCTCGGCGCCACCTGCTCAGCCATGCTGAATGTAAACTCCGCGGCTTTCCAGACAAATATCGCGAGGAATAAAGCGACAACAAAAGTGACGAGCGTGTTTGTCATTTTCTGCAGGCCTTTTCCGAAACGATTCACGAGAAATCTCAGGGCAAAGTGTGATTTCGTTTTGAACGCATAGGCAGATGCAAGAGCGGCAAGCCATAAAAACAGGTATCTCGCCAGTTCTTCTGACCATGCGAGGGATAATTTAAAGATATAGCGGAAAAGAACCTGGATGAATGTCACCCCCACAATGGCAACCAATATGGTGCACAAGGAAAATTCCAGCGGTTGCTTCCAAAGCGGCTTGGATTTTTTTTCGTTGGATTCCTTATTCATTTTTTGTGTTTATGATCTGCTCGATGAGTGCCATGCCTCCGACTTTTTCCGCATTGTTTCTGTAGACACGCTCCAGTTTCGCCCGGAAGGGAGCTTTATCCACCTCGTAAAATTCTATCCCTAATTCTTTGAGTTCTTCGAGTGCCGTTTCTGTGAGAGTGTCCATGGCTTCCCTCTCGGCGTTCACCGAAGCTTTTCCGGCCTTTAAGACAGCATCCTGAACATCAGGAGGAAGTTTATTATAGATCTTTTTGCTGAAGATCAGGGCGATCACCAGAAACATATGGTTCGTGTAGGAGACATACTTTGTGACCTCATGAAACTTCTCGTAGAGGAGATCGAGGTGATCCGTCTCTCCTCCATCTACAACTCCTGTCTGAAGGGCTGAATAGAGCTCACCGAATGCCAAAGGAGTGGCTTGAGCTCCCAATGCGTTAAAAGATTCGATCAACATCGGACTTGACATCACCCTGAGTTTTATTCCTCTGAGATCATCAGGGCTAAGAACAGGCCTCTTCGAGTTCCATACATTCCGTATACCGGAGAACCAATAGCCGAGAACCAGACAATTGAGCTTTTCTTCCACGGTCCGTGCTAGATCTTGACCGATCGGCCCATCGATAACGCGATAACAGTGATCGAGGTCCCTGAAAATGAAAGGCAGGTTGAACAATTCAGCCTCAGGAACGGAAGTGGATAAACCACCTGCGGTACTGGCGGCATTGGCAGCGATCAACCCCAATTTCACCATCTGAGTGCCCTCTTCCTCAGAACCGAGCTGAGAATTTGGAAAGATCTGCACCTCTACAGCACCTTCTGTTTCAGCTTCGAGGACTTCTTTGAATACCTCATAGCCTTTTTGGAAAGGATGGATTTCAGGCCCATTGTGGGCGACTTTCAAAACAATTTTCTTCGTTTTTTTCCCTTCCTCACCGGGTACATTGGCTGGACCTTTGCAGTAAATTGAAAAGAGGAATAAAACAAGGATAATAAAAATGGCAGCTCTAGATTTCATGTTTATTGCTCGAGTTAATGATTCTAGTCAATAACTGAACATATTTCAACTAAAACATAAAATACGTGTCCAAATTATATTGATTACTTCAAATTAAGTGAATAAGGACTTGTTTTTACTTTGCGCAACTTGATATTCTATCGAATGTGGTTTCTATGCTTAAATCTTATGCAGAGGTTAAAAAATAAAGAAAGAGAAAATTTTGGCTGTCCTGTTCATATCTTCTGCCTTGCTTTTGTTTTCCTGTCGCCCGACAGAAAAGCAGGCCACAAATGTGGTGACAAGTGCAGATTATGAGGACCTGGTTATTCTTTTCAAAGAATTTCGTGAATTCCACGCGCCGAATAGGATCAATGGAATTCCTGACTATTCAGCGGCAGCTATGGAAGAAAAAAAACGTGGTCTCAAGCACTATCAGGATAAACTTGCATCCATGGATATAAGCTCCTGGCCAGTATCCCAGCAAGTTGATTATCATTTGGTGCGGGCAGAGATGAATGGGATGGAATTCTATCATCGTGTGCTCAAGCCCTGGTCTCGAGATCCCTGTTTCTATCTTCCATCCCAGGGAGGAGCAGGACCTGTCATCCGCATCGGACTGAGGATTCCTGATAGCTTACCTCTTCCTGAAGATAAGATCGAAGAATTCAAGACAACATTGAAGGCCATCCCAGAGATGTACGAGCAGGCAAAAAAGAATCTGACAAATGGTGCCCACGATTTCGCTGTTATGGCCATCCGGAGCGCCAGGGAGGAGAGTGAGGAGTACCAAAAACTTGCCGATTGGCTCAAAGAGCATCATCCGGATCTCGCATCGGAAGCACTGCGAGCGCAAAGTGCAGTGGAGGAATACGGCCTGTGGGTCGAAAAGAACCTCGACAAAATGACAGGCATAGCTGGAGTCGGAAAGGAGAACTACAACTGGTGGCTGAAAAATGTCCACCTTTTTCCCTACACATGGGAGGATTGTCTGGATATTGTTCTTCGCGAAGACAACCGTGTCATCACATTCCTCAAGCTCGAGCAAAGCAGAAACAGAGATCTTCCGCCGATCAAACCTGTATCCTCGCAGGAGGAATACAAAGAGAGTGTCAGGGCTTCTCTCAAACACGTTGTGAAATTTCTCAAAGAGGAGGAGATATTTACGGTCCAGGATTATTTAACCACCGATGATTATTTCGGAACATGGCACGATTTCGACAGTCCATGGCCAGAGCACCATGATTACTTTTTTAATTTTTCACACCGCGAATCACTTCCCGAGGAGACTCATGAATGTGTGGGCCACTATTTCGATGACCTGAGGCATCAGCGAGACGAGCGTCCTATCCGGGGAGTCCGGCGTCTCTACGAAATTGATTGGATCAGGTCTGAAGGATTTGCCTTTGGTCTGGAGGAGCTCTTGATGCATGCGGGTTATATCGACCATCGGCCACAGAGAGCGCGCGAGGTTGTCTATGAGCAGGCCGCATTCCGCACATGTCGGGCGCTTGCTGATCTCAGGATGCACAGCCATGATTACACACTCGAAGAGGCCATGGATTTTGCTGTCAAGTGTGCACCCCATGGAGAGCTTCTGGAAGACAGCCCACACCTTCATTACGAAATGCAGACAACACTCCGATATGTCGGCTGGCACATGGGCATGGTTGCGGGCAAGGCCCAGTTCATGAAACTTTTTAGGGACTGCGCCAAACAGTTGGGTGATCAATTCAATCTCCGCCAGTTTATGGATGAATTCCTTGCTGCAGGCATGATCCCCATGTCTCTAATCCGATGGGAAATGACCGGTTATGATGATGAAATCAAGGAGTTGTTGTAGTTTCTTAAAATAGATATGATTCATGGAACGCTTTTTTAATGATATTTATGAATAGTTCAATTCGAAAGGAAGCAAAGATGTCAAAAGTTCATTCGAGAGTATTTTTTATCCTCGCATTTTGTCTTTGTATAATAGCATCAGGTCAGTCCGTGACACTTCAGTCACAAAAATCCCCCGCACCCGAACATGAAGTCACGCTCAAAAAAAGTGTTATGGTCCCGATGAGAGATGGAGTCCGATTGTCGACAGACCTCTATTTCCCGAAGGGCATAGAAAAGAATCTACCGGTAATTCTCGTCCGGACACCTTACAACAAAAATGAATTTCGAGATCAAAAACAAAGACCTCAAGCTTACAAGTTCGCATCCCATGGTTTTGTCGTTGCCATCCAGGATAGCCGTGGAAAATTCGAGTCGGAGGGGATTTATTCGCCCCCTTGTGGACAGGAAGCTGAGGACGGCTATGACGCAGTTGACTGGTGTGCGAAACAACCATGGAGCAATGGAAAGGTCGGCACTTTTGGGTGTTCCTATCCAGCCGAAGTGCAAGCGGCCCAAGCGCCTCTTCGACACCCGAACCTGAAGTGCATGGTTCCCCAATGTGGTCCCATGATCGGTGCAGCCAATGGCCGTTACAGGTACTGGTCCGGTTTTAAAGGAGGTGTTCTCGATTTAGCTGCAAGTATATCGTGGTATTTCGGGGCCGCCTCTAAGTATTCTTTCAAGCCGCCAGTTGGTCTCTGCGATGATGAGGTTCGAAAAATAAGACATTTTTTCGATCCGGGACCCACGAATTTCCCGGATGTCGATTTTGGAAAGCTGAATTGGCATTTGCCGATCATTGACATTATGAAAAAGGCTGGTTCACCTCCCAATGATTGGGAGAAACTGATAACGACGGATTTCGGTGATCCTTGGTGGCACGATGTGATGAGCTACTATGACGGCACAGAAAAAATTGATGTTCCCGCGCTCCACATGAGCAGCTGGTACGACCCCAGCGTGGACGAAACGATTTACGAATTTAATTATTTCAGAGAGAATTCCGTTTCAGAAATTTCGGCGAATAATCAGTTCCTAATCGTTTCTCCCACCACACACTGTGGATTCGAAAGGGCCACAGAACATACAAAAGTGGGCGAGCGATATGTGGGGGATGCGAGACTCGATTACCAGAGCATCTATATCAAGTGGTTCGAGTACTGGCTCAAAGGAATAGATAACGGAATTACGGATATGCCGAAAGTACGGTATTACACGATGGGATGGAACGAATGGCAAACCGCGGATGTATGGCCGGTTCCAGAGATTAAATACACTAAGTATTTTCTGCACAGCGGTGGACGTGCAAACAGCCGAAATGGAGACGGTTATCTTTCCCTCCAAGAACCCAAGAATGTGCCATCGGATACTTTTATATATGATCCCGGTCAACCTGTACCTTCTGTAGGGGGTCAGCGGGGTACCTCATACGGCACTCCGGCAGGGGCCATCGATCAAGCGCCGGTCGAACTCCGGAACGATGTTTTGGTCTACACATCTCCGATACTGAAACAAGACACCGAAGTTACTGGCCCGATCGCCGTTGTCCTCTATGTGTCTTCATCCGCAAAGGATACAGATTTCACCTCAAAACTTGTTGATGTGTATCCTGATGGTAGGGCCTATAACATTCAGCAAGGAATATTCCGGTCAAGGTATAGGGAAGGATTCACTAAAAAAGTCTGGATGGAAAAGGGAGGCGTGTACAAGGTTCAGATCAACCTGGATGCCACGAGTAATGTCTTTAAAAAGGGACACAGAATCCGTGTGCAAGTGTCCAGCAGCGATTTTTCGCTCTTCGAACGAAACCTGAACACCGGTGGCAACAATTATGATGAGACAGAGTGGGTTGTCGCGCAGAATACGATCCACCATTCTGGAGAATACCCTTCTCACATCCTTCTTCCTATCATTCCAGATAAGATCGAGTAGCGAAGATTTCCTCTCTCTAGATCTCAGTCCATCAGTGAAACATCAGCGAAACAATTTGATTCTTATGCCATTTGCCATTAAACTGGATGGCTATGATCGCTGAAAAGGAATCGCTCGCATACAAAAAGATCTTCATCTTCTGGATCCCTTTGGCCGCGACCTGGTTGATGATGGCCGCCGAGGGGCCTATTCTCGCAGCCGTCATCGCCCGCCTTTT
>JASFPP010000126.1:0-11723 GCA_050115915.1 Candidatus Aminicenantota bacterium
CTGTCAGAATGCAGGATTAGTCGTCTGTGAAGAGTATGTCCTGGCTATCGACGCCTGGAAAGCACTGGAGGCAGAGAAAGATCTTCCCGATTTGATCATTTCAGACATCATGATGCCGAAGATGGACGGCTACAAATTTGCAAAAAAGATCAAAAGCCATTCCAAGTTCGAGGGGATCAAGCTTGTCGCTATTTCGTCGGATGCCCGGCCAGGATCGGCAAGGATCGCCAAAGAGAGCGGCTTCGATGCCTTCATGACAAAACCGGCTAGAGAACGCGCTGTGATCAACGTGCTCAAGACCGTTCTGGGAGACACACGCAAAGAGGGACAGATCGTCACCACCTATATGGCCGAAGAGTTGTCTTCCAAAAAAATAAAAGTGCTTGTGGCCGAGGACAATCTTGTCAATCAAAAGCTCATCCGTATTCTGCTTGAAAAACTCGGCTGCGAGGAGGAGATCGTCCCCAACGGTAAGGTCGCCTTTGAAAAAGCGACAACAGAGGAGTATGACCTATGCCTGATGGACCTCCAAATGCCCGTGATGGGCGGGGTTGAGGCCACCAAGAACATCCGCAGATCAGGCAACACCAAACTCCCGATCATCGCTCTTACGGCCGTCGCGTTTAAAGAGGGACGCGATGAATGCCTGGAAGCCGGCATGAACGATTTCCTGACGCGTCCCGTGGATCCCGACAAGCTCAAAGAAAAAATCCTGGAGTGGACAACATCTAAAAAATAGGGGTCAGGCACCTACTTTTAGGGGTGAAAAAAATGTGGACCTGGCACCTATTTTGCGTAGGGATCTTTCATCGAACGCACTTTTTGGGAAACGGTCCCTCTATCGTATCTGTTTCTTTCTTTTCGTGGATCGGACTCACCACTCAATGAACGGCTTCTATTTCTGTATCCTCAATTCTAAAGCCGTAGTATAATAGCATTTTGTGTGTCGAAAGATTCACAGTAACATCGATAGCTGCATATCATGACTGCACAAAAAGACAAAATCATCCTGCGGGGAGTGCGTGTACACAACCTTAAGGACATTGACCTGGATATTCCCTTGAACAAGCTAATTATCGTGACAGGTGTCTCCGGGTCAGGGAAGTCCTCGTTGGCCTTTGACACCCTCTACGCCGAAGGTCAGCGCCGTTACATCGAGTCCCTCTCCGCCTACGCACGCCAATTCATGGAACGGATGGATAAGCCGGATGCAGAAAGGATCGAAGGGATCACGCCTGCCATTGCCATTCAGCAGAAAGCGGTTACGAAAAATCCCCGATCCACAGTGGCCACAGTCACCGAGATCTATGATTTTCTGAGAGTACTGTACGCACGGATCGGCGTCGTTCACTGCTTGAAATGCGGCGAAGCTGTCCACAGAGATACCGTCGACTCCATGATCGAAACTTTGTATGCTTTTCCTCCGGAGACAAAGATCTGGATCTCCTTTTCTTGGCCCCAGGAAGAAGGCCTTGAACAGCTTCGAAAGGATGGTTTTACGAGAGTTGTCAAAACTAACCAGATTTTTGATCTTGACGAGGTGGATCTTGGGGGATCAGAGAGCATTGATATACTCGTGGACAGGATGACTCTGGACAGAGACGAACGGGAAAGATTGGCAGATTCATTAGAGATGGCCATGGTCAAAGGAGAGGGAAGGGCCAAAATTCGCACGGAAACAGGGCAAGTTTTTCTCTTTTCAGATAAACTGGAATGCAAAAAATGCAAGATTCGCTACGAGGATCCCTACCCCAATCTTTTCTCCTTCAACAGCCCTCAGGGAGCGTGCCCCACATGTCATGGTTTCGGTGACCTGGCGATCTTTGACGAGGATAAAATTATCCCCGACAAAACAAAATCGCTTCAAGAGGGGGCTGTAGAACCATGGACAAAACCGGTTTCCCGGAGGCGGATGAGGCGACTTCTGGAGGAGGCGCAGCTCAGGGGGATCCCCATAGATGTGCCCTATAAGGACCTGACTGACGATTGGAAAAAATTCGTTTTGGAGGGTGAGGGCCGGTACAAAGGCGTTTTAGGCTTCTTCGATAGGCTCCAGAAGAAAAAATACAAGGTCCAGGTGCGCGTTTTACTTGCCCGCTACAGAAAATACATCCCCTGCCCTGATTGTTCTCAAATGCGCCTGAATCCCCAGGCACTGGGCGTTAAGATCGGCGGCAAGTCCATCGGAGAGGTCACACAAAAAACTGTCCAGCAGACACAGGATTTCTTTAACACTGTAGTTTTAACACCTTTCGAAAAACAGGTGGCTGAAAAACTGCTCGCCGAGATCCAGGGGCGATTAAAATTTCTTCTGGAAGTGGGGCTGGACTACATCACCCTCGACCGCATGACGTTCACTCTCAGCGGCGGGGAAGCCCAGAGGATCAACCTTGCCGCCGCTCTGAGCACATCTCTTGTCGGAACACTCTTTGTGCTGGATGAACCGAGCATTGGACTCCATGCTCGTGACAATCACCGCCTGATCGAGATCCTGAAGTCCTTGAAGGACATGGGGAACACGGTAATGGTCGTCGAACACGACCCGGAGATAATCAAATCCGCAGAATACATCATCGACCTCGGTCCAGGAGCTGGAGAGAACGGCGGCGAAGTGATCTTTGCAGGCGAGATGTCTCGATTTCTCAAATTCCCTCCATCTCTCACTGCCAGATACATGAGGCACGAAGAGCGGATTGAGATTCCCGGAAACAGGCGGAAGGCTCGGGATTATATTATCATTACCAATGCCAACAAACACAACCTCAAAAACCTGGACGTGAAGATCCAGCTTCACGCCTTTACGTGTGTAACCGGGGTCTCCGGTTCGGGGAAAAGCACGCTGCTCCATGATGTCCTCTACAAAGGATGGAACGGACAATCCACGGATGGCTTTAAAGACATTCAGGGGAGGGAAACCGTGGACAAGATCATAATGGTCGACCAATCTCCTCTGAGCACTTCACCCCGGTCCATCCCCGCCACCTACACCAAAGCCATGGACGAGATCCGGCAGCTCTTCTCTCAAACAAGAGAGGCAAAGGCTCTGCGATACAAACCCGGATTCTTTTCCTTCAACACCGATGGAGGCCGGTGCGATGAATGTAAAGGCGCGGGGCACCAAATCGTCGAGATGCAATTTCTTTCCGATATCGTCCTGACATGCGAGGCCTGCAAGGGAAAACGTTTCAAGAGCGAGATCCTGGACGTGAAATACCGGGGGAAGAATATCGACGACATCCTCCAGATGAGCATATCAGAGGCAGTCGCCTTTTTTTCGGACAACGCAAAGATCACGAAAAAACTGCGGCCCCTTATCGAAGTGGGTTTGGGATATCTAAGGCTGGGCCAGCCAACGACGACTCTCTCGGGGGGAGAGCTCCAGAGGATCAAACTGGCTCACAATCTCGTCCACCAGAAGAACACAAACATCCTGTACCTTTTTGATGAGCCCACTATAGGACTCCATCCCGATGACGTGGCGGTCCTTTTGGAGACCTTTCAAAAGCTTGTCGAGGAGGGAAACACAGTGGTTGTCATCGAACACAACCTCGATATGATCAAGTGTGCCGATTACATCATCGACCTAGGCCCCGAGGGTGGGGATTCTGGCGGAGAGATTGTTGTTGAGGGTTCCCCTGAAAATGTCATCAAATCCCAAAGATCTCACACGGCCCGCTACCTCAAAGACTATCTGGCCGCAAAATAAAAAAACTGGCAGCTTATTGAGATCCGCCTTAAGTTAGAATGGGTTACTTGTTGCCATTATGCCCGTGACAGACCATTAAAGAGGAGTCCGCATGACTAATAAAAGAGATAGAATGTCTGCAACTGAAGAGATGATGGGGACGAGGACCAAAGAGGTGTTTATCCCCATTGATAACGCGGAGGCAGTATCCGGTGTAATATCCATTCCTCTAAGAGACCGCAAAGGCATGGACAAGGCCATGATACTGGCCCACGGCGCCGGAAACGATATGAATCAACCTCTGCTCGTTTATTTAGCTTCAAAGCTCACTCAGGCCAGCTGTCTCACCCTCCGGTTCAATTTTCCTTACAAAGAGAAGGGGAAAAAGGCACCGGATCCGCAGAAAAAACTGGAGGCCACCTGGCTCGCTGTCTATTCCTTCTTAAGGGATCATCCCGAATACGGAACAGAGCACATCATAGCCGCAGGCAAGTCAATGGGCGGCCGGATCGCCTCACAATTGGCGTCTGATGGGAGGCTCCCTGTTGAAAAGCTCATCTTTCTCGGCTACCCCCTGCACCCACCCGGACAGACTGAGAAGCTACGGGATTCTCATCTCTATTCGATAAAAGCGCCGATGCTCTTTTTCGCCGGAACGAGGGACTCCCTCTGTAATCTGGAACAACTTGCGATCGTGTTGAACAAACTCCAAACTCCCTGGGAACTGGCAATTATTGAGGGAGGCGATCACTCGTTTCGTACCCCCAAATCCATGGGCCCATCCGAACAGGATGTCTATCGTCATATTCTGGATAAAACCATGGAATGGCTCGAGCTTTCGTGAGATCAATCACCGACCATGACCACTCGTAAATCCATGACATTAGTGAACGTGGGGCCTGTTTTGAACAGATCGTCTAGAGGCTGGAAAAAAGAGTAGGAATCGTTGTTGCGGAGAAAATCCTTGGCATCCAAACCTTGGTTTTTCGCCCGTTGGATTGTATCGCCCTCAGCGAATGCGCCGGCCGCATCCGTGGGGCCATCGCTTCCGTCTGTGCCTCCGCTCAGTATAACCACGTTCTCCAGGCCGGCTATGGCGATCGCCGCAGCCAGCACGAATTCCTGGTTGCGGCCTCCCTTACCCTTCCCCCTGATCGTGACCGTAGTCTCTCCGCCCGATATAACACATCCGGGTTTGGGCACAGGCCGGTCTATCAGCAAAATCTCCCTGGCAATGGCAGCGTGTTCGAGAGCGACCTCCCTGGCCTCCCCCTCTATGGATGAAGACAGGATGAGGCTGTTGTAGCCGAGCTCATCGGCCTTTCTCCTGGAGGCTTGGAGAGCGAGGGAATTGTTGGCCACGATCACATTCTGTGTCTTTCGAAAGACAGGATCACCCACTTTTGGCGTCTCCTCAATTTTTCCCTGAGCTCCCTTCTCCATATGATCGAGGACACTACCAGGGATTTTGTCCTGCACAGAATATTTCTGCAGGATCCGCAGACAATCGGCATAGGTGCTCCGATCAGGGACCGTGGGGCCCGATGCGATTGTGTCCAGGTCGTCACCGACCACATCCGATAGGATTAGAGTGACGAGTGTCGCAGGATAGGTTAACCGCGCCAGCCTTCCCCCCTTGACAAGGGACACATGTTTTCGCAAGGCATTGATCTCATGGATAGTGGCGCCGATCTCCAACAGGATCTGCGTCAATTGCTTCTTCTCATCGAGAGTGATCCCTTCCACCGGATAGGGTAGAAGTGCCGATCCCCCGCCCGAGATCAAACATATAACCAGATCGCTTCCGCCGGACTTCTCTAGAAGCCTGATGATCTCTCGCGTCCCCTCCATGCCTGCTTCATCAGGGATAGGATGTCCCGCTTCATGGAGCTCGATGAAATCCAGCGGCAAAGAGTGATCGTATTTAACATTGACCACGCCAGCTTTAATGCGATCGCCCAGAATCATCTCCACACCCTGGGCCATGGCAGCCGATGCTTTCCCCGTACCGATGACATAGATATTTGCAAAGTTCTCGAGCTCATAAGAAGAATCGTCAACGATCAACTCATGGCCTCTTTGCGTCAGAAATTTTGCGATCGCATTTTTGGGATCGACGGCATCGAGGCCCGCGCGAAAGATGGCTTCAGCATCCCGCCTCAGTTTCTCTTCTAATCTCAACTTATCCTCAAGAATTAATTTCGCTCCAAGTCTTTATTTACCATTGATCCTTGATTATTCATTCTAACTCAGTTTAGATCTTTGGGCTGCCCTGTGCTGGCGAGGACATCGCTCCACAGCCTGCCATGCGGATCGATCTGCTTGCGCTTAGAGACGGCCATCCGGATCGGCACGTGTGTGAATTGCTCGTTCCAGTGACCCACGAGCATGTTTGTCCGTCCGGTCATGCCCGCATGCACGGCATCATGACCCAGCACCAAACAGAATGCCGAATCGCTCGGGTTGGCAGGCACGCTCCGGATGGTGTAACTCGGGTCGATGTACTTTAAATAGACATCCGCACCGATTTTTGCGAAATAGTCATTGATCCTGTCTTTGAGGAAAACTCCTATATCCTCCAGTTTGATATTTCCCGATGCATCCTTTTTACAGGTCTTCTCCATCAGATCCTGTCCGGCCCCCTCCCCGACGACAATGACGGCATGCCCCCGGGCATTCAGCCTTTTCCGCAAAGCCTTGAGAAAAACTTCGAGGGAAAAAGGCACTTCGGGCACCAAACAGAAATTGACATCATTGTTCGCGAGGGACGCGTATGCCGCAATAAAACCGGAGTATCGGCCCATCAGCTTTACAAGACCCACTCCGTTTCTCACTCCCAATGCCTCTGTGTGAGCACCGTATATGGCCGTTCTTGTGTTAGAAACGGCCGTCTCGAAGCCGAAGGATTTGGCCACATAGGAGATATCATTGTCGATGGTTTTGGGAATCCCCACGATCCCGATATTCACTCCTCGGCGCGTGATCTCTTCGGCGATGGCCTGCGCTCCCTTGAGCGTGCCATCCCCGCCTATGGTGAACAGAAGTCCCACATTCATCTGTTCCAGGGTGTCCACCATATCGGCGACATCCTGGGGCCCCCGGGAAGAACCGAGGATCGTCCCACCCCATTTGTGGATATCATCGACGACATCGGGATCGAGCTCCAGTGGTGTGTGTCCGTATTTGTGGCTGAGGCCCTCAAACCCAAAACGATAGCCAAAAACGGTTTTGACGCCGTAGTGGTAGTAAAGGCTCATAACGATCGCCCGGATGACATCATTCTGGCCTGGGCAGAGGCCTCCACATGTAACGATGCCGCACTTGAGCTTGGACGGATCGAAGTATATTTTTTCCCTCGGGCCGGCCATCTCGAAATGTGGAGGGTTTCTGTCTTCATCGAGGTAAGACTGGATGTCCGCAAAGTTCGAGTGATAGAGCACGTGGTCTTTTTCACCCACAAAGGGAACGCCCTTCATGGGAGAGGGGATGCGGCATTCACCCAGAATCTCTATGGAAAAATCGAGTTCATCTGAAGCCATTTTATCCTCCAAAACTCAGAGTTGATCGGTTGGGACAGACCAAAAAACATCCGTTCAACTTTTATCCGATTCGGTTTTGCTCGCACTTCTGGTCAAGCTCTCCCTGCACTGCCAAGCACCGTTTCATTTTTAGCTTTGATCATACCGATGAGGGCATCACGCGCGGGGCCGAGATACTTTCGCGGATCGAATACTTCCGGTTTTTCGGCAAATACTCTCCGGATTGTGGCCGTCATGGCCAATCGTCCGTCGCTGTCAATGTTGATCTTGCAGACAGCAGATTTTGACGCTTTTTGTAACTGATCCTCCGGGATGCCCACAGCATTGTCAAGTTTGCCCCCGAACATGTTGATCATCTCCACATACTCGGGAAGGACAGAGGACGCCCCGTGGAGCACTATGGGAAAACCGGGCAACCGTTCCTCGATCGCTTCCAGGATGTCAAACCGCAGAGGAGGGATCTCCTTTCCCGGTTCGACTTTGAATTTATACGCCCCGTGGGATGTGCCGATCGAAATGGCCAGACTATCGACACCCGTTTGGCTCACAAAATCCTCCACCTCTTCGGGTTTCGTATAATGGGAGGTCTCCGCAGAGACATCGTCCTCAATCCCGGCCAGCACACCCAATTCCCCTTCCACAGTCACATCTTTTGTATGGGCATAGTCTACAACCTGCTTGGTGAGTTGGACATTAGTAGCATAGCAATGGTGGGATCCATCGATCATGACAGATGAAAAACCGGAGTCGATGCAGTTTTTAGCTATTTCAAAAGTGGCCCCGTGGTCGAGGTGGAGGGCGACAGGGATGTCAACACCTCTTTCCTCTATCATTGCCAGAGCCCCTTCGACTAAATGGGGCAACAGGGCAGGATGGATGTACTTGATCGCACTTTCGGAACATTGAAGAATTACCGGCGATCGCGTTTCCGCACAGCCGATTACAATCGCCTGCAATTGCTCCAGGTTGTTGAAATTATAGGCGGGCACAGCATATCCCTCCGCCATGGCCTTTTGAAACATCTCTCTTGTGTTTACGAGTCCCATATCTCTATAGGATGTCGGCTGCATGTTGGTGTCGTTCACAAACGCCTCCCTTTAAATTTCTCACGCTCCCCTTTAAAATCTTTTAGTTAAAAAAGCCTCTTGTAAATCCCCGGTGATTATTTATTTTCTTTTTCTTATGTTATCCGTTTATGCAAAAGATATCTATGACAGCATCTATTTGGCTTTGCCCTGCTTTTTAACAGCATCCATCGCCTTTTTCACGGCCTCCTGGTCGCCGATGTAATAGCTCTTCAGGGGCTGCAGGTCCTCGTCCAATTCATAGACCAGAGGGATTCCGGTGGGAATGTTCAAACGGATGACCTCCTCGTTAGTGAGGTTATCAAGATGTTTGACGAGGGCACGAAGGCTGTTTCCATGGGCGGATATGATCACACGCTTTCCCTCGAGGACGGCAGGAGCGATGGTGTCTTCCCAGTAAGGAAGGAATCGCTCAACCGTGTCTTTGAGGCATTCACCACGGGGAAGAAGATGTTTGGGGAGTTTTGCGTATCGGGGATCCTTTCCAGGATAGCGCTCGTCATCCTCATCGAGGAGGGGCGGACGGACATCGTAACTCCGGCGCCACTGAAGGACTTTTTCTTCGCCGAATTTTTTTGCGGTCTCCGCCTTATTCAGACCCTGTAAAGCTCCGTAATGACGCTCATTGAGGCGCCAGGACCTGTAGACCGGGATCCACATCATGTCGAGCTCATCCAGGGCCAGCCACAGGGACCTGACAGCCCGTTTCAGCACCGATGTGTAGGCAACGTCGAACACATAGCCTTCCTCTCTGAGAACTCTTCCCGACTCTATGGCCTCGCGGACGCCTTTTTCATTGAGGTCCACATCTGTCCAACCCGTAAAAAGGTTCTCTTTGTTCCAAATGCTCTCGCCATGGCGGAGCAAAACAACTTTATACATGACAAACTCCTCAGCACGGTAATCCAAGGGCAAAAGCCCTCAGTTTTTTATCTGTTTCGGTCGTTTTGTAAAAAGAAAAACCAAAGACAGGATAGTGACTTCTTTTTCGTAAACAGAACCTCTGAATTTTTCTTTTACCACAGGAAATTTTTCGAGTCAAATGATCAACACATGAGTCCGGCGACTGCGGCTCCTATAAGGGGAGAATCGTTCACTCGGATGAGTTCGTAGGATATAGGCTTTGGTCCCAGGATCTTTTCGAGGTATTCTTCGACCTTTTTAGAGAATCCCTTGATCTTGTAGTAGACTGACCCATCGATGTTCACACAGATGGGAGGAGATGAGGATTTCCTGATCTGTGATTTGAGGATGGCAGCACTCACGTTGAGTGCAGCAAAAAGGGCAGCTCTCTCGCAAAGGGCCGCGCATAAATGCTGGATTAACTCGATGTCTTTGGCCGGCATTTCAACTCTGCCCCAATCGATTCCCCGGCCTGGATCTCTTAAAATAGCGTCCACTTCATATGTCGAGAGGCCATCTCGCCAGTCGATCCAATAGGCCCCTGCTCTAGAAAATAGATCCTCCTCAGCCGCTTTTTTTAATGCCTGAAGACACAATCCTCCAAGATAAGCTCCGGAGATCATTTTCTCGAACAAGTATTGCCCGGGATTCTCAGTCGTTCGATCGAACTCGATATCGATGGGACTTCGGGGACATTTACTGAAATTGCCGGATTCGGTGTTGATCGCTTGTGAACCTTCAGGATCCAAACCATAACATTTGGTGATATTGGAATTGGATTCAATGTATGCCGTGTTCGTTCCGGTCCCCAAAATAAATCCAACATAGGCGCTATATTTTTGGCCAGTATCGATGCTCTTTCCGGCCAGCAGTGTCGCGACCGTGTCGTTAAGAAGCATAAATCTTAACTTGTGACCTTCTTGCTCCAGCCGGTCGAAAATATTTTTGCCGATGAAATCACCCACAATATCAGGTGCTTTGATCTCTTTTGTCCAGGAAAGCAGCCTGCCATCGCGCTCAGGGGAAATCTCGGCCGGATAAGAAAAGCAAAATCCCACGGAATCGGCGTGATCAGCATACGGCAAAAGATATTTAACAAACTTATCGAAAAATTCATCCTTGCTTAATAACCCTTCACTCCCCGGCATTTTGTGCTTGTTCAGGTTGCTGATCTTGGGATTTCCTTCCTCGTCGAAAACGACCGTCGCCACACGGAGGTTCGTCCCGCCCGCATCTAGAGCGATGACAGGTTTAAAGGCAGGAACAGGTTTATCAATTGTTATATAAGTGGGGATCATAGCCAGTGAGCTCGTCTCTCCAGCCAAACCCTTATCCATCTCAATCAGGAAATCATCGAGCAAAGCATCAGGATTGATCTGATCGGCAAGCAATCCTTTATCCTCCAAAAACCAGCGAGCCATATCTATTGACGTTTTCATGCGATGACCAAATGTCCGATTCTATTATAGCCAGTTAAGTTTGACCATCATAAAACCGCAGTTTACTCAGCGGGAATTTTATGCCAGGGGTTTCTAAAAATCAATCCAGGGATTGGACACAAGCTATTTAAAGGTGGAGCGGTCACCCCCCAAAAGTCCGTTCGGAGAGTATACCCCCAATTAAAAATCGGTGCCAGGTCCACATTTTTCCCACCCCTGGAAATAGGTGCCTGACCCCTATTTTATTCGTAGCGGAGGCAGTCGACGGGATTGGCGGTGGCGGCTTTGATGGACTGGTAGCTTACGGTCAGCACAGCGATGCCCAGAGCTAGAGTACCCGCGAACAGGAACACCCAGGCTTCGATCGATGTTCGGTAAGCAAAATTCTGGAGCCAGGCCCTGGACATCAACCAGGCGATGGGCCAGGCAATGATATTGGCCAGCACAACCCACTTGACGAATTCTTTAGAAAGCAAAAGGATTATTCCTTGGACAGATGATCCGAGAACTTTACGGATGCCGATCTCCTTGGTGCGCTGCTCCGCCAAAAAGGAAGCCAGCCCGAAAAGCCCCAGACAGGATACCAAGATGGCAAGCAGGGAGAAATACTTCACCACAGATCCCGTTCGTTCTTCAGAGACATAGAGTCCGACATAATCATCCTCGAGAAACCTGTAGATGAAGGGAAATTCTGGATTGAATGTCTCATAGATCTCTTTGATGCCCGCGATTGTTTGTTGAATATTCTCTGATCTTATCCTTGCAAATATATAACGATACCGATGGGGTGCATCATTGTAACTCTTATGGAAAATGATCAGCGGTCCGCTTCTCCGATAAAGGGGCCAGTAATTGAAATCTTTGACGACACCTAAAATCGTGGCCTGCCAGCCTCGTTTGGATAGCCGCATGCCTACTGGATTCTCCTTACCAATGATTTCTGCAAGTTGTTCGTTGATCACGACCTGTCCCGATTGGATAGAGCCTCCTTTTGTGATCTCTTCGGAGAAAAACTGCCCATGAGCCATCTCGACCTCGAAAGTTTTCGCAAAATCATCGTCGCAACAAAAAT
>JASFPP010000127.1:0-11646 GCA_050115915.1 Candidatus Aminicenantota bacterium
ATTGTCGTATTTGGTGTTCGGATTGAATTTTTCTAACATTAATGGTTTATTGCTGATTGAAATAAGTAAGAAATAGGGAGTCTTCCCCAGGAGTTTCAGATGCGTATTATGTATTTTTTCCTCCTCATTTTCCTCCTCTGTTTTTTTTACACCTGTGCGT
Source organism: Candidatus Aminicenantota bacterium (assembly GCA_050115915.1). Lineage (GTDB taxonomy): Bacteria > Acidobacteriota > Aminicenantia > Aminicenantales > Aminicenantaceae > WTAW01. The sequence goes on from JASFPP010000127.1 coordinate 161, forward strand.
CTTATGAGATCGCGGAAGCTCCCATAGATCCAAATAGCCAAAAATTTTTAGACCTCATCCGTTATATCGTGACTCCCCAGGAAGAAAGAATTTTCCGGGAAATGCCTCCCGAAGACAGGCACGAATTCGTTGCGGATTTCTGGAAGAGAAGAGATCCGGATCCGGAGACCGCTGAAAACGAGTTTCGTGATATCTATTACACAAGGATCGCTCGTGCGACGAAAGCTTTTAGAGCAGGGATTCCCGGCTGGATGACCGATAGAGGACGGATTTATGTGCTTCTCGGCCCTCCCACGGATGTTATAAAAAAAAGTATGGGGGACGCCACCTTGGATTTCAATAAAGGATTGCGGGAACTCAGCACAGACATGCTCGAGGAGGGAACACGAACAGAGAGGTCGACACAGATCTGGGTCTATAACCAGTACCCCAACTACTTCTCAGGGCCTCTTCGCCTCGTTTTTGTCGACTATTACGGCACCGGCGATTATAAATTGAACACCGACGTGACAGTGAAACCATTCAACTTGGTGTCTCACATCATGAGCGATCCCGACATGATACAGTTTCAGACAATAGGAGAAATAGAAGAGTGGGAGTCTTCGCCGCGCATACTCCCTTTTCTTGATTACTCGAAAGCTTTGGGCGAACCGGTAAAAGACAAGAGCGGTAACATCACGATCGACTGCTTTTTTGAAGTTCCTCTGGGAGCGCTCCAATTTCGGAAAGAAAACGAGGAATATATCTATGATATCGAGCTCAGCATTATGGTGCAAAATATAGGGACAAATAGCACCTATGAACAAAATAAAGAGATCAAAAGGAGTCTCTCTCTCGAGGATCTCAGGACAAGTCTCAAAAACAGGCAAACGTTAAGCGAAGTGATAAGCGTTCCCTTGGAGAATGGAGCGAACAACATCTATTTTTCCCTCCGCGATAATATCCGTCAAAAAAGACTGCGCAAATTAGATGTCGTAAACATAAAATAATAATTCTTTCCCATCACCTCCTTTTTCCTCTTTCCGTCTATCCATCCAGTGGTTTTTTAATGGAAGGTTTGCTTAATAGACCTCTCTGCTGAAACCACACAATTTTCAATTATTTGAATAAAAATTCAATTAATTGGATTATTATTGTTCTATTTTGTAATCATGATATTATAAAACACAGATAAATAACAAGTTACAAGATAATCTATTTGGCACGAATTTTGCTTTATAAAATATAGCTTATAAAATTTTGTGGGAATAGGGGGGTATGAAAAATTCCTCACCGTACGATGTTCCAAAAACTCTTAGCCAATCCATCTATCACTCCCTCAAAGAAGCCATTATCAACAACGAGCTTAAGGCGGGGCAGAGAATTTACGAAAAAGATGTTGCAAGCCGCTATGATGTAAGCACAACTCCGGTTCGAGAAGCCTTATTGCGATTGAGTGTTGAAGGATACATCTCGATTGATTCCCAAAGAAAAGCCTCTGTGAGACAGATCTCATTTGATGAACTCAAAGATATTTTTATGGTTATGGGCGACATCGACGCTCTGGCCGTTTGCCAGGCCGTAGATCATATCACTCCAGATTGTATCCGAGAGATCGGGGACTTGAACGCGGAAATGGAGAAATTATGCAAACCTGCTTTTGTGGAGCGATTCCTTGCTTTGGACAATGCGATCCATTCCAAGATTTGGTCAGTGCTGCCCAACAGGATTTTAGAACAAATCCTTCAGTCCCTCCATGGGAAGCTCCTTCGCTATAACTATGCTCGATATGTGGCCTATCAAGATCCAGAGATCATGGAGATCACATTAGACGAGCATAAAAAAATCGCATATGCCTTATCGAATAAAAACAGAGGAGAACTCAAAAAGTTGGCAAAGGCTCATTGGAGTTTTTTTATTCAGCGTGTGCATTTGAGAAATATATTCCTGAATGCATGCAAAGGGGGTGAATATCAGCAAAAAGTTAAAACACAGGTTTTGGGTTGAGTGTCGGGCTTTCTCTGACGCTCTAGGAAAGAGGAGATTTAAAAAGGAGAAAAAAATGCATGTAAAAATCTTGAAAGTCTTGCTGGTTACATTCTTCTCCCTGAGCCTAATTTCGATAGGCTTTGCACAAGGCAGACAGACAGGTACTCTCTATGGAACCGTCCTCGATGAATCGGGAAATCCGCTCCCCGGAGCTACTGTTACTCTATCGGGGCCTACAGTTATGGGGCAAAAGAGTTATGTCACAGGAAATACCGGTCACTTCCGTTTTCCATCTCTTCTCCCGGGTAAATGCACTATAAGAGTGGAAATGCCTGGCTTTAAGACCGTAACCAGACCGAACTTGATCGTCAACGTCGGCAAAACAACCGAAGTGAGCATCACTCTTGCGGCAGCGGCATTAGAGGAAGAGGTCACAGTCACGGCTACGTCACCTGTGGTGGATGTTGAATCTTCAAAAATGAGTGTCCATTATGATACCGATTTTCTGATGTCGATTCCCTATGCACGCGACCTTTATGGCATCACGCAATCTCTACCCGGGGCCATAGAAGCTGAGTCGGGCCGAGAATACACCAGAATGACATCTATTCTCGGCGGACCGCTCAGGAGTACGCTCTACCAGCTTGATGGTGCGATCATGAATGATCCTACGACCCATTACATTGCAGCTAACGTCAATGTCGATATCTACGAAGAAATAGAGATTGGGGTTGGCTCCCTACCGGCTGAAGTGGGATTGACAGAGGTGGCTGTTGTTAACATCGTTTCAAAGAGTGGCGGGAACAGGTACACTGGCTCAATCGGCGGTTACTATACCGGCTCAGGACTTGCAGAGGATTTGTGGTCAGAAGAGCAGATGGAGGCCCTTAATGTCGATCCGCCCCAAAAATATGCGAATTATGTGGATGCTTCAGCAAGCTTAGGCGGGCCGATCATCAAAGACAGACTCTGGTTCTTCCTCAACGGACGTCGCGTAGATTGGAGACAGGATCTTGCTTACACCCCACATCTCCGTATCCAGGCCATCTACGATCCAAACTATCCAAATTTTCACCCGAACGATATCGAACCCTATGACTACAAACATACCGACTGGTTAGGTTTCGCAAAATTGACCTTTCAGTTCGGCAAGAATATACGGTACATGGGAATGTTCCATTTCAACGATGTTAATGAGCCCGTCCAGGGGCTTGATGCTGATAATTCCTCTGCTTGGAGTGAAACTCAGACGGTGGATCATGAAAAAGTCTACACGACCTCTCATCACATTAACTGGGTTCTGGATCAAAACACCTTCCTCGAAGTTAAGGGAAATTATGTCAATCGTTATTTCCCCAATTGGATGCGTAAAGAGACGGCCAACAACTACCGTACTTATGATAGAGAAGAAGCTATTGCGTTTGGACGGGCCGGCTATACAGATGACTATTACCGTAAGAGATACGGAGTTTCCGCTGCGATAACCAGATTCCAGGATGAGTGGTTGGGAGCAAGCCATGAACTCAAAGCAGGAGCTGAATGGGAAGACACATATTACATCCGAGACAGGTGTGTCGGATTTGAACAGGGGGACAATCCTTATTACACGTACTGGCGAGACTTTGCTGCTGGAAATAAATATTATGACTCCTCCTCAAGACCCTATGGGCGGCTTTATCTCCGTCCCTATTCGCATCTTGGCGGGGGGATGGTCGGTGAAGACAACACCCGCCGCTTCTCGGGATACTTACAGGATTCGATCACCGCAGGAAAACTAGCCATCAATGTCGGTGTCCGTCTTGACCATTCCTATGCCTACGAACCCGAGCAATACCGGCCTGAACTCCTCAACTACAAGGTCGGGCCAGAGTTCCTCCACCCCGTTCTGGCCGCTCAGGACCCCAATATTCTTATAAAGGCTCTCAACGACCAGTATCACAACGATCCATCCGTAGATTTCAATCAAGTTTCTTGCTTTGATGAGTACACCTATCCTTATAGAAAAACCGTAGAGTTCACAACCCTCTCCCCACGAATCGGACTCGTGTACGATGTGTTCGGCGATGGAAAAACAGCCATCAAACTCTCATTTTCCCGCTATCACGAATCCATCTGGTCAGGCAAATACAATGCACCCCAGCTCTTCGGCTCAACCATAAGATGGAGATGGTACGACCTGAACGAAAACGGATACATGGACCTTCCTAAACCATCGACGAGTTGGGCTGTTCCTGTTGATTCTCAGTATTTAGACCCGGACGGAGACAGGTACAGATTGATGAGTTATACAAACATGGATCCCGACCAGCAATATTACCAGGATGTCAAAGCCCCCTACATGAACGAGTTTATAGCCGGAATTGAACAGGAGGTGATGGAGGATTTCAGGATAGGAGCCCAGTTTATCTACAAGGTGAACAAGAACCTCACCGAGGACATAGATTTTAACAACGGCTACGATCCTAATGCCACGCTTCCCGATGGCAGTCCTATCTGGCTGCCTTACACGGTTACAGACCCTGGTTGGGATGGAGAATTCGGAACATCCGATGACCAACAGCTCACCGTCTACGGCCTGAATGAGGACGCTCCAACACAAACTTACCTTGGCACAACCCCACCAGATACCAAGAGGGAATACATGGCTGGTGTGCTCACATTCGACAAAAGAATGTCAAACGGGTGGCAGTTCAAGGGCTCTATCATCTACAGCGCCTTTAAGGGCAACACTGATCCCAGATACGGTGCGTCAGAAGGAGAGACTGGGTTTCTCGATAATCCCAATACGCTGATAAATGCCTATGGCCGCATGCCTTACGACCACCCCCTGCAGATAAAGCTCATGGGAACAGTCATGCTCCCCTTGGATTTCGTCGTCACGGCCTATTTCCAGCACCGGAGTGGAAGCCCCTGGGCAAGAAATTTAGCCCGTGTCTATCTCCCTGACGATGCGCCCGTTCAATCGGAATATGCCGCCAGTGTCAATGCTGAACCTGTTGGAACCCGAAGAAATCCTAGCCGCACCATGCTGGATATGAGAGTTGAAAAAGCTTTCTCTCTTGGCAACTACGGAAAGCTGAGTTTCTACGTTGATGTCTTTAATCTCGCAGCGAGAAGAACACTTAGTGTAAACAGGAATCCAGATGCAGAACTTTCGTTCTTTGAAGATCCACCCGAATATGAAATTGACCCTAACTATGGACGGATTGACAGTATTGGTGGAGTACGCAGTATCCGCCTTGGCTTTAAGTGGAGTTTCTAGATCAGGGAAAAAGAGGGAGGGAGAAATCCCTCCCTCATCCCCCGCAGAAACTTAATACTTGCAGGTATGGAGGGTAATTGCATAGATTTCATTTTTCGCTCTTAGTACTAATCCTCTATTTTTTTCCAGCCTGTGCCTCTTATAAAATCGTGGAGTCTCCCATAGACAAAAATAGCGAAAAATTTTTGGATCTCATCCGTTATATCATTACTCCGCAAGAGGATAAAATTTTCCGTGAAATGCCCCCCGAAGACAGGCATGAATTCGTTGCGGATTTCTGGAAGAGAAGAGATCCCACCCCCGAGACGGAGGAAAACGAATTCCGCAGCCTCTACTACACAAGGATCGCTCTTGCTGATAAGGCTTTTAAAGAAGGGATCCCCGGATGGATGACCGATAGGGGACGAATTTACGTGCTTCTCGGCCCCCCCACAGATGTCATAAGAAAAAGCATGGGGGACGCCGGCTTGGATTTTGACAAAGGATTAAGAGAGCTTAGCGCTGACATGCTTGAACAGGGGACACGAACAGAAAGGTCCACACAGATCTGGGTATACAACCAGTATCCCGACTATTTTTCAGCGCCTCTCCGCCTTGTTTTTGTTGACTACTACAGCACCGGCGAATTCAAATTGAACACTGATTTTGAAGTGCTCCCATTCTCCATGATGACACACGCCATGAGCGATCCCGATATGATACAGTATCAGTGTATAGGCAAAATAGAAAAAGCGGAGTCCTCGCCTCGAATCCTTCCTTTTCTGGATTACTCCAAAGCTTTAGGTCCACTAGAAAAAGACAAGGAAGAAAACTACACGATTCAATGCTTCTTTGCCATTCCTCTTGGAACCCTTTATTTTCGGGAAGAGAATGGCCGATACGAATACGATATTGATCTCAGTATAAAAGTGAAAAACACAGACCAAAAATGCTCTTTTGAAGAAAAAAAAGAGATAAGGAAAAAATTATCTCTCGAGAGACTCAGAGAATATATCGAAGAAGGATATACTCTTAGGGAAAAAATAACAGTCCCTCTAGAGCGAGGAACGAACAAGATCTATTTTTCTCTTCGCGACAATTTTCAGCAAAAAAGACTTCGTAAACTAGATACAATCCAAATAAAAAAATAAAACTTTCCACTCAGCTCTTTTTTTCCTTTTTCATCTTTTCTATAGCGGCAATGATATTTTTCACGTTTGGTGCCTCAGGATTTTCCGGGTCCATTTCAATGAATGCATTAAAGTACTCGAGAGATTTATCGAAATCGCCCTTATTGAGATAGGCATATCCGAGTTTCATATAAGGCTTGGACCAGTCTTTATTAATCTGTATGGACAACTCAAGATATTTGATAGCGTCATCCACTTTCTGGTGAGAAAATAGCACCTCAGCCACGTTGTAGGCCGCCACTTCATCTTCGGGGGAGATCTCGAGTGACTGTGTAAAATATTGCCGGGCGGTCTCAAAATCTTCCTTTTTCAGGTAAATCTCTCCCAGTCCGGTAAAGGCCCGCATGCTTGTCTGAGGATCATCTCTATAATCGCCAAAATTTTCCAGGGTTTTCTCAAGGACCAGCTTAAACTCTGCCTCGGCTTTATCCCATTCTTCCATCTTGAGGTAACAGCTTCCAATGTTTAGATGGGAATGGTAGATATCTGGGTATTTGGCGAGGAAATCTTCAAAAACGACTATGGCCTCATCATACCTCTCTTCTTTGATAAACCGGTTCCCTTTCTCGAACAACTTGAATGATTCTTCATCCGCCAGAACGGGATCAGACCCCGCCAATTTCTTTAATTTGAATGTTATGGGTAGATTTTTTCTGAGCTGGCTGACATCCTTATCGATGTAGGAGCTGTTGTAGCCTTCCTTTGAAGCGGTTATTCGCCATTTGCCCGTTCCCATCCCTGCGATGGCAAAATGACCGTTCGCATCGGAATAGCCCTCGAGTTTTGTTTGGAATCGCAGGCTTTCAGCCACAATCAAAACTCCTTCGAGGGATTTGCCGTTTTCATCGGTAACATCCCCGCTGATCCTTGCCTTCCCCATATGCTCTTGAGCTGATATGGGAAGAATTAGACATAACACGATAAATAGCACAAAAACATACACGTTCAAGTATCTATTTTTTAGGGCAGATTTCATATCACCCTCCTTTTTACGATACAAAGGGGATTTTTCCCATTTCACTTTGATATCGACAGATGGCCGAAGGAAAAAATTCGAGCCGGCATTTTTTTCATAACCCCTCCTAAAAGTTCGGAAATTCTTAATTGCCTATCTTTGAGATCAAGAAAAATTCAAGGTCATAATTGCCTTCATTGAAAGAAGTCCCTTCTTCAATATGATATTAAATCTCGAGCTTTATGTCGAGTGCACAGGGGACTTCTTATCCGTGGTAAAATCAAGTATCCGGCAGTCGACGGGCAAGCATTTCTTTTTCTTGATTTTGTAGAGATAAAAAGTGAAGATAAAAGAAGAAGTGCTATTCCGATTTCAGATTCATTAATCTAACGTTGTGCTTCAAATTCTGATGGATCAAGATTTGCTTTTGAATCCTTAGGTTCCAGGATATTCCTACTTATAAGCTCAAGAGGGGGATAGGGTGTTTAACAGGAAGGAGGCAGAAACATGGACAAAAATTATGAGAAAGGACTGTTTTCATCCTGGTTAATGGAAAAAATCAGGAACCAATTTTTATATGTCGATTGGGATCCCTATACAGGAAAACGAATCTACCTTGAGGCCGCTTCAGGCTCTTTAAGACCCAAATCCGTGATCGAAGCCATGGCCAAAGAAACGTGCCTGCCCGATCAACAAGGAAGAGCAAATCCCGGTTCAGCTCACTCAATGGAGGTCACGGCCAAAGGGATTGAGGACCTCATGCTCTTTTTCGGAGCGAAGTCTGGGCAAACAATGCCGGGCTGGAGCAGCAGCCATGTGATATACCGCATCACGAACGCGGTCCTCTCCACCATCCCAGGGAAGAACGTTGTAACAACTGGACTGGATCATGCTTCAGTCCGCAGTGCGGTTACGCAGTTTGCCGAGAAGTACGGGAAGGAAGAGCGCGTCGCCGAACCCGATCGAGAAACAGGGTCTATTTCGCTGGAAACTATTCTTGAAAAGATAGATAAGGACACCTGTTTTCTTGCGGTAATACATACTTCAAACGTTACCGGCGAAATATTCGATGTCCAAACAATTATCAGAGAAGCAAGAAAGATAAAATCCGATTTATTTATGATGATCGATGGTGTCCAGTATTCGCCATCTGATCTGATTGACGTTGAAGAGATAGGCGCAGATGCCTATGTCATCGCACCTTATAAAAATTATGGCGTCAAGGGATGTGGTTATGCTCACCTTTCGGATAGATTGGCGAAGCTCCCCCATTGGAAATATATTTATAAGCCCGAAACGAGTTGGGATTTGGGCGGTGTGGAGCATCAATCTTATGCGGCCTGGTCAGCTGTTGTCGATTATCTGTGCTGGCTTGGCGGCCATTTCACAGATTCTTCAGATAGGCGCGAACGGATTGTCGCCTCTATGAAGGCGATTAAGGGACATTCCACAGGTCTTCTGTCCAGGATAATCCATGGGTCGGATAACGTCGATGGCTTCAAGAATATGAAACATGTGACCGTCTATGGAATGGGAGAGGACCTGTCAAGTCGCGCGTGCCTTGTCGGGTTTAACCTCAAAGGGATTGAATCAGCCAGGGGATGCGAACTTTATAAGGAAAAACAGCTCAGACTCCATGCCCCTGGACAAGATCCGTTTTTCGCGGCGATGCTGAAGCAGCTGGGCATACAAAGTTTTATCCGATTATCGGCGTGCCATTATAATACGCCAGAAGAGATAGAGCTTTTTCTCGAGGCCACATCCAGCTTTGAGCTGTAAATAGGGGAAGGGGAGAAATCATAGAAGAGGGCAGGAAAACTTTCACGACTGGTAATAGAATCCAAGATTAGAATGAATCATGAAAGCTGCGTTTAGGAGGTAAAACATGCTACGCAGAGAAATGGCTATTTTCACGATGCTTTTTGTCACAGCACTGAGCGTTTATGCTCAGAGTCCGGAACCAGGAACGCTTTTCCTGTATCCTGAGCGCGTCCCACTTAAAGATGGCGGCTTTTTTACTGCCGAGCGGGGGATGATGTTTGTTCCTGCAAAACGATCCAAGAAGAACAGCGCTGTGATTTCTGTCGAGGTCTATCGTTTTAAAAGATCCGATAAAGCCCGCTCTGACACACCTCCGATTTTCTTTCTGCATGGTGGGCCGAGTTTTCAGGGGCTGGAGGGATCCCTTGCAGAACCTGGAACCTTTGAGGAGAGGTGGCGCCCACTTGTGGATATTTCAGACGTAGTTGTTGTGGGGCAGCGTGGTATAGGATCATCTAAACCGAATACGTTGATAGAGATCACTGCCGATTTCCCTTTGGATAGAGAAATATCAGCAGAGGAAGAAGCAGCTAAAATTCGTGCGATATGCACAAGAGAAAAAGAATTCTGGGAATCACAGGGTATTGATCTGAGTGGCCTGACTGTCATCGAGGCAGCGGCTGATGTCAATGATGTCTGCAAGGCATTGGGATATCAAAAGATCATAATATGGGGAGGCAGCTTTGGGTCACATTGGGGGATGACGGTTATGCGTAACTATCCGGAAACTGTAGAGCGCGCGATCCTTCGTGGGATGGAAGGGCCCAACCACACGTATGATCACCCCGGACATCTTTGGAATGTCTATAAGTCTGTGGCTGCCGAGGCGGAAAAAGCGCCCGAGCTAAAGCATTTTATTCCGGAGGGTGGCTTGATCGAAGCCATTAAGACTGTGATAGGCCGTGTCGAAAGGGAGCCAGTGAAAGTCACTATGACCGATCGAAAAACGGGTAAAGCCCAGGATGTCCTTTTCACTGCTCGATCTGTCAAACGTTTAGCCAGAGGATATTCGAGGGGATTGTCCTCATGGCCCTCCGATGTGATCGCACTCGATAACGGGGATTTTAGTAAGGCTGCACAAAGGGTTCTCGAGCGCCGGGGCTCAAGGAGATACACGACAGCCAGTTTTTATATGCTCGATCATGGGTCTGGCATTACTCCTGAACGAGAAGCCGAACTAAAATCGGACCCTGCAGTCAAAATACTGGGAGATATCAACGCTCACTACACGCTAACACGGGAGGTTTGGCAGAGTGACCTTGGGGATGAATTCCGTCAGAACTTCGAGACCGATATTCCGACCGTCATCGTTCACGGAACCTGGGATACGTCCACTCCCTATGAGAATGCGCTCGAGCTGCTCCCCTATTTCAAAAAGAGCAAGTTTATTCCTGTTATCAGAGGACCCCATGGAGCCATCCGGGCGGCTATGGATGCCTCTGAGGAATTTCGCAAAGGGATATATCACTTTGCCGCTACTGGCGATATGTCCCACCTCCCCGAAAAAGTGAAAATGCCGCCCGTGGAGTGGACTATTCCAGTTGATGCACCTTTTTGATGAGCGATTCGATCCTTTTGCGTTCGTTGGGAGACATCGAGTCCCCCTTGAGTGTGAGATACATGTTGAGGTATTTGAGGGATTGGGCCTTATCCGCCTTTTGGTAGAAGGCGATTCCCAAATTGACTGCGGATAAGGGGTAATCAGGTTTGATCTCGAGAGCCCTCTTCCAACAGTCGATGGCTTCATCCAGATGTCCTCCCATTTTGTACGCACTCCCCAAGCCGTTAAGATAAAGATAAGAGTTTTGGTCGAGGGAGACCGCTCTTTCGAAGTATTCGATGGCTCTTTCGCTGGCCGAAGGATCCTTTGGTCGCCTGTGTCTACCAAGAAATATTATGCCCAGGTTGTTCAAGGCCTCCGCGTTGTTTTTGTCCAACGCCAGCGATTTATTAAAGTGTTCGAATGCCCGCTCTTCCTGTTTCGTTCGCATGTAAACGACTCCCAACTGATTCCAGACTGCAGGATCGAAATCCACGATCGCAAGCGCTTGCTTGAGTGCACCCTCTGCATTTTCGTAGAGGCCAGCACGTGCACAAAGTTTGCCGTACTTGGAGAGAATCTCGAAGTTTTCCGGGTTTCTGGCATACCCCTCCTCCATCGTTTGTAAAGCTTCTTTGAGTTGTCCGTTGGATTCGTAGATCTTGGCCAGCGAAATATACGCCGATTCAAAATCGGCTCTCGCTTCGATAATGTCTTTCAGAGTCTGAATGCTGTCCTGAGTTCTTCCTTCCTCATACAGGGCGACGGCCT
>JASFPP010000128.1:0-11624 GCA_050115915.1 Candidatus Aminicenantota bacterium
GAGACTGTGCTCAAGGCCATGAGCGATATCGTCCATCCTTCACTCAATGGCTCGGATCCTCTGCGATCAGCTATGCTTCTCGAAAGACTGGCCCCTCTGCTTGGCTCACAATCTTCAGCCCTTGCAGCTGTCGATATGGCCCTCCATGATATCCTCGGAAAAGTGTGCGGGCTCCCCTTATGGAAATTATTGGGTGGATTCAGAGACCGGATCAAAACAAGTGTCACGATTGGTATCCTACCTGAAATGGAAACAGTCGCGCGTGCCCGAGATTATATGGCACAGGGATTTAAAAGCCTGAAGCTCAAAGGAGGAAAAGACGTGGACTCGGATATCGATCGGGTGCAGAAGGTCCGCGAAGCTGTGGGACCAGAGATTGAATTAAGATTCGATGCCAATCAAGGTTTCACCGTCGAGCAAGCCCTCAAATTCGTCGAAAAAACACGCTACTGTCGTCTTGAATTGATCGAGCAACCTACGCCAACAGGACAGCCGGGCTTGCTGGGACGTGTCACATCGAGCGTGTCCATTCCAGTTATGGCTGATGAAAGCCTTATGACACTGAGAGATGCATTTCGGCTAGCGAGAAGAGAACTTGTGGACATGGTCAATGTCAAGCTGATGAAGGTCGGAGGGATTGCTGTTGCCCGTCAGATCAATGCCGTAGCCCGTTCGGCCGGACTGGAGGTTATGGTGGGTTGCATGGATGAATCCGCTCTCAGCATCGCCGCAGGGCTCCATTTCGCCCTGGCACGACCCAATGTGCACTATGCCGACCTCGATGGTCATCTCGACCTCATCGACGACCCCTGTGATGGGGCCGTTATTCTCCGCAACGGGGTTCTCTTTCCCTCCGTTCATCCCGGCTTGGGATTTGATATTCCCAACTGAGACGAAGCTTAAGAAATACGTGGCCTTTTGGAGGATTGCCGACTTTGTATCTCTTATCAAACACGCCACTGTTTTTTTTTGGATGTATTTGTAATAATATAGCTCCTTGGTCGAACGACTCATTCTGAACGCGATGCAAGAATGGGTCAATCCCACAGAAGGAGATTTTTATGAAACTTGAAAAATTTTATAAAAAAGCCGTAGAGACAGGTATAAACAACGACCTCAGGAGTAGAAACGAAGTCAAGAAGCTTCTAAAAGAAGAACACGAACGATTCGATAAGCTCGAGAAGGACGACATTGAATTTTATGATAAAGACAGATTGTTCAATCCCTATCCAGATACGCGAATTCTGAACGGCGAAAAAAACCTGGAGATTAATAAAGTCATCGTCGGCATAGACATGCAAGTAGGAGAAATCCTTCTGACACACTTGCTGAATAAAGATAAAAAGGAAAAGATCGACCTGCTCATTTCCCATCATCCTGAAGGATATGCGCTTGCCCGCCTCTATGAAGTCATGAGGCTACAAGCCGACCTCCTGGCCCACCACGGGATCAGTATCAGTGTTGCTGAACAGCTCATGGCCAAGAGGATCAGCGAAGTGGAAAGACGATTTCTACCCGTCAATCACACAAGAGCCGTGGATGCGGCCAAAGCCATGGGTATCCCGATGATGTGCATCCATACACCTGCGGACAACTGTGTCGCCAATTATCTAACCAAGACCTTCGCGAAGAAAAAACCTCAGAGACTCAAAGACATTTTGGATATACTGAAAACAATCCCCGAGTATAAAAAGTCGATGAAGCTTCAAGTGGCACCCAAGATAGTCAACGGTGATGAGAATAATAAATGCGGAAAGATCTTTGTCGACATGACAGGCGGGACCGAAGGCTCTAAAGAGATATTCGAGAAATTCGCCAACAGCGGAGTGAGCACTCTGGTGGGCATGCACTTCAGCGAGGAGCACCTCGAAAGCGCTAAGAAGGCCAACCTGAACATGATCATCGCCGGTCATGTTTCCAGTGATGTCCTGGGTTTGAACCTCCTATTCGACGAGATCGAAAAGGAAGAAAAGCTCAAGTTTATCGGAGTCAGCGGCTTCGAGCGCATTCGGCACACAAGATCATAAGTCTATTTATTTGAAATACCGGAAATTTTTGCGCCTACGAATTTATCTTTTCAAATTTAATGATGGGGATATACGCAATATGGGAAGCATATCTAAGCCTGAAGAACAGATTAAATTTTTTAAATATAAGAGAATGCTGGCTGTTGGGTATTGGGGAAAATAAGCAAAAAGGGGATAATGAAGGAGGGTATTATGAAGCCTTACCCAGCCAGCAAAAATAAGACTTAACTTCATTATACACGATTCGAAAAAAATATCAACATTTATCGTAAAAAATTCCTTATTTCTTGCTAAAAAAGCACATATTTTCTGTCGTTTTGTGGATGGAAGGACAGGTTCCCTGGAATTAGAGCTTGATTTGAGAGATCAATTCCGGTGGAGATCGCGGTGCATGACTTTTCGGATCTCCCGTAGGAAATCCGCCCCGGATAGCTGAGAGAGCTTTCGGCTAAGTCCGGCATCATCTTCGTTCTTGAGGAGATCGATAACATAATCGATAATGCTGGCCGGGAAGATCCCATCTTTTTCGTAGAGGGCTCGTTTTTTTGCCAATAGTCCACTTGATTCCACACAACTCGATGGCAGCTTAGGAAAAGCGGCCATTGCTTTCTTATCCAGAGAGATGTCAGCTGCCCCATATAATTTCTCCGCCAATTCAAGCGACCGATCGTCTCCGAGCCCCCATTCTACAGCCATCACCACACCCGCAAGAAGAAGATGTACAAGGGCACTCCCATCAGGACTCCGGAGCTCGACCGTCTGCTTGCTCTGGAAATCGTTGATATCACTCGTCTCTTGCGGATTGATCGTTTTGGAGAGATCTTTGACATCGGACCAAGCCAGAGGCACACGAATCAAAGCGCTCCTGTTCAAATCGCTCCAGAAAATGCGGGTAGGCGCTTCTTGTTTGGGCACAAGCCTCAGATAGGACGATGCCACTGTATTACCGAAGGCCGTCAATGTGTCGGCGTACTCGCACAATCCCCCCACCAAGCGCCGTGCAGGTTCAGAAAATCGCTTGGACTTATCCAACATGATATTTGTTCCCTTTTTCATCAGCTCCAGATGAAAGTGCAAGCCATTTCCGGCAATGCCTTTTTCGATCTTGGGTGCAAAAGTCGCTAAACATCCGTACTGGAAGGCGACATTGCGTATGATCCATCGTCCCAGCATGACCGCATCCGCCATCTCATCGATGGGCTTAGGCAAGAATTCCACTTCGAGCTGTTCGACACTCTTGCCGCTTATCTCGGTCAGGTCGCTCCTGAGGTCGTCCACATATCCTACTTCGCTGTGAGAGTACTTGACGGCTCCTGTGATCTGAGTGATGTAGTGGACGATCTCGTCCAAGATCAACCCCCCCTTGATAAAGGGAGCGGATTCATGATAGCCCTGTTGTTTTTCCAAACGGAAGATGTTGGGTTCCTTATCGAAGATGAGATAAAACTCCAATTCACCAAGGGCATGAAGTTCAAGTCCCGTGGTCCTTTTGAAATGCGCAGTGGCATTGACCAGAATGTTGTCCAGTGCAAAAGCGGCTCTTTTGCCGTCTCTGGTCAAATAACGGCAGATAAAATCCAGACTGTTCTCATCGAAGGGATTGAGAAACGCCGTTTTATAGTCGGGGACAACATATAGATCAGAAAGTGTAGCATCCACCATGCCCTTGAAGAGCGACGAACCGTCAGCGCGCTCGCCAGCAGCGAGGATCACTTCAGCCCTATGCCGGTCCGGGATCGGAAATTTGAGCTCCTTGAGGTGCCCATCGAGTCCCGTATAGTGGAAAGTGATGCGCTCGATCTTCCTCTGTTCGATGATCTTCACAAAATCAGAGCGCTGGAAATCATGTGCCGGTTTATTCAACAATGCGGAAAGGGGATTTTCCAGAGCAAACGAGAAATCGTGTGTAGGCATCGCCTTGTCTCCAATCTTATTCATAATATAACTCTCGAAAGGTGAAAGGACATTTTAGGGGAAAAATTGCTGCGATGCAACCATTGAAGACGTTCTGAACCACATCGAGCCCTGCTGCTCATTTAACGAGTTTTTCTCCGGTCGATATCCTCAGCCATGGTCGAGCCTGTGTTATTATGAATCCCCATTATACGGTCTTTTTTGCCCCTGCTATTCAATCACAGCTTCAGATTCTGGCAAAAATTTATAAAAAATTCGGGTTGATCGATAAAACTCTAACAGGATTGGAACCGATCGAGTTCGCCAGAGCCGTTGCGGAAGGCATGATAAAACTATCCCGTTGTGTCGGCTTCCCCACTAGGCTCGCGGAGATCCCTGAATTCAATCCATGCCATATCCAGAGAGCACTCAAGGCCGCAAAAAATCCTCAACTGGAGATAAAACTCAAAAATATGCCCATTCCCTTAGATCGAGATAATATCGATAAATTCATGGGCCCTATTCTCCAAGCAGCTGCCATCAGAGATTTCAGTTTGATCAAAAATCTTTGATCCTGGCTCTATTGAATTGGAAGGCTGTATCACATATAGTTGTATAAACCTTTTATTTCCTAGGGAGGACAGTGATGAGCAAGGTTGTGGATATATACTTGCCTTTAGATAGTAGGGATACCGCTAATGATGAAGTGTGGCCTGTGACGAAAAAACAGCTGAAGGAATTGGTGAGCGTTATCGAGGGATGTGGGTGGACGGCCCACGTGCTGAATCCGGATAAGCCTGTTGCCAGCGTGGCCGAGGGGATGGATGTAATAAAAAAAGCAAGAGGTGAACGTTTCATCAATTTTATGGGAGGATGGGCTTACCCCGATTTTTCGGTGAGTCCGATGTGGCAGCTTCCAAAGGAGATACCGAAGCTCATGTTGGGGAGTGCGATCCCCGATTTTCCAGGGGGAGTGGGCCTATTGGCCAGCGTCGCAGGGACTGCGCACGTTGGCATCCGGACTGACAGGTTATTTATCGAAAATTTCGATGATCATGATGGATATAAGGAGGCCGTTGCCGCATTTCTGGCCGAAGGGAACTATGAGTTTTCCCTCCCTCTGGGAATCGATGTGGAGGTCAATGACTCGCACAGATCCAAGGCTCGCGCTGTAGTCGATCAATTAAAAGGATCGATCTACGGGGCAGTGGGCCCTCGTTCGATGCAGATGTGGAACAAAATATCCGAGGCGGATTTCTTGAGGTATTTTGGAATTTCAAGAGAAGGATTCGATGGATTGAGGCTTGTGAAAATGGCTGAAAAGATCCCTGATAGCAGAGCAGAAGCAGCGCTAGATTTTCTACTGGAAAAAGGGATGGATATCCGGCTGGGAACCGATCCGCTCACAGAGTTAACCAAAGATATGGTTATTTTCCAGATGAAAGTTTATTTTGCGCTTCACGAACTCAAAGAGCAATTCGGCCTAGATTTTATAGGAGTCCAGGACCAGTTGGATTGGGTGGAGCATTATCCAGCGACAGATTTAGCCCTGGGACTTTTGAATAACAGATTGAGGCCGGAATCCGATGGTGAGACAGTGGTCGCAGCTACTGAGGCGGATGATGGAGCGGCCATCACCATGCAGGTTCTGAAACTTCTATGTGAGGGCGAGCCTGTTGGATTTAACGATCTCCGCTATTGGAGAGTAGATGAGGGGCTGTACTGGTTTGTGAATTCGGGAGCGCTGGCGCCTTTTTTTGCAAAGGGTAGCCATGACTCTCTGGAGGGAGCCTGGTCTGAGCGGCAGACATACATGTATTTTAACTCGGGAGGCGGGACCAGTTCGGTCGTGGTGCGGGTGCCAGGTGTAGTGACCTGGGCTCGCTTTTCGTATCGCAATCACCAGCTTTATTTGTGCGCGGGACGTGGTAAAACAGATGTGCCTACTGAGGAGCAATGGAGAGAGCGGTCGGCCAATTGTAATCCGGATTGGCCGCATTGGTATTTGAAATTATGCGGAAAAATCGAGTGGAGGATCAACTCCAATCACCCGGTGACTGCTCTGGGCGATCATCTCGCAGAGTTAAAGGCCGTGGCTGAGGAATTAAACATTCCCTTCGAGTGTTACGACCACCTCACTCCTGACCAACTCCCCTAAAAATAGGGGTCAGGCACCTACTTCCAGGGGTAGAAAAAAAGTGGACCTGGCACCTATTTATTTTATTTCTAGAGTATCTCTATCCGGCAATTTTGGGAATGAGCCATGGGGTTCTTGTTGATACCAGTAGGCCACAGATGCTAAGTCGTCTTGGAGGGGTAAATATCTCCCGCCCGATCTCCAACCTAAAGCTTGGATGGTCACTCTCAAATCCTTTTCGAACCGAACCGGATCCATGATGTGCCAGCGATACAACCCAAAACGTTGCTGGGATTGCATGAATCCGTCCGGTCTTAAAACCTGGGGCATGCCTGCATGAGGCGTGGTAAATTCCTTGTACTGACCATCCACATCGAATCCATAAGAACCGCAAAAATAATCCTCTGTGCCGGTGCCGCATATTGTGGGAAATTTTGTGTCTCCATCCATGAAAAATTTTATCTCGCCTTCTCCCCACCATCCTGTGCTGTTCGAACCCCAGCACATGTACGTCCCCACGTAGTGGCCCCACCCTTTAATGCCGTCGATGATGGTGTAGACATCTTTATATGGCACAGGATTCGTCCTCCGAAACTGAGCATGGAAGTAAGCCGCATCTTCAGGAACATCGGTGAGTGTGTAATTGATTTGATAATAGAGGACCATTTCCTTCTCGTCCAGGTTTTCCATCGTGATCCTACAGCTCTTTCTGAAAGGCATGACCCAATAAGAGTTGAAGGCGCTTCCCGGATTCACACACACCGGCAACGAACTGACTTGGGCATACTTTCCCCAACCACAGGCGAAGAAATCGCCTACCGGGACTTCCACCGAAGGTTCCTTTTCACCATCCCAGTAGAATCGCAGGATTGAGTAGCGCCAGTTTCCGGTGGGAGTCATCCAAATCTGCTGGATTGCGCCTGATCCTTCTATTTCGGCGAGGATAAAAACCTGTTTCGACTGAATTCTGACATAGGGGGAAACCTTCCATCCCTGGCCGAGATCCCGAGCGGCCTTAGCGGCCGGGCCATCGACAGACATCCCGGCTTTCCCCTTTTCTCCTGTAAAATTTTCGGGGCTGATCGACCGTGTTTTGGCATGGGATAGCCGCGCTAAATTCCCAAGGTTCATGTACAACCCATTAAACTTGGAATCATCAGCATAATGGAATGCCACGAGAACCACAAGTGATAGAACTGATCCTATAAGTAAAACAAATCCTTTCATTCTCATCCTCCTTTTTGTTTGTTTGCAAACGCCAAATGCACTATTGAATTAAAATTTTACGTTAACTTTCCAATATAATTTCACCAACAAAATGTCAAGATAAACATCGGTTCCCATGCAGCAAAAATCCAGGAAGTCAAAAGAGAAACATCCGACGGTTTTATAAGGCTTAGAGAAACGAATCCGTGGCTCTAAATAAAATTATTCTAATGTATGATACGGGATAGAAGGACGAATTCCTGAAGATCTTTCGGTGATCGCAGTGAGCGATAATTATGAAATTACATTACTGGATAATGAAGGAAAAATTGCCGGAATTATTAAACGAGATGTTACTCCTGAGCGAATTAAAAAAAGGGAAAGAGACTTTTTCGATGAAGATATCGAATCAATAAGTATACAGAGGGGATGGCCTAAGAATGCGATTCGAAAAATCCTTAAGATAATACCCCAGGAAAAAACATTCTTCGATCGGATACTACTAAATACGCGCTATGTTTTTGTCTTTCGAATAAAAAATGACGTCACTCTAGAGGAATCTCCTACATCAGTGGACGTATTCTCCAATGAGGAAAATTTCTTGGGCACGACAACGGTAGATAATAAACCTGTATTCATTTCTGAAAAATTTATGTACTTTATAAAAAGCGACGAAGAAGGAAATATGTTCATCATCCGGCGAATATCAGCTCAGCTAAAAAAATAGGTGCCTGGTCCACTTTTTTGCCACCCCTGGAAGTAGGTGCCTGACCCCTATTTTTTTGAGTGGGAGATGAGGACGCCGCGGGATTTTAGAGCCTCAACGAACGGCGTATAGAGCTCACCAACGAATATCTCCTCGGGGAACACAACTCCCCGCAGTGTTATCTCTCCACTCAATATCATCAGGGCGGCGATCGATGAAGGAAAGGCTGTGGTTTTCCCCATAGACGTATAATTTTTCTCCTCATCAAAATGATCGACCATCTCGAAGACATGGGTTGCCGGTTCTCCTGACTTCTTTCCTTCCACGACGACACGCAACAGAGTGACATCTCTTTCATCGCCTAAACCTATCTTCTTATCCAGAACGACCTCCGTCACTCTCCTTGGCACAATTTCCAAACCATCGACCTCTATAGTTTCTCTCTCGAAAAATCCGCATTCCTGGAGCGTCTGGATCTCTGCCGCATGGCCTGAGTAACGGATCGTTTTCTGTGAAAGCTCTCCGCTTAGCTTTCCCTGCATAGTATGTGCTAACGAATTCAAACCATCGGTATAAAAGCACTCCATCTCCGGAAAATCCGGCGGAAACGCGATGGGCTCCACGCCCGATAAAGCGGCTACTTTTGTCAACTTCCCATCTTTTAAAATCAATGCCTTCCTCTCATACAAACCGAGAAGACTGTTCACTGCATAGACAATCCGGTATTTCAAGGGAGGCTTCCCCTCAACAGGATTTCCGCCCACATAGATCAGAGCGTTCTCTGTCTCATCCAGCAGTTCCACTCCCCTTCCCACACACACATTGGTGATCCCGGGTGAAACACCACATCCAGAGATCGCTATGATGTCTTTTTTCTTAGCTTCTTCATCGAATTCCAGACGCTCCAGCGTAAACTCCCCTACCATATCGACAAAGTGAACACCCTCCTGGACTGCCGATCCAATCAAGGGAAGACTGTGACGGTGGAGTAGCGCAAGAAGCACAACATCCTTACCCTTCATAACTTCTTCTCTCTGATCCCGGTCTTCGATATCTCTTTGCAAAGTCTCAAGCCTATCACTCCCGATGAATTCCTTTGCGTATTGAAGGGCGTTAAAATCGACATCCACAAGAGTGACTTTAGAATCTGGTCCGCTCTCGATAAGGTCTTTGGCCAGAACACGCCCCATCTTTCCAGCCCCAAGCACCAAAAAATGACTCATGTCGGACTCCTCTTTGAAGACAGAATTTCTATTCGACCAATGATCGCCTCACACGATCACTCTACAGACTATACAAGCCCAATAGCGATATAAATGACGGATGCCAATGCTGCCACCACCAGCGCATAAGGGATCTGAGTCTTCACATGGTCCATATGGTCGCATGCCGCACCCAATGACGAAAGAACCGTCGTATCCGAAAGAGGCGAGCAATGGTCTCCGAATACACCCCCTCCTGCAGCCGCCGCGATCGTCCCCAGAACCAGAGTCGTGATCTCCCCCTGACCGAACTCAAAAGCCAGAGGAACAGCTACAGGAATAACAATGGCAAACGTCCCCCACGATGTGCCCGTAGCAAAACTGATAAAAGCGCTCAACACAAACACGAGCACAGGTAAAAGCGCTGGATTGAACCATCCTTTTGTTGACTCCACAACATAGTGTGCCGTCCCCATCTCACGGCTCACAAAATTAATGCCATAGGCAAAGGCCAATATCAGTACAGCAGGCAACACTCCTTTGATTCCGGCTTGCATCGTCCTCATCAGGCCACCCAAGTTGTCCACCTTCTGGATAAACATAATTGTCCCCAACACAATTGCAGCGAGCATAAAACTATCCAACACGCGGGCCTGTCCTGTAGCGAAAAAAGTTACCATGTTCACCGTAATAACAATCAAAACGGGCATAAAAAAGTTCAGCCAGATATTGGGCCTCCCTTTCTCCGACACAGGGAGATTCGTGAGTTCGGAGCTCATCATTGGCACAGATCCCGGCCGGAGAACATCACCCGTTTCACCGGCACGCCGTTCAGCCTTTTTCATGGGTCCGAATTCGGGAATCACTTTCCCCGCGATTAAGGCAACCATGACTACCGAAAGGATCCCATAGAAATTAAATGGGATGGATTTGATGAACAATGCCATAGCATCTTGTTTATCGAGCACTGGACCAATGCCGATAAGTAGGCCCGTAATATAAACCGCCCAACCCGTGATCGGTGCCAAAACACTCACCGGCGCAGATGTGGAATCACAGATATAGGCCAATTTTTCCCTCGATACTCGTGCCTTGTCCGTGAGATTCCTCATCACGGGCCCGACAAAAAGGGGAGAAAAATAATCGCTGAAAAAGATAAACATCCCCATACCCCATGCCAGCATCTGAGTCTGAACTCTGGATTTTGTCAGAGATCTCACCCTCAAAGAAAACATGTTCACAGCCCCGCAGCGTTGATAGAAGGCCACCAAAATCCCGATACAGATCTCGACAAGGCAAACCCACATGAAATCCCGGTTCCCGAGGGACTTGGCCAGGAGTTCAGGAAAACCCAAGAGACCCTGCCCAATCAAGAGAACGCCAGCCAGGCAGGCCACGGCCAAGCTAAAAACGGGTTCTCGTGTGATAAAAGCGAGAAGTATCGCAAGTAATGGCGGGACCAGGGACAACCATCCGTAATCCATTAAAGCTCGTCTTTGAAGAGGTCGGCCAGACGTTTTATTCCTTCATCGATCTGTTCTTCGGATGGGTAAGAAAAATTGAGCCTCAGACTATTCTTCCCGCTCCTGTCAAAATGAAAGGCTGATCCCATGACATACGCAACTTTCTTTTCAACGGCTTTCGGAAACAGGGCATCTGCATCCATGTGTTCTGGCAAACACATCCACAGAAAAAGCCCTCCCTCAGGATGAGTCCAATCAATGCCAGCATCTTTAGGCATATACTTGTCCAAGGCTTCGATCATGGTCTTCTGTTTTTTTCTGTAATAAATCACTGACTTTTCGATATGGGGTTTAAGGAGCCCCCGGTCGAGGAATTCAAACAAGATCGCCTGCGTGAACGATGAGGTGCAAAGGTCTGTAGGCTGTTTGGCCATCACCAGCTTGTCCATGATCGCAGGATTGGCAACGATCCAGCCCAAACGGGGACCCGGAGAAAAGATCTTCGAAAAGGTGTGCACCGAAAAAGCATACCCCCTTTTGTCCATCGGCCCCACCATAGGAAGCGGCTCCCCCTCATACCTTAAATCACGGTAGGGGCTGTCATCGATGGTAACGGTATCGTATTCGTAGCATAGATTCAGGAGCTTCTCCCTTCTCGCAAGGCTCATGGTCACACCCGCCGGATTCTGAAAATCAGGAACCACGTAGATGAACTTGATCTTTAATCCTTTTTCAGCAAACTCCTTCAAGATCTCTTCAACCCTCTCCACATCCATTCCCTCTTTGTCCACTGGTACGCCGATGAGATTTGCTCTGTAGCCCTTGAATGCCTGGATAGCACCAAGATATGTCGGTAATCCCACGATGATGGGATCGCCAGGATCGATAAAAACACGGGCAATAAGGTCTAATGCTTGCTGTGCTCCAGAACAGATAAGAAAATAATTGCGATCGACATCAGCACCCTCTTGTTCTCTCATCCATTCGACA
>JASFPP010000129.1:0-11624 GCA_050115915.1 Candidatus Aminicenantota bacterium
AAAAAAACTCTTAAACACAGTTTGCTGTATTCTCTTTTGTGCATAATACCTCCTTAGGATATTAATTTCTGAAATTTCAAAGCCCCACTCCTATCACAGAGAAACACTCGGGTCAATTTGATATAGATAGAAGAAATCTTATTAAACCTATGAAATCGATATAAAATGTGTTATAATGCAGTCAAGATCAATCTCAGTTGGCTGGCTGGCAGAGATTGAGTCCTCCTTCAAACCCCCTTTATCAATTTCCAAGATCAGCCAGCATTTCTCTTTCTATCCGAATAATTCAGATTATCGGATGAGGTCGAGGAACTTTTTTTTGTATCGAATACCTTCGAGAATTTCTGGAAGTACCGAACTGATCTCCACTTCGCTATAGTCACTCCTTTCTATCTCTACACCCTCTTCCAGGATACAGCACTCGATCTCTCTGATAAACTTGGCATATTTGACGGGACTGTTTTTCCTTCGAGATTCAAAGTAAGTCACCTGAAGAAGCATCTTTTCTTGCCCTAATGCGAAGTGATTCAAAACAACGATGTGCTCTTCCTTGTTCTCCGTATTCCCATCCAGGTTTATATGGAATTCTCCCTTAATAAAATTGTCATTCGCAAATCGTTTGAGCCCCGCAACCTCCTCATATATCTCCCAGAGAAGGTCAACAGGTCTCTTTACCTGGAGGTACTCCTCAATAATTTCCTCTGATAACACCGTGGATGACAGAAATAATAAAGACAACACTCCGAAAGTGACAAAACCCCTTCGCCCCATGAATTTGTAAAAAACAGGTTTCAAATTCATCCCGGTCTTATCCGCCGCTACCATTATAAACTCAAACAGCTGATAAATTTCAAGCGATTTTTCTATTTCTCTCTTTTTTCAAGCTTTGCAATAAAGTAGGCATCCCCATCGTTCGGCTCTTTCGGATCATGGATGGGCTCCCAAGCAATAGATACAGGTTCCGGGTTTCGCAAAAGACTGAGGACAGATTGGAACTGTGAGCTGGGAGCAAAATAAAAGATCTTCCCATCTTCAAAATAAGGCTCGGGTATTTTACTCCCCTCAATGGCGAACACCGCCTGAGCGACCTCTTTTTCCCCTGAGTATAAATGAATAACCTTATCGCCCCAGCGTGTTCGTCTTCCCTTCAGGTCGCTGGCGTAGATTCTTACGGTGTAGCTATCGATCTTGTGACTTATTATTTTCACTTCTGCTCCCCTTTGCATTTTCTATGGCCAGAACCAGCTGCTCCGGTTTTTGTGAGCCGAGCAATATCTTCCGTCCACTGATAAGAACCAACTGAACACCCCTGTTCCCACTGACATTGTAGGCTTTGCCCGCGGCGCCATACCGGATTCCCCAACCACCGTATTCCTTCAAAGGCCTGTATGTTGTTGTCTCATAGGTTTTAATGGCCTCAAAAGGCATCGTCCGGAATTTGCGATGAAAAGGGATGAACCGGATGTAAATGCCATCTCCACGAACCTCAGTCGTTAATCCTGCTTTGAGGACCATCAATGGAAAAGCCCATCCAAAAAGAATCCACATAGCGATGATAACAAGGTCGGGCGCAGGCCGGGCTCCGAAGGGGATTTTCGCAACGATCTGCTGGATAAAACTGTACCAGGACAGGCCCATCAAAAAGATAATGACAACCCATATCCAAAGCTGGCGGAACCGCTGGACTTCACGAAAGAGAACGTCTTCTGAATCCATAGGATGTAAACTCCGGGTCTATTATACCGAGTTCTAGACATATTGAAAGTACATCGAGCAATTCGTACTCATCTCCATTACTGCGATGGCTGGAAACATTTTGCGTTTTTGGAAGTTCCAGTTGTGTGGTGGAGAAAACCGTGAGTAGGGCTGGACGGGCATGGGACATCTCCAGAATGGAGATGTGAGGGAAGCCCCCACGTCCGAGCGAAGTTTCCTCGCCAGGGAAACTGAGCGTGTTTTCGAACCACCAATTGGAACTTTCGAACGGTCACACATCGCAGTAATGGAGATGAGTACGTGCTATTCTTCGTACAGAGATTCGATCATCCCCTCATACTTTTTTTCTATAATGTTTCTTTTGACTTTCAGAGTGGGGGTGATCTCCCCTTGAGCAATCTCGAAATCCCGGTCAAGGAGAGCGATTTTTTTGACCTTCTCGTAGGCTGCAAGATCTTCAAGGCTTTTATTCACTTCTCGGTGCACAAAATCGACGATCTCATCTTTGGCGACCAGGTCAGAAATGTCCGTATAGGTGATGTCATGGAGCTTGGCATATTCCTCGAGCTTGTCGAAGTCGGGGACGATTAGAGCCGCAATGAATCTCCTTTTATCCCCTACGGCTACAGCTGTATTGATATAGGGATTTGTCTTCAAAAGGTTTTCTATCTGTTGGGGCGCCACGTTTTTCCCCCCAGCAGTCACGATGATATCCTTTTTCCTGTCCGTGATCACGAGAAATCCCTCCTCGTCGAAATGGCCGATATCCCCCGAATAGAACCAATCCTCTCGGATGACTTCTTTGGTCTCTTTGTCCTTCTTATAATATCCTTTCATCACATTTGGACCTCTAATCAGGATCTCTCCATCTGCCGCAATTTTTACGTCCACACCAGGGATGGGTTTCCCGACGGTCCCGAATTTAAGATCTTCGAAGGTGTTGAAGGTTGCGGCCGGCGATGTTTCTGTGAGCCCATAAGCTTCAAGGACGACAATCCCCATGGCATAGAAAAACTCGGCGATGTCTTTGGATAGAGGTGCAGCCCCTGTAACGAAGAATCTTATCCGGCCGCCTGTTTTTTCGACAATCTTGGAAAAAACGAGCTTGTCGGCAAGATTTTTCTTGAAACGGAGAGAGGCAGGAATCGTCATTTTCTCTAATCGCCGGCGGCCAGTTTCTTTTCCTACTTTAAGCGCCCAAAAGAATATTTTCCTTTTCAACGGCGAACTGCATAGGACATTATCCATAATCCTGGCATAAATTTTCTCGAATAAGCGGGGAACGGCCCCCATGACTGTGGGTCTTACTTCGAGCAGATTCTCTGCCACTGTTTCCATGCTTTCTACGTAACCTATGGTGCAGCCATGGTAGAGCATGGCAAAGGTGACAGTTCTTTCATAACTGTGCGAAAGAGGCAAAAAAGACAAGCAGGTATCCTTATCCGATATAGGAAGTATCGAGGAAACCGATGTCACATTGCTGATGAAATTGCTGTGAGTCAGCATGACACCTTTTGGCTCTCCGGTCGTTCCAGATGTATAAATAACAGACGCAACATCGGAGGATTTGACAGAGAGTGCCAATTGTTCGAACAATTCAGGCTCTTCTTTGCCTTTCCGCTTTCCCAACTTGACGACTTCGTCGAAGGTTTTCACTCCTTCCGGAGCATCCGTAAGAAAGGTAATAAACTGAGAGACCAAGGGCAGTTCGCTCTTGACGGATTGGACTTTATTCCACAGTTCCTCGTTCGAACAGACGACCGCTTTGGCATCGGAATCGTTGACGATGTATTTCACCTGTTCGGGAGATAGACTTGTGTATATAGGGACTGTGATGCCGCCCAAACACAAGGTCGCAATATCAGTCATCGTCCACTCCGGCCTGTTTTCAGAGAGGATGATAAGCTTGTCGCCGGCATCGAATCCCATAGATTTGAGCCCCAAAGCAAAATTTCTCACGTTATCTGCAAATTCCTCTGTAGAGATGGGTGTATAATCCCCCTCCTTTTTATAGAGCATCAGATCATCTTTGGGATAAGTCTTCATGGTATTGAGAAAAAGTTGACAGATGGTCTCAACCATAATGTTCTCCACTCGTTTATTTACGTCTTAGGTTGGAAAGATTATCCCACAACCAAACTTAAATAGCTATTTCTTTTGAGGTTTGGACGGAATTTGAAATTCGATAGTCTTAGAAGGCTTTCATTCGAAGATACTGGATTCTTTCCCCGAACGGACCGTTTGGGAAAAGGTTTCTCCTTTTTTCGTGGTCAGTCTTTCTAATATGAGGCACCAGCCCGAACGAACGGCCCCACAAAGGTTTCCTACCACTCCTTCATAATTTCAGCGAAGCACTGGAGTCCTGAAAGAAGGACACCGCCATAACCATGACCCGGGCTGGACCAGGCGCCGGAGAGATAGAGACTTTTAATAGGCGTTCTGTTTGGAAATCGCCTGTTCCCCGAGTTATCGATTGTCTGGTCCCATCCATATATCGCCCCTCTGTAGTTTCCGGTATAGCGGATATTGGTTAAAGGTGTCCCGATCTCTATAACTTCTATGGAGTCGCTCAAACCGGGAAGGAGTGTGTCTTCGACCTTTTTGATCAGTATGTCGGCCATTCTCTCTTTTTCTTTTCGGTATTCCTGCTTGTTTCCATTCCAGTAATCTTTGGCGTATTTTTCCCAGTGGTCATAACCCTGGAGGAGAATGATCCCGATAGTGTTCTTCCCCTCGGGAGAGTAGCCTTTATAGAGGTTGTCATAGAGTGTTAAGCCATAACCTAAATTGTCTAAATCGGCCTTAACACAGGCCTCATAGTCCGCCTCGGCGTCATATCCGGTGTTATAAAATATCTCGGAATCTTCGATCCCCACCTCTCTGACCAAATTCTTTTTCAATCCCAGAAAAATAAGGAACGAAGAGATGCTGACACTAAACTTATCCATTCGTGCATAGAGTTGCTTCAAAATTTCTTTGTCTTCCACCATTTTATGGAATGTATCGTAGGCATTTGCGTTGGATACGACAACTTTTCCTGTGTAAGTCTTCCCATCTGCGGTCCTTACGCCATAAGCTGTCTTGTCTTTCACAAGGATTTGTTCCACACGATTTCGAAGCAGCACCCTACCGCCACGCTCCTCGATAAACGCTACAAAGGCATCGCTCATTTTCTGGGATTTCCCTTTCGGGTAATAGCCGCCTTCGGTCAGATAGTTATATGCAGGAAGAGCATAATAAAAGCTCGACAGCTTGGAAGGCGGAAGACCATAGTATCCCCATTGGGATGAGATTATCGCCTTGCATTTGGGATTTTTGATCCGGGCATCCAGCATTTCTCCCCAGGTTTTGTTAAAGACTTTAAATAAGAAGGGATAATCCTTAGGGAATGTGGACATGTCCACCTGTCCCTGCGCCCCCTGGATTCTGTTGATATCCTTGAGCAAACCTGCCATATCCTTGAAGATCTCTTCGATTCCCTGTTTCTCTTCAGGAAAATGCCCAGCCAGAGTTTTGATATAAGCCGGAAGATCCTTCATAGGTACGCGGATATCATGATCGGGATAGATCACTCTGTAGAGATTGTGATGGGGCACAAATTCGACATCTTTTATCTCGGGGAATCCAGGAATCAGATTGTGAATTCCCTCCCTTTCCCCGACTGTTGTGGAATGGAGTGAGACATCAAACTCAAAGCCTCCCGGTCTCTTGAACGTTGTGGCATATCCGCCAGGTGTGTGATGCTGTTCGATGACAAGTGGCTTAAAACCCTGACGGGCAAAGGCCGCTGCACAGCTCAATCCGCCCAAACCCGAGCCGATTATAACCGCATCATAGTCATAGGCGTTCGTTTGTGTAGACTTTCCCTTTGGAAACGAAGCCCAATCCAGTGCGACAGCGGGAATACCGGCCAGGACTGTCTTTATAAAATCCCTTCGGAATAGAGTCTTCGGTCTCATTGTTCCTCCTTATTCTGTGAATACATACGTAAATCTCGTGGGATTGGTTCCAGCTTAAACAAAACAAGAGAGTAAGTCAAAAAATAGGGTCGAAAAAATGGACATCCCGAACACCATGATTATAATAGTCGGTGAGATATCGGATGGCGAAAAATATACACAAGATAGAGACTTTTGAGTTAACGATCCCGACACAAAAAATCTGCGTTCGTATAGGCTACAGAACATCCACGTCCCGGATCAGTTCTTCAGTCTTAGACTTGATAGAAGAAACAAAAGCTCACGCTTACGAACTCCTCAATCCTAGGGCCATCTTCAGAATCCTTGACTACAACAAAACAAACAGACATGAGATCTTTGCAAACGCCGAAAAAGTCGCTCTCTGCATCTGCACGATCGGCCCTCAGATAGAGTCGGAAAGCGCCCGATTGGTGAAAACCGACGCATTGATGAAAGGCCTCATCCTGGATGCCATCGGCTCTGAAGCTACCGAGCAGGTTGCCCGGCAAACAGATAAACGCCTCTGCCAGAAAGCCCGGGAAATGGACCTCTGGCCCAGCAAAAGATTCTCACCAGGGTATAAATCATGGGTAATCGAGGAACAACGTTACGTTTTCCAGGTGCTCCCTGGAGAAGAGATCGGCGTCAAATTGAATGAATCCTGCATGATGATTCCCAGAAAGTCGGTCTCTTTCCGGATTAACTTCTACAGGACTAAAGATCAAAGCACTCGGTTCTTCCGTTAAAAGTTATTTAAAAGCTGACTTGAACGCTAAAATCTCCCTAGAGTTTTAGCTCGACTTTTTTTGGAGGTTTGATCGGTTTTAAGCTGTGCATTTCAAGGATTGTGTTGAGCGCAGGAATATCCTCTTCAATGATCGTGTTGGCTCTTTCGACATAACTTTCCATCACATCTTCCAGTTCCTTCAGTTGAAGCAGATCCGTCGAAGTTGGAGGAAATGGAAATCCTCCAAGATTCATGACTAAACTGGTGATTCGCCGTGCAACTGAGCCACCCCTGAGGGATTCCTCTCTCGTACTGCGTAAACCGATGCCCTTCGGAACGACATCATCCTCCAAATCCTTCATTTTTTTCTCAAAGCTTTGGAGAGCATCCTTGATTTTGTCGGGTTGGGATTCGTTTTCTTCGAATTGAGCCTTGATCTTATCCAGTTGGCGTCTGATATTTTTGGCAACGGTTACGGTCAGGCCCATTTTTTTCGACAGGATCAGCGCCTCGACAAAATGTTCCTTTTGAGTCAACCAGATTTTCTCATTCACATCAACTCTCGGATCCGGATAGACTGTTATATTTTCCGTGAGCGTCTTGTCGCCCACGAGCAACTCTGCCGTGTAACGACCGGGTTGAGCATTCAAATAGCCCGCAAAACCTCCGGCGCCAGGCTTGATCTCTTTGCCCTCCTTGTTTTTGGCGATGGTCCTCATATTCCATGTTTTGCGCTGAAGGCCTTTTTCTTTGCGCAAAGGGATTTCATAGACCTTCTCCCCATTCTCATCCTTGATGAAGATCTTGGGTTTTGCTTCTGGTTTTTCTTTAAAATAGGCGGTGACAAAGACACCATAAAAAGGATTCTGCCCCCTGAATTCCGGCCTTCCGAAAGATTCCCGGGAATTTCTGTGATAGAACTGTGTCTCAGGCCTGATCGAAAACAGATGCTTCTCCGCCTGGAGCACATCCTCTGTCATTTCCTGCAGCGGCGTAATGTCATCTAAGATCCAAACTCCCTGCCCGTGTGTTCCTATGATCAGATCATTGGCTCTTGGATGTATGGCAATATCGCGCACCGATGCTGTCGGAAGCTTGTTCTTCAGGGAGAACCAGCTCTTCCCGGCATCCAGAGAAGCATGGATGCCGAACTCCGTGCCGACAAAAAGGAGGTTTTTGTTCTTCAAGTCTTCCCGGACGACATGCACCCATCCGAAAGGCAGATTACCCTTAATGGATATCCAGGATTTTCCGTAATCTGTGGTTTTATAGACATACGTCGCATAGTCATCATGCCGATGGCCATCAAAGGCCGCATAAGCTGTTCCGGCGTCGAAATGAGAGGCCTCGATGCGCGAACACCATGTGTGAGGGGGAAGGTCGGGGATATTTTTGACGACATTCGTCCACGTTTCTCCTGAATTTTGGGTGACTTGGACGTTCCCATCATCTGTCCCGCACCAAATCACTCCTTTCTGGACGGGTGACTCTGCGATCGTGATGATCGTGCAGTGGCTCTCGGCGCCTGTATTCTCCATAGAAATGGGTCCACCCGAATCTTGCTGCTTCTTTGGATCATCGGTCGTAAGATCAGGGCTGATGACCGTCCATGTATGCCCTCTATCCGTTGTTTTAAAAAGAAAGTTACCCCCGGTATACACAGTACTTGGATCATGAGGCGAGATGAGTATCGGAGAGTTCCAATTATAACGGTAAGGAGGATCGTTCAAAGAAGCCAGCGGCTTGATGGGCTTGCGCCGGCCTATGCGTAAATCATACCTATACAGCCCATTGACTTGAGAATTCCCATATATCGTTGTGGGATCTGTGGGATCAACCTGCGAATGGAATCCATCTCCCCCTCCGACAACATACCAATCCTCATTGAAGATCCCACTGCTTTCAAGGGTTCGGCTGGGACCGCCCCAGAGACCATTGTCCTGTAGCCCGCAATAAACGAAGTAGGGATCCCGCATATCGAATCCGATCTGGTAGACCTCAGCCAACGCCATGTGCCTGATGGGAAGCCAGTTTTTCCCCCCGTCATAGGTAATGTCGATGCCCCCATCGTTTCCGTCGATGAGATGAAGCGGATTGGATGGATCGATCCACAGGGCATGGTGGTCGGAATGTGTCCCCCCTGATATGGGCCGAAATTTCTTGCCCTTATCGCGGGACACATAGCCTCCTGATGAGAAGACGTAGATCACCCCGTCATCCGTAGGATCAACGCGGATCTGGCTGTAGTAAAAAGGCCGGTTATTCACCGTCCTTGTCGTTTCTGTATCGCTCGTGCGTTCCCACGTCTCACCACGGTCCTCGGATCGCCATATGCCTCCCTCTTTGTGCTCGATAAGGGCATAAACGACATGCGGACGGCTTCTTGAGACCGCCAGGCCGATCCGGCCCATAATACCCTCTGGAAGGTCCTTTTCCAGCTTGTTCCAGGTTTTTCCCCCATCAGAGGTCTTATAAATCCCGCTCCCCTTCCCTCCGCTGGTGAAATGATAGGGCAACCGGCGGTATTCGTATGCCGCGGCATAGAGGGTAAGGCTGTCAGATGGATCCATGGCGAGATCGGCAAATCCTGTGTTTTCATCCACATAAAGAGTCTTTGCCCAAGTCTGGCCCCCATCGGTGGTTTTGTAGATACCTCGCTCTTTGTTCGGTCCCCAGAGATGGCCCATGGCTGCAACATATACGATGTTGGGGTCTCCGGGATTGATGACGATGCGGCTGATATGGCGCGTGTTTTCCAATCCCATGTTTTTCCAGGTTTTTCCGGCATCGACAGATTTGTAAACGCCATCACCGATGGTAACACTGTTCCGGCAAGTCGCTTCACCGGTTCCCACCCAGACAATATCCGGATGGGATTGGGCGATTGTCACATCACCCACAGAAACAGAGCTTTCATTTGTGAAAACAGGCATCCATGTGATGCCGTTATTTTCCGTCTTCCAGACGCCACTGGGACCGATAGCTGCATAGATGATCCAGGGCTGCTTTTCGACAACATCCAAGTCCACAGTCCGGCCTCCCATGACCGCCGGGCCTATACTCCTCCATTTTAGCTCCTCGTAAAGCTGCAAGATCTGCTCTGCGCTCTGTGCACGGCTATAAATCGATAATCCTCCAAAGAGCAAAACGACAAGGATGACCGCAAGAATTTTACTGGTTCTCATTTCTCCTCCTCTATGGGAATGAGCGGATTCATGAGGAAGCATCCACAGAAATAGCTGAAATCCATCCTCTGAATATCCGCGCTTATCCTGATATACAAACACGCATTCGAATGGTTATTTTTATTACAGGTAGGATGTCTCAGTCAAGCAACAAGTTTTCGAATGCCTTTTGGATGTCGGGAAAACGTAAAGGGAAATTCTGCGCTTCCAGTTTTGCTGGAACGATTCTCTGTCCCCTGAGGAGACTCTCAGCAAACTCTCCCAACATCATTTTTAGCACAAAGCCGGGGACTGGAGGCAAAACAGTCGGCCTTTTTAAAACCGCTCCAAGAATCTTGGTCATCTCCGAGTTTCGAACAGGATAAGGAGTTGTACAGTTCACAGGTCCTTTAGAGTCCTTATCCAAAAGAAGATGCAACAGGATATTTACCAGATCCCGTTCGTGAATCCAGGAAAACCACTGTCTTCCGCTGCCGAGGCGGCTCCCCAGTCCAGCTTTAAAGACAGGAAGCAGCTTTCCCAAAGCCCCGCCTTTTCGACCCAAGACAATGCCGAATCGACAGAGAACCACCCGGACACCGACCTCTTCGGCCTTTAGTGCTTCGGCCTCCCACCGCTCAGACACAGAGGCAAGGAAGTCTGCTCCCGGGGGGGCGCTCTCATCCAGGCGTTCATCCTGATGATACCCGTAGTACCCGATGGCAGAAGCATTCAGGAGGTGTGTTTCTCTTTGTCGTCTCTGGCTCAAGGCATCGACGATATTTCTGGTGGTCAATACACGGCTGTCCAAAATTTTCTGCTTGTTCGCTTTTGTCCAGCGTTCAAAAATAGACGCTCCTGCAAGATTGAAAACAGCATCACAATCCTTCAGCTTCTCTTGCCAGGGGCCTACTGCTGTCGGATTTCCTTGGATAAACGCTACGCCCTGATGAAACCGGGCCGTCTTTCCTGGATTTCTCGTAATAATCTGAACCGAATGCCCTTCCTGGACTAGCAACTCGGTTAGGCTTCTCCCGATAAAACCGGTTCCCCCCGTAAGAAATATCTTCATGAGACTCTATGATAATTGCAAGGCCTTCAAAATTCAATTCCCTCGATTAATAGAGAGATTCAACGCTCCCGGAATGCAAGCGAATTTGCAGGGATATGTAGAGCGCCCATCAAATTTTAAAGGTCATATACCTCCGGACCGCTTCTTCGCCTGTTGAATTCTCGAGCAGAACAGTCATGGCGTATTGGCCTTCAGGAAGACTGAGAGGGATCTCGAGCCTTCGAAAATACTCCTCTTTGAACTCATTGATCTCGGTTGAGGGATCCGGATCGCGTTTTTTCCAGAATTCATCCACAAACTCTTGCCTTTTCTCCGGTGGAGTGGTTGAAGCGAAATCATCGCCTCTGTTTCTTTCCCGAGAAGTTATTTCCCCCCGATCTGCATGAGTTGGACGCGAAACGTCGGGGCTGTGATTGTGCGGTCGAGGTCGAGGTCATTCCCTACCATATCGATCCCGTTCAAAATCGTCTCCGCAGTCCCGGCAATCGTCAGGCCTTTTACGGGAAAAGCGATGGTCCCCTTTTCGATCCAAAAGCCGGAAGCCCCGCCGCTAAAATTCCCATTGACGGGATTGATCCCATAGCCCGTAACACCCTTAAGCAGCAGTCCGTTTTTGGTCGATCGGATAATCTCCTCCGGAGGGCTCTGGCCAGCTTCCATGTAAAAACTGTGGGGTCCGATGCCGGGAAAACTGCTGTAACCGCCGCGAGAGGCATTTCCGGTGCTCTTGACGCCTGCCCTCTTGGCGACAATGGTGTTGTACATAAATCCTTTGAGAACGCCTTTTTCCACGATGATCCTTTTTTGTGTGGGCACGCCCTCGCCGTCAAAAGGCGTGCTTCCCATCCCCTTTGCCCGAGTACCGTCATCAATGAGAGTTACGAGATCTGAAGAGATTTTTTTACCCAGGCTCTCCCTTAAAAAACTGGCCCCCTGTAGAACCCGTTCTCCGTTTATGGCAGCCAATATGCCTCCCAGTATGGCTC
>JASFPP010000130.1:0-11619 GCA_050115915.1 Candidatus Aminicenantota bacterium
CTTGCCGCAATGAAGAGGAGTGCAACGCCCGTCATCACGGAGCCGGAAACAGAAGAGGCGCACCGTTTGAGGTACATTCCCAGAGCTGCCTCAGACAATCCCCAGACAGCACCGAGCATGAGAATAATTCCTAAATAAGATTTAAGGGGTTTTTTCTCCATACTTCCCTCCATTCAGTTAGTACGAACTCTGGATTGTTGAATTATAATTCCCTTCAATGATTTTGACAACTTTTTCTTTTAGACAAGGTAGGGACCGTATCCTAGATTGTCCGTTCCGGAAACTTTTTCTGCATTGGGACTGCCAGCTCGCAGTGCAGACCCTACATGTTTAATGCGGTTTTTTTGGTGAGCAGGAGATAGAGGGCGGGAACGATAACTGTCGTTAGGAATGTCGAGACCATGAGGCCGCCGATGATAGTCCATCCGGAAGGGCCCCACATCGTGCCGCCGCGCAGAGTGAGGGGGAGGAGTCCACCGATCGTTGTGGCTGTCGTGAGAATGATAGGAACAAAACGGGTTTCACCGGCCTCTTTAAGAGAATCGATGATCGATTTGCCCTCTGCGCGGAGCTTATTCGTGTAGTCTACGAGTATAATCGAGTTGTTGACAACGATCCCGACCAAGCTAGTCAGACCGATAAATGCTGTGAAGGAAAAGGTGTTTCTCGTGATAAGCAATGCAAAGATCGAACCGATGACAGCAAGAGGGATAGCGACGAATACAATAACGGGTTGCGCAAATGATCGGAATTGAAGGACCAAAACCGCAAAAATGGCGATCATGGCAATGATGATTGCTCTTCCCATCCCACCGAACGATTCCTGCTGACTCTCCATCTCACCGGCCACATAATACCTGTATCCCTTGGGCCACTGGTACTCCTCGAGCTGTGCAATGATCGTCCGCGTGACCCTGTCTGTGGAATATCCAAGATCCACATCAGAGGTTATTGTCACTGTGCGATCGAAGTTGTAGTGGTCGATCTGCTTGGGGCTGGATGTGAATGTGACAGAGGCGATCTGGTTGAGAGGAATGTGAGCTCCGGTTATGGACGTAACCGTGATCCGGCTAAAATCTTCGGGTTTGGGTTTGTCCTCAAAGGGAAGTCGCACGACGATGTTGTACTCTTTTCCTTCTGTGTCTCTGTATGTGGATACAGGCATCCCGGCGATACTTGCGCGCACCTTACGGTCGATCTCGACCATGGGAATACCCAGCATTCCGGCTTTGGCCCGGTTTATCTGGATATGGAGATCGACAACAGTGGTCTTCTGAGGGTTATTGATATTCACGGTCCCGGAGGTCGCTAGAAATATTCCTTCCACATCCCTTGCGATCTCTCGGAGGATGTCCATATTCTCACCCAGGATCTTGATGGCCACAGGTGCTTCCACGGGCGGCCCTTGTTCGAGCTCTTTGACCTCTATCTTTGTGCCTGGATATGTCTCAAACTCTGTACGGAGCTCCTTGACAAGATTTGCGACGAGCTGGAAATCGTATTTTGTCAGCTCTATGAATATCTGGGAGTGGGTGACGTTGAGTTCTCGAGATTCGATGTTGTAGTGGATTTGGGGATTGCCACGTCCCACGTTTGTGGCATATTGTTTAACCTCCTCTCGCTGTTCGATGACACTCTCTACATACCGAGCTGCCGCATTGGTCCTCTCCAGACTCGACCCTTCAGGAGTGTCGATGTTGATGACGATCTGCGGCTTTTCAGCCTTCGGGAAAAAGCTGATCCCAACGAACTGGAATAGGAAGAGGCTGAAGCAAAAGATAAAAAATATAAAAAGAACAGTCATTCTGGGATGGCTGAGGGCAAAATGAAGCGTAGGCTTGTAGGTTTTTGCGATCATAAAGTTTAGGAAACGCCGGAAGGGGCTCTCTTTATGGTTGACCTTCAAAAAGCGACTGCTGAGAAAAGGAGTGAGAGTCAAAGCCACTAAGAGAGATGCCGTCAATGTGTAAATAACGGTCATCGGCATACTCCGTATGTAGTCGCCGGTTGTATATCCCATCATTGCGATCGGAAGAAAAGCCAGGATTGTGGTGAGCGTCGAGCTGATGATAGCACTGCCAATCTGTCGTGTGCCTTCCACGGCGGCTTTAATCCTCGGATGCCCCATCTTTATGAAGCGGGAGATGTTCTCGGTCACAACGATAGCATTGTCGACCAATAGCCCGAGCACAATGACAAGTCCGGCGATGCTCATTTGTTGAAGACCGTAACCGCTGAGGTCGATAAAACCGATGCTGATCATGAAAGAAATTGGGATGGCCAGCATCACGATGAAGGATGCGCGCAGCCCAACGGCTAAAAAGACGACGATTCCTACCAACACCAGACCCTGGATCAGGTTGTTGAGGAAACGATTGAGCCGGTTCGACACGCTTACAGACTGATCAAAGACTGTATACATAGAAATGGAAGAAGGGAGCTTCTCTTGGAACTCCTCGAGTTTTGCCTCGATCTCACCCATCACCTGAAAAATATTTGTGCCGTCTTTCTGATTAACCGTCACAAAAACAGATCTCTTCCCGTTGGTTCTTGCCAAGTAAACATTGTCTTCATAATCGAAACGAACCTCTGCGATGTCTTTCAAGAAGACAACTTTTTCACCATATGCATGAACGATGGTGTTTCGGATTTCTTCCAGAGATTCAAATGAACCTGAAGTTTTGATGTTGAAACGTTTGGAGGCAATATCGATGTTCCCGCCGGGGATATTGAAATTACTCGACTGGATGGCGCCTATGATCTGATTCATGGAGATCTTTTTTTGGGCGATCTTCTCGAGGTCCAGAGAGATGCGGACTTCTTCGTCGGGAATGGCCCATTTTTTTATTCGTTTCACACCATAGATCTTCTCCAGCAGCTTCTTGAGGCGCTCTGCCTCGTCATCCAGATCACGGAAGCTTGCTGTCTCCGAAATTAGTGCCAACTGGAGGATGATGACATAATCCGACATCACCCAGCGTTGGATATCCAGGCTTGTGATCTCTGCGGGAAGGTCGCTGCGGATGCTGTTGATCTTTTGCACAAGCTTCGAATAGGTGTCGTCCATGTCCACCCCGGAGTGGAACTCAACGGCGGTTATCGCCAAACTGTCCGCACTGAGGGATTCGATCCGTTTGATATCGTCCAGCTCGTTAATCTTTTCTTCGACCGGATCCACGACCATCTGCTCCATATCTGACGGATTTGCTCCCGGATAGATGACAACGATCGATGTCCCTGGAGGAGTGGTTGCCGGGTCCTCGGAGCGGGGCATGGTGACAAGAGAGACGATCCCGGATATCACAAGGAGCAAAATCAGGATGATCGTGAACTGATAATTCGTTATCGCAAAGTCAGATATCTTCATCTTTTTTCCTTTGAATTAATTCTGCTCTTTTGAGATCCGGTCAGTCTCAGCGACCTTGTCTTGTCCTTCAGCCATACGGGTGTCAAGTTCGACGTCCTGGGTTTGTGTTGCATCGAAGCTGTCGCCAGACTCTACGGCCTTGGCTTGTGTTCTGTCTGTGTTTACCTCAGACTCCGAAATTTCGACCTTGGTTCCCTCTATGAGGTAGGGGGCTCCCTCTGTCACAACAAATGCTATCTCATCTAGGCCCGCGGCTACAGCGACCTTATCTTCGAAGAGAAAACCGATCGTTATGGGAATCCGTATAGCCTGGTTTGTAGACGTATCGACAGTATAGACAAATCCCTGCCTTCCATCCGCTTCGACCATCGCTTCTATGGGGATGATCGCGTACCTCTCCTTTGATGAGGGGGATATGTCTACCTGGGCTACAAATCCAGAGACCAGTTTCTTATCCGTGGCATCCACCTTAAGTTCGATCTCGTATGTTCCGGTCAAGGGGTCGGACGATTCTGCGATCTCGCTCACACGGGCCTGGAATGTTTCTCCGGGATAGGCATCAAACTGAAGGACCGCAGGATCATTCAAACGAAGCCGGACTAGGTCTCTGTCACTAACTCCTGCCCTGACGATCCAGTCTTTCTCTGTGGAAGCGAAGAAAAATATCGGCATCCCTGCCGAGACCATCTCATTTTCCTCCATAAGGCGTCTCAGGATACGACCTTTTGTTGGGGCATGGATCTCCGCGTAACGCAGGTTAAACTCTGCGGCTTTCAGCTGAGACTCAGCCATTTTATGGGCGGTCCGCATATTCTGGAGCTGCTCCAGAGTGACCGCTTTATCTTTGTGGAGGTTTTCGGCCCTCTTCAGGTCGCGCTGCACTTTTTCAAAAGCGCTTCTTGCCTGTTGGACCTGAGATTCGATCTCGGAGAGGTCCAACCGGGCGAGAAGTTGTCCTTTTTTGACCGCTTCCCCTTCATCCACATAGATAGTCCTGATGATGCCGTTGATCTTGAAAGAAAGCTTGATTTCCTTTTTCGATGAGATCCGTCCGTGTGTGTGGATGCTTTCCGACATTTGCTTCTGTTCGACCAAAGCTGTTTTGACATAAACAACCTCCGCCTTTTTGGGCTGTGCCTCTTCCTGGCGGCAGTTGATCAAGGACCACACAAGGACTAGTGCTAAAAGGATTGATAATTGTCTTCGAATTTTCATTTTTCCCTCCCGTTTAGAGTCCGGATCTCATTTTGATCATGTATTCCGAAGTTTTATACATTTTTCCCTCCCGTTACGGTTCTTTATCTTATTCGGAATTCAATGTTCCTGAATCTGGGTTTATGCGTTCTAGATCGAACAGAGCAGCTGCCCGTTCGAATTGTGCATACTGGATCAAAAACTGCGCATAGGTGATCGTTTTGTTGATCGCTGCTTGGATGTAGACATTTTGGGCGTCGAGATAGACGATCTGAGGTGTCATGCCGTGCTCGTATTTTTTTGCTACGATACCAAAATTACTTTTTGCGCTTTCCTCTTGTTTTATGGCCGCATCGATGGCCAGCCCGGCTGCTTTTAAGGCCTCGTATTCCTCCTGCACTTCCAACAGGATCTGCTTTTTTAATTCTTTCTGCTGGACTTCGAGTCTCTGTTTGTCCAGTTGGGCTTGTGCTTTTTTGGCCTTGTTCTGACCCCCGGTAAACAGACTCCACTCCAGCACAAATGAGGCCATCCAGAAGTCATCATCTTTTCCAAACCTGTATTCTTCCCCCCAAAATCCATAGTCGAATACAGCAGTGATAGCAGGGAGATAATTACTCCTTGCCAGCCCTATCTGATTGGATGCTGCGTCTATGGCAAAAGTCATTTGCCGGAATTCTTCTCTATGAGAGAAAGCGTGTTTGAGCGCGGTTTCAAAATCCAATATCTCGGGCAGTGGCAGCAGATGGTCGTAGTCGGTTTCGATCGGAGAATCGAGCTCCCGGTTGAGCAGGAAATTGAAATATTTTGAGGCCACGATCCGGTTTTTCTCCACTTCTGCAACCTCTTGCTCCAAAAGAGCGATATCCGCCTTCGCGCGGAAGACGACATTCTCGGTCTCTTTTCCGTTCTTGACAAGGTTCTCGCTGATCTTGAGGTTTTCTTCCAGCAAGGCTCTTGTCTCATCCAGGATTTCGAGCACGCGCAGTATCTTGAGATAATTGTAATAGGCAGATTTGATATCCATCACGAGATGACGTTTGTAGACATTGATCCGATCCCCCTCGATCTTGCTCAAATTGGACTTGAGCTTATGGTTTTCTAAAAGTGCAGGATGGAAAAGGGGTTGGACCAAACGTAGTTTCGTTTCCTGTTCCTGTTCGAGAAAAAAAGGAGTGGTAATGTTGGGTATGTTGGTGGGCAATCCTGCATCAATACCGTGAAAGCCATAAAGTTGATTGAACGCAGTGTTTATAGGATTGATGAGATCCCCCACCGGGATCTCGAACACACGGCCGCCTCCCGCTCTTGAGAATCGGCCCATGAGATGGATGGAGGGTAAAAACATCGCTTTGGCCTCTTTGAGAGCTTCCATACTCTTTTCGAACTGGAATTCTTGCTGTTTGAGTGCTAGATTATTCTTCAGCCCCAAGGCGATGTATCGATCGAGAACATTCTGTTCGGCGAAGATATGGGAAACCACAAAAAGGAAAACCATTGAAGGAACTAACCATTGTTTTTTCATCTTAAACCTCCTCCGAAACTGCCAGAGACCGGCGGATCATTTCGAAAGAGAAGACGATGATCTCATCCAGCGTTTTAAAGCCAAACGCCTTGAGCATCTCTTTCATGTGTTTTCCCTTGTTCAGGATGAGCTGGAGAATACCGTTTGTCTGTCCCCAAAGAACGATGGCTGTTTTTTTGGGATCGATATCAGAACGGATCGTGCCATCTTCGATCCCGTACTGGATGGCTTCTGCGCAGATCGTCAGCACTTTTTCTCCCTGTTCGATACTGAGCTTGGCGTTGGGGGATTCGTCGCTGATCTCCTTGACGCGAAGATCGAAATAGGCCATTGCCTGGAAGTAATCTGTGTGTTTTTTGGAAAAGTCGCGGTAAGCCTGCCCGATGGCATAGATCTTTTCGATCCCGAGCGATGCTGTAGCAGAAGCTTTTTCAAACATGGATGTCAATATATCCAGACCGCGTTTGGTTATCGCAAGATAAAGATCTTCTTTACTCTTGAAGTAGATGTAGAGCGTGCCTTTGCTTAACTCGGCCTGCTCGGCCACATCATCCATGGTTGCGTTCTCCAATCCGTTAGAGAAGAAAACCCTTTCTGCAGCGTCGATGATATCGTTACGCCGCCTCTCTTTTTCTCTTTGTCTTCGTTCGGTGATACCCATGGGGCCTCCTTTACAATCTAGGCTATTAATTATTCATTATACCATTTTATGACTTATAGTCATTTTATGCGTACCATTTTACTCTTTTTAGCTCTGAATTGTAAAGAGGAAATTAAGATTATGTTAAATTTTCGTTAGTTTTTTGGGGCCAAGACAGTTCTTACGGATTCTCAGACGACTGTGTTCTAGATCGTCATCCACTGTTGGAGGACAAAGCCGATAAGAGCTGCAATAAAGATATAGTAGATCATAGGAATGAGAGTTTTCCGGATAAGCAGGCCCTCCCT
This sequence comes from Candidatus Aminicenantota bacterium, assembly GCA_050115915.1. Lineage (GTDB taxonomy): Bacteria > Acidobacteriota > Aminicenantia > Aminicenantales > Aminicenantaceae > WTAW01. The sequence continues at coordinate 7,035 of JASFPP010000130.1, forward strand.
CCCGAGAAGCCCTACGACGGCGGAAGCCGCCACGACGTTGTGGACACAGATCATGTTTCCTGCAGCGCCGCCCACAGCCTGGAGAGCGACGATCACGCCGGGAATGGCCCCGGTTTTCAATGCAGTCGTGAACTGGAAAAGGGAAAACATCATATTCGAGAATGTATTGCTACCGGCGATGAATGCTCCGAGTGCTCCGATGAGTGGAGCAAAAGCGGTCCATGCTTTACCCGCAAGAGCGGCTGCTCCTGATGCTAGGACTACGGGCATTTTATCGTATCCCCCCGGAACGCCGCTGTTAATGAAGACCTTTACCATAGGGACCGCAAACGCGAGTGCAATAGTCGGTCCCAGAAGAGTTTTGAATGAACGAACCCCTGCCCGCTTGACCTTCGATGGGGAGATCCTTTGAAAGAGGAGCGTGAGGACCACAGCGACAAAAAACCAGAATCCAGGGAGGAAAATGGGCTGGAAGCTGGTCGAAATAGATGTCTTGAAGATCGCCGTCCATTCCAGAGTGACACTAGCTAGAGCATTTTTAAGAGGAACCCAAAGACGGCTGAGGAGGAGAAGTAGCGCTACCAAGAGGTAAGGGAGCCAGGCTTTAAAAATTCCGACCTCTGCTTTGGCAACCTCATTCTCTTCGATCCTTTGACCCATCCACTCGTCCGGCCAGGTTTCCTTTGAGGGAAAATCCCAGGGGTTCTTCGGGATGAGAAATCCGAGCTTAGCGAGGGGTATCACGAGCGCTAAGCCCAAGAGGGATCCGATCAAAGACGGAAACTCAGGGCCGAGAAAATATCCGATCAATGTGTAGGGGACTGTGAAGCACAGACCACAAAAGAGAGCGAAGCGCCAGATGGATAAACCTTCTATCCAGGAGCGTCTGTGACCGAAAAACCGCGTCATCATTATCACCAGGATAAGAGGAATAAACGTCCCTGTGATGCCGTGAATAATGGCCACCTTCCCACCTATGGCATTCAGGTAGGGAGGGAATTCAAGGGATTGTGGTGTCAGGTAGCTCATCACCTCAGGTTGTCCGCTCAATCCCGCATTGACGCCGATCAGAATGGGTGTTCCTATGGCACCGAAGGAGACCGGGGTGCTCTGGATTATCAGAGACACCATGACAGCGGCCATAGCTGGAAATCCGATGGCTACGAGTAGGGGAGCGGCAACTGCCGCCGGTGTTCCGAATCCCGCTGAGGCTTCGATAAAAGCCCCAAAAAGAAAAGCAATGATAATAGCTTGAACGCGTCTATCCGGCGAGATGAGATACATGCTGCGCCGGATAGAGGAAATAGCACCACTTTCCTGCTGCAGATTGAGGAGAAGAATAGCGCCGAGGATAATGTAAAGGATCGATCCGGCAGTGACCAATCCGTCTATGGATGCCGCAGCGATTTGCAGGATCGGCACTTGCCATACAAAAAGCGCCAGAAAACAGGTGATCACAAATGCAACAGGCATGGCTTTCGTCGCCGGCCATCTGAAAAGAACAATAAGTATGAACACTGTAAGTATCGGTAATAATGCTAATAACGCCATGGATGCATAAAAACTAACTGAGTTGAGCATCGATGTCAAACTCAATGTCAAAGGAGAGGTTTACTCAAGGCAGCCAAAATGATATAAGCTTTGACATGGGGTAAAGACATTTGGAGGCGGCAATGATCGGTCATATGAAATTCATGATTTTATTCAGTTTGTTTATTGTGTTGATCGGAGGATGTGTTCCCAAAGAAGACTTAAATGTGTCTTCTCCCAACGGAAAAGTGAATGTCTCGATCGATATTCTTGAAGATGGTCCATCTTATCGAGTCTCCTATAATGGGATGGGGATCATTGAACAGTCCGAACTAGGATTTCGGTTTAAAGATTCATTGCCTATCAGAGATCATTTGAAGGTGATAGGTACCGTGCGAGATATCCATGACCGGACCTGGGAACCTGTTTGGGGGAAAAGAAACCAAATAAGAGATCAGTACAATCAATTAACCGTTAATTTGAAAGAAAAGGAATCTCCCTTGCGCAAGGTCGATATCGTTTTTCGTGTGTATGATGATGGCGTTGCGTTCCGGTATTTTTTCCCCGAGCAAGAAAATTTGTCCGAAATCGGTGTTGAGGCAGAGGAAACAGCCTTCAATTTTAGTGATAATTATACATGTTATGCCCTTCAGCTGGGGAGATTTACGACTCCTTATGAAAGGGAATTCGATGAAATTTTGGTGAAAAACCTGAGCGTTCGTTCGATCATCGGATTGCCGCTGCTCCTCCAAACGGCATCCTGCTGGATGGCGGTCACAGAGGCGAACCTCACAGACTATGCGGGGATGTACCTTTCGCCAGCAGAAGAACAGTCTCAAAAACTCGTCTCGAAATTGTCGCTTTTTTCAGAAGACCAGGATGTTGCAGTTCGGGCAAACGTTCCCCACAGCACACCATGGAGAGTGATTATGATCGGCGAAAAACCCGGTGATCTCATCGAATCCGACCTGATCGAGAATCTCAATGAGCCCACGGCGTTCGAAGATATCTCCTGGATCAAACCGGGACTTGTCCTCTGGCCATGGTGGAATGGACGGCTCCCCTTCGGCGAACCGCACACGCTTCAGATGATCCACTACATCAATTTTGCAGCTAAACATGGGATCCCCCATCTTCTTGTCGACGCAGGCTGGTACTCTTTAGAGAGGGATGCCTGGCGTAATCCCGATCAAGAAGATATCCTGACCATGGAAGAGACGCGAAAGAATAAATACAACATCGAGGCTGTTATCCAGTACGCGAATGATAAGGGTATCGATATCCATCTCTGGGTTCATGGAGCATCCTTACAGAGGCAGATCGATGAAGCCTTGCCGGTGTATGCCAAATGGGGGGCGACGGGCATCAAGGTAGACTCCTATGGCCGTGATGACCAGGAATGGGTCAATTTTGTGCATGAGTTTGCCCAAAAGGCCGCCGAAAACCGCCTGATGGTCAATTTTCACGGGGCCTATAAACCCACAGGAATCCGTGTAACCTACCCAAATTTTATGACATGCGAAGGTATCCTGGGGCTCGAACACAGCAAATGGTCGAACAAACCCACGCCCCAGCACAATGTGACGATCCCTTTCACGCGCATGCTTGCAGGGCCTATGGATTATACGCCGGGAGCTTTTGATTTGGATGGAACCGAAGATAGCCCGAAACAGGTCCAGGGAACGAGAACCCACCAGATGGCAATGTATGTGGTCTACTATTCCCCCCTTCAAATGATCCCAGACTATCCCGAGGTGTATGAGGCCGCTCCTGCGGAGTTCGCCTTTATCAAAGATATCCCCACAGTTTGGGATGACACGAAAGTATTGGCCGGGCATCCTGGAGATTTTATTGTGATGGCCCGGCGAAAAGGAAAGAACTGGTATTTGGGCAGCATGGCGGATGAAAATCCACGTAAGCTGAGTATCCCCTTGACCTTTCTTGATCCAGAAAAGAAATACATCGCCAAAATATATTCGGATGCTTTGGATGCGGATAAAAATCCCGAGCATGTGATCATAAACGAGCTGGAAGTTACATCATCCACAGTGCTGTCGATAACGATGGTCGGGGGCGGGGGCCATGCTGTTTCCTTAAAGCCTGTTGAGTGATCTAACTAATGACTAAAAAAAGGTTGGAATGCGTTGACTCTGCAGAATTGACATGCTCAATCAAGAAATGCGGAGAGAAATATTTATTTTCAAAAAGAATTCGCAGATTAGGTTGGAGGAGGTTTCATTGATACCGAAAATATCTGTGGTTATGGCTATTGTATTTATGATGTGTTCTTGTTCAGGAGAGAGTAAAACAGGAGTTGAAGTCTTAGAGGGAACGGATTCGTCACCAGCAGTGGCAGGAAAAGGAATGGTCAGCTCGGCGCATCCTCTCGCTACAGAGGCTGGTGTCGAGATCCTCCGGAAAGGAGGGAATGCCTTTGACGCAGCGGTGACCATTGCGTCCGTCCTGAATGTTGTCGAGCCCATGATGAGCGGGATGGGCGGGTATGGCACGATTCTGGTCTATGATGCAAAGAACAATAAGATCCGTTTTCTCGATTCCAGCGGGAAAATACCTCAGGCTGTGGATTCGGATGTATTTCGTGCGCCCACGCCGAATTACAGAGAAAACCGCAGAGGACCCAAAGCCGTCTCGACTCCGGGAAATGTCAATGCCTGGCAGGCAATGTCGAGAGAATATGGGGAGTTGGAATGGGAAGAACTTTTTGTGCCTGCGATTCAAACCGCGAGAGAGGGCTTTATTATCGGCGAGGGATTGGCACGAACGATCGGCTATGCTTTCCCGTCGTTCCCCGAACACGCCAAACGTTTTTATGGAAATAAGGGCGAGCCATTGAAGACCGGCGATCGGTTAATTCAAAGAGAATTGGCCGGATCATTAGAACTTATCGCCAAACAGGGCGCCAAAGCCATCTATGGAGGGGAGATCGGTAAAGCGATCGATGCCGCAATGGAAAAATCCGGAGGATTCCTATCCATCGAAGACCTCATGGCCGATAAGGCCGAATGGTGGGAGCCCATCCATATCGCCTACAGGG
>JASFPP010000131.1:0-11606 GCA_050115915.1 Candidatus Aminicenantota bacterium
CAGAAAGCGAATACAAGCTGAAAAATTACAGAAGAGCTATTGCCATCTATGAAAGGCTGTTCTCTTCCGGGGGGAATGGATCCTTCAAAGCAGAGATGCTTATAAATAAAGGACGCTGCTTAATGAGGCGTGGGGCTTACACACAAGCCCTTCGGATTTATACCCATATTCTAGAAGATTATCCGTCATCCATATCCTCCGCAGGTGTTCCTTTGGAGCTTGCCGCCGAGTTGCAGATCTTGGAATGTTATCGAAAACTGGATAACCCTCGAAATTTTTTGGAATCTGCCATAAAACTTTATAGGGATATTCTGCAAAGACCCTGGGAACTCAGCAAAGACCAATACAATCTGTACAGCTCTATGACTGAAAGAGAGCTTGCAGAAGCTCTGACACAACCTCAATATGATACTGAGAAGGGCCTTTATGAAAGTGAATTTTTGGAACTCAAAGAACGTCATCGAAATCACCAGGCTACCTGGGAGGAAATTGAAATTATCAAATATGAGATTGTACCTGAATTGAAAAGAATGCTGGACTCACCACGTATAAATTCCGATCTGCATATACATCGCTCGTTATTCATGGATGAAGAGGAGTTTCTTCTTATCGGAGCCTGGATTCTCGAGAAAAGCGGATTAAATCCTCAGGGAATTCTTGTGGCTGAGATCGATGAAGAGAGTTTTAAGACAGAACTCCTGGATTCGGTTCTTTCTGAATATCTTAAGGAAGGGGATATGAATGTTATTGTCTCTAAAATTCAGGGTGAAGAATTGATAGGGAAGACTGATCCCAAATTTTCTGTATCCACCTTAACAGCCTTTTTTGAGGAGAATTTTCCTCCCTGGAAGATGGACTTTTTTCGCACAAAGGCAGAGAGCTCTAGCTTAAAGAGTTTAAGCAAGAACTTTTATTTCTGGACGATCCTCATTCTTTTCATCATTTTAGCCTTTGGAGGGGTCCTCATCGTGCGAACGCTTTCCCATGAGATGGAGATACTTAAGGTTAAGTCTGATTTTGTTTCCTCTGTTTCCCATGAACTAAAAACTCCTCTGACATCCATCAAAGCTTTATTAGAGCGCCTCAAGGAAGGGAAAGTTAAAGATTCTGATATTATGATGGAATATTTCTCTCTCATTTCCCATGATACGGAAAAGCTCACACGGCTGGTGAAAAACATCCTGGATTTTTCAAAAATAGAAGAAGGGAAGATGGAATATGAATTTGAGGAGACAGATGTTCCCGCCTTGGTGAGACAAGAACTTGAGGCCTTCCAGCAGGATGAAATTTATCGGGATGTAAAAATGCGTGTTCATATTGCCGAAAATATCCCTCCAGTCCAAACCGATAGCTCTGCTTTGGCAAGAGCCATCTGTAATCTCTTGAATAACGCAGTCAAGTTTTCCCCCGAGAATCCTAATATATCTGTAGGCGTCATCTTTGAAAAAGGTAATATTGAAATAAGTGTAAAAGACAAGGGGATTGGAATTCCCGAGGATGAAATCGATAAGATTTTTGACAAATTCTATCAGGGAAAAAATTCCCAAGAACTAACTGTTAAAGGGACAGGCTTGGGACTGACTCTGGTCAAGCATATTGCTGAAGCGCATGGGGGCTGGGTGTCTGTAAAGAGCAAGCAAGGAGCGGGAAGCACTTTTTCCCTTATCTTACCCTATCAACAGAGAAGGAAGGGGAGGTGAAAATGCCAAAAAAAATCCTTGTTATTGAGGACGAACCGGGAATTTTAAGGAGCCTCAAGGATGAATTCGAGTCCGGGGGATACTTGGTATTTACCGCAGAAAACGGCGAAAAGGGTCTTGAAATGGTAAAGAGTGAAAGACCGGACCTGATAATCCTCGATGTCATGATGCCAAAAATGGATGGCTATGAAGTCTGTAAACATCTGCGGAAAAAAGAGGACTCCACACCGATCATCATGTTGACGGTCAAGGATAAAGAGATTGACAAGGTTCTGGGGCTAGAGTTGGGAGCAGATGATTATGTGACTAAACCCTTCAGTCTCAGGGAGTTGACGGCGCGGGTTAAGGCGCTTTTCCGAAGAACTGCGGAACGAAAGAAAGAAAGGGATATATACAGTTTTGGTGGAGTACTTTTGGATTTTAGAAAGTATGAGGCAACAAAAAAGGGAAAAAAACTCGATCTTACTGCCTTGGAGTTTCATATACTCAAGCTTTTCATAGAGCGAAAGGAGCAGGTTATTACTAGGGATGATTTTCTTGATAATATCTGGGGAGAGGACAACATCTATATTTCTTATCGAACCATAGACAGTCATATCGCCAATATCAGAAAAAAAATTGAAGATGATCCTTCCAAGCCAAAATATATCATCAGCATTCGGAGTGTGGGTTACAAGTTTGTGGGGTAGAGGATTGATTTCTGACATTATGAAAGAAAGCGGAGGCAACAATAATCAACGAAAAATCCACACTTCCTGAACACATCTCATAAGCAAAAGCTATATATTAGCTAAAAATGAGATGGAGGTAAGAAATGAGAAAAATCCTTAGAGCTATTATAAAGTTAGGCATTCTCACAATGATGCTCTGTGTTCTTCTTAGTGGTAATTATTCTCAACAGACCGCAGGAGAGAGGTATGAAAAGGCGCTATTTTTGGAAGAAGTCAAAGGTGACCTTTCGGAAGCCATCGTTCTTTACAAGGAAATTGTCAGTCAGTTCTCAAATGAGAGAGAGATTGCAGCCAAGGCTCAACTGCATATCGGCTTGTGTTATGAAAAACTGGGCCACACAGAAGCTGTAAAAGCTTATGAATTGGTATTGCAGAAATATGCCGACCAGTCCGAACAAGTTGTAGCGGCCCGGATCCAGTTAGCAGCGCTGCGCGCGAAAAAACCAGGAGGCCTTAGCGTGACGAAAATTGAAGGCCCGGAAGTTCCCTCTGATGTCCAGACTTTTTCTCCTGACGGGACAAAAATGGCCGTAGTCGTTATCGCGTATACAGAAGGGCAAAACATCGCTGTCTATGACCTGATAAACAAACGTATCGAGCAAGTTTCGCATTTCGACTGGAATAATCCCACCTATAATGCCATTTGGTCTCCTGATGGTAAAAAGATCGCCTTTAAGCGGTATATGGGATTTGGTTCTTCGCTGATGGTGTCTAACCTTGATGGAAAAGCCAGTTCTATCATCAATGTTAAGAAGGGATATCTTGGATTGTATGACTGGCTGCCTGATGGCAGTGCGGTGGTTGCCTCCCTTGAAGAAGACAAAGGGACCAATCTCGTTCTCATACCTGTTGCGAGGGGCGACTATAAGACTTTGCATGTCCTTGAGGGAGACTTTCATTCTGATTTATCCACCGCCATAGCAGATGCTTCCCCGGATGGAAAGTATATCGTCTTCGCAGATGGGCCTAAAAGGGAAGAACAGAACATCTACTGTATAGGCTCAGATGGACAGTTCCTCCAAGTCCTGACTGATCATGCTGCAAATGACATCCAACCCCGCTGGTCGCCTGACGGGAAATACGTCGTTTTTTTGAGCTTCCGATCCGGAACCAAGGCTCTCTGGGGAATCAGAATAAAAAACGGCAAGTCTGCAGCAGATCCCTTTATCATTCAAGAAATGGGGAGGGGAACGAGTTTGCTTGATTGGACTTCTCGAGGTTTGGCCTATAGAAATTATGTTAATATGTGGGATGTATGGATGGTGCCGGTGAATCCTAAAACCGGGGAACCAACAGACAGATTAGAGCAGTTGGATTATTTCCCTCCGGGAGGCAATAGGGGTGCAGTGTGGTCGCCTGATGGAAAGCACCTTGCTTTTTTTTCCGCCGAAGCAAGTGGACAGCCTGGACAGGGATATATTGTTGTAATGCCTGCCGATGGAGGGCCAGCACGTGAGTATCTGATTCCTATGGATACCTTCTTTCTGAACACCTTGGGTGAGCTCCGATGGATGCCTGACAGCAGCGGATTGGGTTTTTATGGATCCGCTGAAAAGGGTGCGACTATGTTCCGGCTAACAATAGCATCCGAAAAATGGGAAACATGGCCTATTCCTAAACCAGGTTGGACAAAGACTGAATGGAGTCCCGATGGGAAAGCCTTCCTGTATACTAAAGGTGGATTATTTTTTAAGTGTGACCTGGAAACAGAGGAAGAACAATTCGTTTACAAGAACTACTATAATAAAGAAAAAAAAGCTATCAGTATTATTAGACACATCAGGTTTTCAAGGGATTATAAAAAGCTGTTTTTCTTTACGATGGATATAAAATACGAAAACAAAAAATTTGAGCCAGTGGGGGTAAAGATTATGGAATTGGACATCTCCACAGGTCAGGCTCGGACAATAGATACAGATAACATCAGTGATTTGAGTACGGATTTTGCTTGTTCCCCTGATAGAAAAAACCTTGCGGTCCTCAATAATGTGAAGGACAAACCATCAGAAATGTTCATTGTCCCTTTGCAAGATGGAAAACCCAAAAAGGTTGAGTTGACAGGATGCCCGCAAAAAGCCAGCCTCTATATTACAGACTGGTCAACTGATGGCAAACTTATTGCTTTTGAAACAAGACGTTCTGCTATGGAAATCTTTATGATGAAAAATGTCATCCCTGAGAAACAGAAGTAATCCATGAGTATTCCTTAATCACATAATAGGAGGTTGAGATGAATAATCTATTTAATAACCGCACTTTGTGCGCTCTAATATGCTTTGTCCTGGGTCTTTTTATTGCCACTTCAGTCTCCATTGCACAAGAAAAGCATGACGAAGATCTGAAGAAAAAATATGCGCCGATTCTAGGTGAATACGAGTTTGATTGGAGACCGGCGATATTCATTCTATATGTTTATATCGAAGATGGTTCTCTTTGGGCAGATTTTAACAATGGAAGTCCTGCGACGATGGAATCCCAAGGAGATGAGCCGTTTGAATTTAAAGCTGAAGACCCAGTATCTGGAATTTTTGAAATTAAGTTCTTAGAAGATGATCAGGGGGAATACACAATTTGCCACCTTGTCATTACCAGCTTGGGATTGGATGTAAAAGGGAATAAAATAAAGTAAAAACCGAGCCATTACAACAAACAACCAATATTCCAGTTATTCTCTGGCTTCATTTATTCCGTATTCTTCTTGATCTGCCTTTTGAACTCGAGCTTATTCCAAAATCTTAGCGTTCAGTTCTTGGAATGCTTTATTCAATTCCTCATAACGGTCGTACGCGTCTTTGCCGGGCCTCTGGTCGGCTCGGATTAAGTTCGAGTAGAGGTATTCGAGTTGGTCAAGCAGCATGGGCTGTGCATAACGTCCGGGTTCAGAAATGAGCTGTTTCTTGATTGCTGCGAGAGTTCCATCCCCCTCGTCTTTCTCTTTGATCGTTTTTTTTACTCGCTCCGCCACCTGTCTTGCTTCGCTGAGCGTGTCACGGACCTTGAGAGCGAATTCGGCCTGGGCACGGACATCGGCTTCAGTGATTCCTTCCTTGAGAACGCGGGGATCCATCTTCACCTCAAAAGAAACGCCGCTGCTCCATTTACCCACAGTTAGCCGTGCTTGATACAAACCTGGAGGCACCATCGGGCCTGAGCGTTCGGACCGCAATGGGTCTTCATGCCAGGGATCGGGATATCGGAGATCCCAGACAAAGCGGTGCATTCCCGCATTCTTCGAAAGCTTTGGACGAGGCCGCAGTCTCCTTCGTTCCTCCTCTCTCTCGCCTTCTGCCTGCCCGGTTCCTTCAGGAGGCCGTGCCTTTTTCTCCTCACTGGAGAATTGACGTACCAGATTTCCTTCGACATCGAGGATTTCGAGCTTGATCTCCCCCTCCGGCTCATTCCCCAAATAATAATCGATATTCGCCCCTGGAGTCGGATACTGGGGGGCTTCGGGCCCGCTGGGACGGCGGGAGAACCGTCCCGTATAGATCCTGTAAGGAGGCTTCACGCTGAACAGATAGGCCGTGCTTGTTGCGATCTGTTTAGAGACCTCATGTAAGGGAGTCAGGTCATAGAGGATCCAGAAGCTCCGTCCCATGGTCGAGAGCGCCAAATCTTTGTTCACGATCTTGATGTCCGTCACCGGTGTCACCGGAAGATTGAGCTGAAAATCTTGCCAGTGCAAGCCGTCATCAAAAGAAATGAACATGCCGAACTCCGTTCCCGCATAGAGCAATCCTTTCCGGTTGGGATCTTCACGCACCACTCGGACCGGAAAATCTTGGGGGATCCCATTATCACTTGTCGTGATCCGGATCCATGTTTCTCCGTAGTCCTCGGTCTTGTAAGCATGCGGTTCAAAATCGCCCAGCTGATAGCGCAGGATACAGGCATAGGCCTTAGAAGGAACATGAGGGGAGACCTCGATCTGTTGCACTCTCCCATAGGGGCCAAGCCCTGGAGGTGTGACGTCCTTCCAATTTTCCCCGCCATCGCGCGTGATATGAACGGGGCCATCGTTGGCACCGACCCAGATGACACCCGGCTCATGGGGTGACTCCTGAATTTCATAGATAACACTGAAGTGTTCCTCTCCGGTTATGTCATTTGTGATGGGTCCCCCCGACCTCACCTGCGTCTCCGGTGTAAATGCCGTTAGGTCCGGTGAGATGGTCTTCCAGGTCTGTCCTCCGTTTGTCGTGACGTGAACATACTGTGAGGTATGGTAGACCTTATCTGGATCGTGGGGGGAGACATGAATGGGTGCCACTCTCTGGAACCGGAAGGCCAGATCCTTGGGATTGTGGCCGTAGATATTCCAGAAGCCCACGTAGTATTGTTGCTCCTGTCCGGTCCGCCGGTTAAACACACCGAAACGCCCCTTGCAGTTGGCGTAGACGATATCCGGATCACCCGGCTTGGGGACTGCCGGCCCTGTCTCGCATCCCCCATGCGCTTCCCACAGGGCTGTGTAGCCTCCTGGGAGGTTAAGCGGTGGAAAACTGGGAACAGAGATAGTTGTGTTGTCCTGCTGACCGGCATACAGCCTGTAAGGGAAATCGTCGCTGATATCCACCTGGTAGAGCTCTGCGGTAGGCTGATTGTACTGGGTGGACCAGGTTTTTCCCCCATCCAAAGTCACATTGGCCCCGCCATCGTTGGATTGGATAAAAATATCCGGATTTTCAGGATTGATCCACATGTCGTGGTTATCACCGTGAGGCGTTGGGTATGATTTCCAGGTCTTTCCTCCATCCTTCGATTTATGGAATCCATTAGCCTGAGCCCATAGAATGTCTGGATTTTTTGGGTGTGCGTCCAGGTTGTTATAGTAGAAAGGACGGTTCCGTATGGGCTGGTAGTCTGTGACCTGAAACCAAGCCTCACCTCTGTCATCGGAACGGTAGAGACCGCCCTCTTTTCCAGGCGCCTCTATGAGCACATAAACCCGGTTGGGGTCCGCTGTCGAAACAGCAAGATCGCTCTTTCCTCTAAGGCCTTGTGGAAGTCCATTGGTCAGTGCGATCCAATTGTCCCCACCATCGATACTTCGGTACACACCGCCTTCCATACCGCCGCTAATGATGGTCCAGGGTTTTCTCTCTGTTTGCCACATGCTCGCATAGATGGTTTTCGGATCGTCAGGCGCAAACTCAAGGTCAACGGCCCCTGTTTTATCGGAAATAAAGAGAACCTTCTTCCAGGTCTGGCCTCCGTCTGTGGAACGGTAGACGCCCCTCTCCGGATTGGGTGCAAACGGATTCCCGATAGCGGCCACATAAACCAGGTCCGGATCCTCAGGATGGATGAGAACGGCCCCTGAATTTCCTGTTTTTTCGAGTCCGCAGAGAGTCCAGGCCTTTCCAGCGTCCGTCGACTTATAAACACCCTTTCCGATGATGACATTGCTGCGGAGTCCATCCGAGCCGGTTGCCACATAGACAACATCGGGATCCGAATCAGCGACACGGATAGCCCCGATCGAACTCGTTTGAAAGAAACCATCGGAAACACATTTCCAGGATGATCCATAATTCATTGTCTTCCACACACCCCCTCCGCATGCGCCCATGTAGAAAGTCGACGGCTGGTCCCGATGGCCGGCCACAGCCGTCACTCGCCCTCCCCTCGATGGCCCCACCATCCTGTATTTAAGCCCTTTGAACAGATTAGGGGAATAGACTTCGTTATCTGTAGGGCTCCGTTTTACGCTAAGACCAGTGCCTACCAACAAGAACAATACAACCAATATGATGGCTATACGTGATTTCATACACATGGCTCGGCCTCCCAAAAAATTATTCAAGTTTCCATAGAATCAGTAATATCTTTGCCGAAAAAGCCTGCGGCAGACGTGTATCTTCACGGGCTTTTTAAAGCACCAAAACCGACGAGCTTTTGATTGGCTTCATCCCATAGGTGAAGCCGAAGAGACTTCAGACTGTTGCGGATCGAGAGGGGCTTGATCTTCTGGAACTCTGCCTCAGATCTGTAACACTCCTCCAGTCGGTAGTTCGGGATGAGCGGCCTTACATGATGGATGTGGTGAAAACCGATGCTTCCTGTGAACCACTGGAGCACCTTCGGGAGCTTGTAATAAGAGCTCCCCTCGAATGCCGCTCGTAACCGGCTCCAGGTGTCCTGACGAGACCAATAAACACCTTCGAAATTGTGCTGGACATAGAATAACCAGAGGCCTAACATCCCGCCGAAAAAGGTGATGGGAAGTTGAATGAGGAAAAACGTGCGGAATCCCACAGTGAAACCAAAGAGCAGCACCATTGCCAGGATCACGATGTTGGTGATATAGATGTTGTTTCGCTCACTTTTTGTCTCATACCTTATGGGGAGCCGTTGAGCTAAAAGAAAAATAAATATCGGACCCAGAATGAATGTTATGAAAGGATTCCGCGCAATCCTGTAGACCGCTCGTTTCCATTTCGGGGCCTCGAGATATTCGTCTTTGGTCATCGTCCAGTAATCTCCGGACCCCCTGCGATCGAGGTTGGCGACAGTGGCGTGATGCCTCCAGTGGGAGGCCTTCCATTTTTCATAAGGTGTAAAAGTGATGATCCCTGCAATATTTCCGATAATCGCGTTCGCTTTTTTCGAAGAAAAAAAAGACCCATGCGTGCAGTCATGGAACAAGATAAACAGCCGGACCATAAAAAGGCTTGCGGGCACGGCCAGGAGAAGGACAACCCAGTACGGATATCCTGCGTGCAGAACCCGGATCATCGCATACCACAGCAAGAAATAGGGGATACACGTGTTGATAATCTGCCAAATGGATTCGCGCAGTGTAGGATTTTGAAATCGCTCGATTCTCTGGTAGAGGTCCTGTCTACGTGATTGAGTTTGGTTGCCCTCAATATCAGAAAACATGTCGCGCTCCCAGTATTAATTCCCTGTTACTTCCAGACCTTATTAAAAACACGCATATAATTTTCACCCAGGATCTTTTTGACATCGGTATCGTTATATCCTCGTTTTTTCAGTTGGCCGATGAATGTTAGAACCTCTGTAAAATTGCTGAATCCGTCGACCATACGCAGAGGGGACCTGATGTTCGCGGTGATGTGTGTATCATAGGCACCCGTAACATCCTTGTACTCAGGGCTTCCCCATGGATCGTATTCGTGATCAGGATAAGTTCCAAGGCTCATGTCGGTCCCCACGCCGATGTTGTCGGTGGAACCGACAAGCTCGGCCACATAGTCGATCTGCCGGATAAAGTCATTGAGGGTTGGTCTCTCTGTTTGTCCTTTTTTGAGGTTCATCGGTCCCCATGGAGTCAGGCCGATGATCCCCCCTTTGGCGACACAGGCTTTTATCTGAGTGTCGTCAATATTGCGGGGATTTTCTGCCAGGGCATTGGCATTGGAGTGACTGAAGACCACCGGCTGTTCGCTGCGGTCGATAATCTCCAGACTCGACCTTCGTCCCAGGTGGGAGCAATCGAGGAGCAATCCTACGCGGTCGCATTCCTTGACGACCAATTCGCCAAAGGCTGTAAGACCATTGTCGGTCTGGTCCAAACATCCTGCACAAATGTTGTTTGTCAGGCTGTAGGCCGGTATCAACATGCGCAATCCGAGCCGATAAAACGCTTCGATCCGATGCAGTTTGTAGCCGATAAAATCCCCGCACTGGGATGCCAAAAGAAAGGCCGCGGTGCGGTTCTTTTTCGCTCGTATGATGTCTTCGGCTTTGTTGACAATAGTGATGTGAGGATACTTTCGGGCAATGAGATGCCATGACATAAGTCCTTCGAGGGCTTGTTCCATATCCGCGTGAGGATCCCAAGCTGTAACCGCATAGGCTGTAACCCCATGTCTGTGGCACTTTGCGAATTGGGCATCCTGCCATATCTGCATACAGGAATCGATAAAGATATAAGGATGGTCCTTATCAAGAACAGGATGAATTCCTTTTTCGTTCAAAGGATCTATCTCCATTTCGGTTTGTTGAGTCCAAGAGCCGGGAAAAGCTGCTGCTCCCACAGCCGCTAATCCTGCCATTTTCACGAAGTCCCTTCTCTTTATTCGCATGTTTCGATTTCCCTGTTTTTTAGACTGCTGGTGTGGATTTTTTCTTTCTGGCAGCATCCTTAAGGTTAAGTATAATGACACAAGAGGGAATTCAATACAATACACGATTGGCTTAAGGAAAAATCGGTTACTGGGTGGGTTTTTCTTTGATCCCCAAATAATAGGCCGTATTCGCATGAGGGTCGATCTTGACTTTGATCCGGCCCGGTTTAGCGCTGAGGATGGGATTTAATCCCGGGCCATGACCAGCCATCTGGCTCCAGCCATGGATACAAACCCCGATAGTTACCGCACCTTCATAGCGTCCCGTCCCATAAAAATCGTAATGGTCTCTGATGGCCACCACATCCCCGAGCCTGAGTCTTTTGAGACCGTATCTTTCGACTGTTTCCGGACATGTCGTCTGGATGTCGTAGTCCAGCGATTCGACAAATCCGAATCCTATTCCCGAACCCATGATATGCCCCGGAACTTCCATTGCCACAGGGACAACCAGTTGATCTCCTTCGATCGTTATGCCCATTTTCGCCAAGAGCTCAGGTGACAGCTTGTTGGTTTTAACGTCTTCAAAACCCTCGATCTTCAGACCCACTCCCTTTGCCTTGACTTGGATCTTGTCGTTCAAAGTGAGATTCTCCAGAGAGTCCTTGGGAAACCAAGCGAGGTCGTCCGCACCAGCGTGTCTTCCGAGGTAGATGCCCTTGGTTCCCTTCGCATCTCCTGAGATGACTTCGGCTTCGTTTCCGATACAGCCGAGGATCGCTACGGCACACATCATGGGTGATGGATTATCTCGACCCTGGAAAGTGACATCGGGCTCCACATGATCCGTGCTTGCCCATCCATAGGTCGGATCTCCGATCGAAACGGAGTAATTGATCGAGGCCATGCCTATGTCGAGCTGTGGTTTTCCGTCATAAGTTGTGTCCAATCCATAGGATCCTGCAGGCTGGACAACACCTTGGACAGCCGTGACGATCAGTTTATCCGCGTTCGTTTTCAGGTTTCCCATCTCTGTTTTATGTGCGACTTTGTTCGGGGTGATACCCAGATATTTTCCGATGTTTGCTGTGGGATCTATCCGTGCTGTCAATTTTCCGAACCGTGTGGAGAGAAACGGCATC
>JASFPP010000132.1:0-11483 GCA_050115915.1 Candidatus Aminicenantota bacterium
CAAGAGAGCTTCGGGAGTGAAAGATTCTTCGAACATTCTGCCGGGACATGGAGGTTTTCTGGACAGGATAGACAGCCTTGTCCTTGCGGCCCCCCTCTTTTATTATTTGTTATCTTTCTTTGGCATGGAATAAACTGGATTATTCATGAAAAATGTTGCGATTTTGGGTTCAACCGGTTCGATCGGCCGGAGTACGCTCGAGGTCATCGACAACCTGAAGCACAGGTACAATGTGACCGGGCTTGCTGCGGGCCGGAATCTGTCGCTGTTCAAGGATCAAATCGATAAATTCCTTCCGGAGATCGTCTCGCTCGAGAATGAAGAGCATGCCGAAGCGATCCAAAGTCAGATCGATACAAAGGATATCTGTGTGGTTTTCGGACAGGAGGGGGCTGAGGAAGTCGCGAGTTATGGGAAGAACGATATTGTCGTTTCATCCATTACCGGGATAAATGGCCTGAGGCCAACTCTCGCAGCTGTTCGATCGGGACAGAGGATCGCTTTGGCTAACAAAGAATCCATGGTCGTTGCCGGTTCCCTGATCCAGAAGATCGCTGATGATTCTGGTGCAGAGATTATCCCTGTCGACAGCGAACACAGCGGAGTGTTCCAGTGCTTGGCGAAGGAAGAGATCGCTGGCGTGAAAAAAGTTATCCTTACGGCCTCTGGAGGTCCCTTTTTTAATACTCCGAGAGAAGAGATGAAGGACATAGCGGTGGCGGATGCCCTCAACCATCCCCGGTGGAATATGGGAGATAAAGTGTCGATCGATTCGGCGACACTGATGAACAAGGGGCTCGAGCTTATCGAAGCCCGCTGGCTTTTCGGGCTGGATCCGGATAAATTGGGTGTGCTTATCCATCCGCAGAGCATCGTTCATTCTCTCATTGAAATGTTGGATGGATCAATCCTCGCTCAGCTCAGCCCGACGGATATGAAAATTCCGATCCAGTATGCGTTGACCTATCCAGAGAGAGAGGAGGGGCTTTTGCCCTCGCTGGATTTGAGCGCGATCGGAGCGTTGGAGTTTTGCGAAGTGGATGTCGAAAAATTCCCGATGGTCGATCTAGCACGGCAGGCGATGAAGGAGAACAACAGCTTTGCAATCGCTCTGAATGCGGCCAATGAGGTTGTGGTTGCAGCGTTTCTAAAAGAGAAAATAAAATTTATGGATATTCCCGCGGTAGTAACAAAAGTTGTGGAGGATCATCGCTCTGAGGAAGTGGAAACGGTCGATGAGATCTTCGCTGTCGACCGGGAGACAAGGTCGCGGACCCGGAAATTGTTGGAGCAAAGGTAAGATTATGGGATCATTATTCGGAACAATACTGGCATTTATCATCGTTTTTGGAATCCTAGTTTTTGTCCATGAGTTCGGCCATTTTTTTATGGCCAAACTTGTCGGAATTCGTGTGGATGTGTTTTCCTTCGGATATGGGAAGCGCCTTTTTGGATTCAAAAAGGGAGATACAGATTACAGGGTGAGCCTGATCCCCATGGGGGGATATGTCAAATTTCCCGGAGAAGACGTCTATGAGGAAGGCCGAGAGGTGGGGCCCGGGGATTTTATGGCGGCCAAAAGATGGCAGAGGCTTCTCACGATTGTGATGGGGCCGGTCATGAATATCCTGTTGGCTATCGTTTTGGTCGCTGCCATCAACATGGTGGGCGCTCCGTTTCCGGTCTACCAGAATCAAGCGCCGGTCATTGGTTGGGTGGAGCCGGATTCTCCCGCTGAAAGGGCCGCGTTAAGGATGGATGATGAGATCCTGAGTATCGACGGTGAAAGGACAGAGACATGGAGTGATGTGGAGCTCGCTGTTGGTACCAAGCCGAAAAGGACTATCAAGATCGAGGTGAAGAGGGGAGATGATATTTTTACCGTCGACCTCCTGACCGAGGGAAAGACCATTCACGAGATGGGGTATGCTGGCTTTTTTGGGAAAATCTATCCTGAGGTCAAGATGCTTGCTCCTGGTGATCCTGCAGAAAAGGCGGGATTAAAGCCTGGCGATGTCATCCTGGAGATAGATGGACAACCGGCCTACTATTTTAAATATTTGGAGATAATCCAGAATAATCCCAATGTCAAACTCCATTTTCGCCTCCGAAGAGGGGGAGAAATTCTGGATATTCCAGTGACTCCTCGGCTCAAAGGAAATATCGGATGGATTGGGATAACACAAGGGATCGAGTCCGTAGAGGAGAGCTTGGGCTTTTTCGCAGCGTTCAGGCGGAGCGTTTCGGACAATATGCGTTTGACCTTCCTCGTTATCAATTTCATCAAAGACCTGGTGACGGGCGAGGCGACGGCACGGCAGCTGGGGGGGCCTATCGAGATCGCCAATTTATCTTACACAGCGATGCGTATGGGGCTTCTGGCTATGATAAGCTGGATAGGGCTCATCAGTCTGCAGCTGGGTATCATCAACCTGTTTCCGATCCCAGTGCTGGACGGAGGACAGATCCTTGTGATCATACTGGAAGGGATTTTCCGCCGGGATTTCAGCCCTAAGGTCAAACAGATCGTGATGCAGATAGGTTTCGCCATCTTTATTGTCTTGATCGTGTTTATCATCCTGAACGATGTGGTGAAACGGCTGCCGAACGGCTGGAACAGCCTCATCCCCTTCTAAATAAATAGGGGTCAGGCACCTATTTCCTGGGGTAATAAAAAGGTGGACCTGGCACCTATTTTTCTAGAATTCTAATTTTTCTGTCTTAACACAATAACCGAAGAAAATTCCGGGCTCAATCTCATCAACCAATATTGTTTGACTCCTATAACGGAAATTGTTATTGTTTTGTAAAGCATATCAGAGGGGAACGAGTGAACTCTAGCAGCTTTAGATTTCAGGGTAATTATTCGAATGGAAAATATAAAATAAGGTTCATTTTTCCCTTTAATCTGACTTATTATCTGGCTCTGAAATTTAGATGTGACATGCATCAAGGAGGCCCGAATGAAACATAAAAAATTATTAGGTTTGTGTTTGGGAGTAGTGCTCTTAGCCATAATTTCGATCGCTTTCCAGGAACAAAAAGATCACCCAGTGATTAAGCCTATTCCCGGCTTCACTCTAGAAGACAGCGAATTCAAAAATTTTGCTTCCTACACGTTCGAAGTTCAGCACAACGAAAACTGGGTAGAAAAAAATGTGAAGGGGAAATACTGGTTCCTCTATTATGAATATAAAAAGGGAGATAGAAGCTTTTCTGAGCTTGAAATAGTTGAAAACTATAAACAAGCTGCCCTTGATAAGGGTGGGAAAATTTTAAAAGAGGATGAACCTAAACTTGACTTTACTATCCCTCATCCCGAAAGCGGGACCATTTGGGTACATCTACACAGTTGGGTTGATTCCTATGAGCTTTATATCGTTGAAGAAGAGGGATTTGAGAAGAGACTTGAATTTGGTGCGGAAGAGATGAAAAGAGAACTTGATTCAGAGGGGCATGTTGCAATTTATGGGATTTATTTTGATTTTGATGAATCGGATTTAAAGATCGGATCCGAAAAAATGCTTACCGAGATAGTAAAGCTTATGCTAAGCTATCCAGATTTAAAGATAGAGATTCAGGGTCATACGGATAGCACTGGTGCTCGAGATTATAATCTCAAACTATCAGAGAGAAGGGCGAACACGGTCAAATCTTATTTAACGCTTTATGGCATTGATCCCACTCGATTGACAACGCGAGGCTATGGGCCCGATGAGCCTGTTTCATCGAATGATACTGAGGAGGGGAGAGCTCTGAACAGAAGAGTTGAACTGAAAAAGCTGTGATAAATGTGAGTTTCAAATAAGCGATAGAGGATTCCCTCTGAGAGGCCTGTTATGTTGCCTTGTGCGACGAATCCACCTTGCATATAATAGAGTGACAATGTCTTCAAGAAGGTGTGCAAATACTGTTATCTCTTTGAGTTTTTTATAGCCTCTTTCCTGGGGGTGTAATGTAATGAATGATTGCGAGTTCAAGAATCTTCAATTCAAGCGCAGAATAACGAAACAGCTCAAAATCGGATCTGTCCCGGTGGGGGGTGACGCTCCGATCGTTGTTCAGTCCATGACCAAAACCCAGACACATGATGTTCCAGAGACGGTCAGCCAGATCCACAGCATGGAGGAGTTGGGGTGTGAGATTGTCCGCCTGGCAATCCCTGACGAAGACGCAGCAGTCGCCCTTCGCAAAATCAAGAAGCATGTTTCTGTTCCCCTCATTGCGGATATCCACTTTGACCACAGATTGGCGTTAAACGCCCTGGATGCCGGAGTTGAAGGCTTGAGGATCAATCCCGGGAATATTGGATCTAGGGCAAAGGTGAAAGAAGTCGTCCTCGCGGCTCAAGAGAGATCTGTCCCCATAAGAATAGGTGTAAATTCGGGTTCTTTAGAGAAAGCTCTTCTCAAGAAATATGGGATGGCCACTCCGGAGGCGATGGTCGAAAGTGCCCTGCGGCATGTCCGAATCCTTGAAGATCTGGGATTCGATCTGATAAAGATATCTCTCAAAGCGTCTGACATCTCCCGAACTGTTCAAGCATACCAGTTGATGGCGGAGAGGGTCGACTATCCTTTCCATGCGGGGATTACTGAGGCTGGCAGTCTGGTCTCGGGAACAGTCAAGTCTACGGCGGGAATGACCTTGTTATTGCGGGATGGACTTGTTGATACTTTTCGCGTCTCGCTCACTGCGCCGCCTGAGGAGGAGGTCAGGGTTGCCTATCACATTCTGTCTAGCCTGGGAATCCGGTCTTCAGGGCCGAACATCATATCCTGCCCTATCTGTGGCCGTTGTGAAGTCAACTTTATGGACATCGCCAGCAAGATCGAAAGGGAACTCTATTCGGTTAAAGCGGATATAACTGTGGCTGTGATGGGCTGTATGGTGAATGGCCCCGGAGAGGCCAAGGAAGCAGATATTGGAGTGGCCTGCGGCAGGGGAGTGGGAGTGGTCTTCAAAAAGGGAAAATTATACCGGCGTTTGAAAGAGGGGGAGATTATCCCTGAATTCGTTGCCGAAGTCATTAATTTTATAGAAAACGGAATTGAGTGAGAACTGGAGACTGTCCCCTAATTTTTTAACGGCCCCATTCCGCGCACAGAGAGAAAAATAATACACTTGCCTTTTTCTCATATTCTAGATATTCTATAAAAATAATAGGATGAGGCAGATGAACAACGCAAAAGACCACCGGAAAGTCAGTATCCCTGAGGAGACACAGCGTAAATTCGATGAACTGAAAGTTCTCCTGAAGAAGATGGGAAGTGCTCTCGTAGCATTTTCCGGCGGCGTGGACAGTACGTTTTTGGTAAAAATCGCACAGGATGTCCTTAAAGA
This sequence comes from Candidatus Aminicenantota bacterium, assembly GCA_050115915.1. GTDB lineage: Bacteria > Acidobacteriota > Aminicenantia > Aminicenantales > Aminicenantaceae > WTAW01. Next base: position 5,344 of record JASFPP010000132.1, read on the forward strand.
TCGGATTTTTGCCGTTATTGCCTCCTCTGAGTCCTATCCGAAAAGTGAGACACTTGGGGCCATCGAACTCGCTAAAGAGATGGGTATTCCTCACATGGTTATCCGCACAAGGGAGCTCGAGAATCCTGATTTTTCGCACAATCCTCCGAAGCGATGTTATCACTGCAAAATGGAGTTGTTTTCCCGATTGCAAAAGATCGCAGAAGAAAAGGGACTTTCTTTTGTCCTCGATGGATCCAATTTTGATGATATCGGCGATTACAGGCCGGGCCTTCAGGCATGTGAGGAATTAGGGATTAGATCGCCTCTAAGGGAAGTGAAGTTGAAAAAAGAAGAGATCCGGATTTTGTCGAAAAAGAAGGCCCTTCCCACCTGGAACAAGCCATCTTTGGCCTGTTTGGCATCTCGATTCCCCTACAACTCCGCAATCGATAAGGCTAGTCTTGAACAAGTGGCCAAGGCCGAGGAATATTTATGGTCGTTGGGTTTCTCCCAGGTTAGAGTGAGGCATCATGGCCCGGTCGCAAGGGTGGAAGTGGATGCGGAAGGAGTCCAGAGGCTTTTCGAACCGAGCTTGAGAGCGAAGATCGTCACGAATCTCAAGCAGCTAGGTTATTCCTATGTGACTATGGATTTAGCAGGATACAGAACGGGGAGTATGAACGAGCCTCTCTCTGATGAGATAAAAAGCAAGAAAATGTAGAATTCCTTTAAAGAAGGTCCCAAAAAAAATGGTGCCAGGTCCACTTTTTCCCCACCCCTGGAAATAGGTGCCTGACCTCCATTTTCCTGTCGTTTAAACAACTAGATTGTCGGGCTTTTGCCCGGATAATCCTTGGACCAGGTTTTTTGCGGCCATCATGGCCATCTTTAACCGTGTCTCATAAGTGGCGCTCCCAATGTGGGGCAAAAGCACAACATTATCGAGCGAGCGCAACCTCTCCTCGATCTCCGGTTCTCTTTCATACACATCCAGGCCGGCCCCCCAAATTTGTCCCTCCTCCAAGGCCTCGGCTAATGCCACTTCATCGATCACAGGTCCCCGGGAAACATTCACCAGTATGGCGTCTCTTTTCATCGATCGAAGCTCCTCTCGGGATATGAGATGATGTGTCTGGGGATTGAGCGTTGTATGGATCGTGACGATATCAGCTGTTCGCAACAGCTCATCCAATGGAGCGCACAGGGCGTTGAATTTATTCTTATCCGCTTCAGGGAGCTCTTTTGGATCTGTATAGATGACCTTCATCCGGAATCCCATCGCCCTCTGGGCCATCGCTTTACCGATACGGCCCATTCCTATGATCCCCAGGCATTTTCCTGTGATTTCTTTACCGAGGAACAGATCGAGCTCCCACCCAAGGTATTTCTTTGCCCGTGTAAATGTATCGGCCTGAGGGATTTTCCGCGCCACAGCGAGTATAAGCGCCCACGAGAGGTCAGCCGTGGTTTCTGTCAGGACTCCCGGCGTGTTGGTCACCATGATGCCTTTCTCTCTGGCATAATCGATGTCGATGTTATCGTACCCGACAGCGCAGTTAGCGATGATCTTTAGCAGAGGAGCGGCATCCATCACATCTCTATCGATAGAAGCAGTAAGAAGAGGCAATATCCCCTCCTTGTCCTTCACGAGTTTGAGAAGATCTTCCTTCGGCAGAAAGGGCCCCTGTGTCCCCACATCGAAGTCAAAATGTTCGCTCAAGTACGAAATGGCTTCGGGAAGCAATCTATGTGTGACTAAGACTTTCGGCTTCATCGATTCACCTCATTACAGTTGATGTTGACATCACAGCTGCACAACAATCATCAATCACCCGGATCAAACTCCCTGTTCTGGGTCGATGAATGGAAAATAGTATTTTTGGATTTGTTTTGCAAGTTTTTTCGTTCCAAATCCCACTCGATGGGAGGACGATGTGAGTTGGTCACTCACCATATGCAGGGCCGCAGCCCTCACGCCATAAAAATCCGCCAGAGCAAAAACTGCCGATGTTTCCATATCCACAAAGGCGATTCCCTTGGCCCGGTTATGATCTAACCACATCCGCGTTTCTCGAAAAGGCGCATCTGTGGAAACCACGCGGCCATTCACATAGGGAAGCCCTTTCTCCCTAAGAATATTTTCAATTCTGGTCCTAAGGTGTTTCGATGCCTGAAAGAGCCTTTTTTCAGAAAAATAATGCTTGGAGGTCCCTTCCTCGGAGACAGCATCCGTTATGCTTACAGCCTCTCCAATATCTGAATTCTCATCGAGCGTTCCACAAAAGCCGAGGATGATGATCTCCTGTGCTCCTGAGGCGATCAACCTCTCCAACATCATTACTGCGAGAGGGGCGCCAACACATTGTGTGAGGATAACTCTATTTTTGAATCTGTACAACTGGCCAAAGGGTGTGATCTTTATCTTTTGCGAGATTTTCTGAAGGGCCTTCTGGATTTTGAGCGAGGGCAGATCTACAGGGATATACACAACTTCGCTTCCATCAAAGCCTCTTATGGGTTGAGGCTTTACGATACTTTCCTCTTTTTCGCCTTTCATATCGTTCGAAGAATAGATAACAAAAATAGGCATCCATTACAATATAAAAATAGGTGCCAGGTCCACTTTTTCTTCGCCCCTGGAAATAGGTGCCTGACCCCAATTTTTCCCGCGATTTTTATATAGAATCCTGGCGGGTGTTGCGCTACAATACTGTGCATGAGAACAGAGAATATCAAGCTGGATGCCATAAATTTCGATGACGAGAGATTCCGGATTTCCTATCACTTCGACCTCACACCCCTTATCCACTCCATTGCGGAGATCGGTCTGATCCACCCGCCTGTCATCACGTATAGAGAAAATTTCCCCCTCATCATAACAGGCTGGAAACGAGTTCTTGCCTGTCAAACCCTCGGCCTGTCCTCCATTCCCTGTCAAATTTTCGAGGGGCAAGACGACCTCGAGGCCTTCCGGTTGTCCCTCAAAGAAAACTTATCCTTCAGGCCTTTCACACTGCTTGAAAAAGCGCATATCCTCAAAAGGCTCATCCAACTGGGCGTCCCTGAGGACATTGTTGTTAGGGACCATCTCTCCGCTCTCGAAATACCGCCAACTTTGAACTATCTGGACACTTACCTCCGTATCGCTTCCCTCGACGCAGAGACACAATCGATCATCCACTCAAAAAATATTGTCTTTCCCGTTGTCCAGCTTCTCACCGAATACAGCAGAGAAGAGCGTTGGCTCATCTTCCTTTTTCTCCTCCACCTGGGACAGAATAAACAGAAAGAGGTCCTGCAGAACCTTTTAGAGATTGCCAAAAGAGACGGTGTTTCCGTTCAGGATATTCTCACGGGCGAGGATATCCAAAGAACAGCCACCGATCCAAATCTCTCTGCACTCCAGAAAGCCGAAGCAGTCAGAAACCACATCCGCAGGCAGAGATATCCCACTCTTTCGGCATGGAATGACGCATTTCAATCCCAGAAAAAAGTCCTGAAATGGCCGGAGGATATCAAAATAGAACCGTCCCCATTTTTCGAGGGAGAAGATTTTTCGGTCCGTTTCACTTTTAATGATCTCGACGAATTCAAGAGAAAGCTCACCCAACTCAACGAAATGGCATCGGACGAAAAAATCTCCCGTCTTCTTAGCGCGTCGCCGAAAAGCAAAAATGAGTGATCCCTATCTTCCGGATAAGATCTTCATACAGAAAAAAAGCCGCCATTTTCCCCTCACAGAAAGGATCTTGGAAAGGACAAGCCATGTCCCCTCTGAGATTATCGAGAGTGCCGATGAATTGATCGCCGACTTCGCATCGAAAAGAGATCCCCTCCTTTTTGGAAAAAAAACTCTACTCATCACGCAACAGAGAGGTGTGTTCGTCAAGCCTTGCCCCTGCACACCGGGGTATATCGGGTGCAATTATTTCATCATCAACACCGATCTCAACTGCCCCCTCGACTGCACCTACTGTATTCTCCAAGACTATCTGAGTAATCCTTTGATAACCGTCCATGTCAACACCGAACATCTATGGGAGCAGCTGGATCTCTTCCTGTCCAAACACCGGCACCACATCATCCGTATAGGCACGGGTGAATTGGGGGATTCCTTGGTACTAGACCATCTCACGGACCGTTCCAAGGAAATGATCGAATACTTCAGAACAAAAAAGAATGTGCTCTTCGAGCTTAAGACAAAAACGGTCAATATCTCCAATCTTCTCGAGACTACGCCATCTGATAACATTGTGATCGCATGGTCTCTCAACTCCGAGAGGATCGCTCAGCAGGAGGAAAATGGAGCCCCTCCCGTACGCGAAAGATTGGAAGCCGCTCAGGCGGTCATGCAGAAGGGGTTCAAGATCGCTTTTCACTTCGATCCCCTCATCATCTATCCTGGATGGGAGGACGGGTACGGTCCCATCGTGGACCTGATGCTCACAAAGATCGATGCCTCCAAAATAGCCTGGATCAGCCTGGGCAGCCTGCGCTTCCCGCCGTCTCTCAGGGAGGTCATATTACAGAGGTTCCCGCAGAGCCGGATCCTCTATAATGAGCTCATCCGAGGGGCCGATGGGAAATACCGGTATTTCAAGCCCCTCCGCATCAAGCTCTACGAGAATGTCGTTAGACAGATCTGGGAATACGGCAAAGAAATCCCCCTGTACTTTTGTATGGAAAGTGGGGAAATTTGGAAAAAAGTCCTAAAAAAAGAACCAAAGGGTAAGGAGGATGTTGAATCTTATCTTTCCTTGCCCTTTGGTATTAGTCGATAATTTTTGGTTATATAGCTAAACCTGGAGTGGTTTAGGCGTTGCGTCTCCTAATCGATTCTATCTGTTTTCTTATCCGCGATAATGCCCACGATCTCAACACCTGCATCCTTCATGATTTCGATGATATCCACGACGTTGCCATACTCCAGCTCTTGATCAGCTCTCAGGTAGAGTTTTTTATCACTTGCAGCTAAAAAGGCCTCTTCCAGCAGAACCGCCAGCCCATCCATCTGGACTTGCTCTTCGTTTAGGTAGAGAGCACCGTCTTTTCTGATGTGAAGGATAACTTCCGGATTTTCAGGCATGTCAATGGTGTTGAGAGCGCTAGGAAGTCGAACATCAACTCCTTTTTGTACGAGTGGTGTTACTACCATGAAGATGATGAGAAGAACAAGAAGAACATCACAGAGAGGAACGACATTAGGTTCCGCAGAAACGTCACCTTCTTTACCAGGAATTGAAACTCCCATTTTTATCCCCTTTAACTTTTATTTCAAACGATGATTATACTCCGCCTTTTTGGGTCTCTTTCCTGACAAAGAAGTCAATGACTTCTGAGGCTGTGTTAGACATTTCGGCGCCGATAATCTCAACCCTGGTGTTCAAGAAGTTATAACACCAGAGGGCGATAACAGCCACACCGATTCCAAAAGCAGTTGTGATCAGAGCTTCGGCGATACCAGCCGCCACAGCACCGATTCCCCCAGAACCAGTCAGAGCCATTCCTCGGAACGCGTTGATGATACCAAAAATCGTTCCAAACAGCCCGATAAACGGAGATGATGTTGCGATCGTGGCAACGGTGTTTAAACCTCTCTTTAACTCCTGAGTAAAGATAATTGCTGCTCTGTCCATACCCCTTTGCGCAGACGATACCTGTTGCTCAAAGTTCAAGCCAGCTTCTGCACCCTCCATGAATTCCTTGATACCTGCTGCAGTCACTCGGGCTAAATGGCTTCCCTTGTTTTCTTTCTTACTCGAAAGAGTCAGGGCTTCCTGGATGTTCCCGGATTTCAGCAAATCGGCGAGTTTGGGTGCAATTTTCTTTGATTTTGTTTTTGTTCTTGTGAAAACGATCTGCCTTTCAACAAAGAGATAGATAGCAACGACGGATAGGAAAATGAGACAAATAGCAACTGATTTGGCCACAAATCCCATGGCCTGCCACATTTCAATGAGACCAAATTGCATTTTAAGTACCTCCTTTTAAAAATCGAAAGCCATTTATAGCTTTACTATATTACTTTAATTGAAACCTGACGGTAACGGTAAAGATAACACCTCTTGGGCGGCCGTTGATGACCATGGGCTCATAGACCCACTGACGGACAGCGTCGATGGCAGCCTGATCAAGAAGTGGGATGGACCTGAGGACTT
>JASFPP010000133.1:0-11440 GCA_050115915.1 Candidatus Aminicenantota bacterium
TCTGTATTTAACAAGACAGATTCCATAAAGGGGATCGTATTCACAGAGGACACTCCGGATATTCGTCTTATCCGTGTGGATAATGAAGAGGATTCTGTCGTTATCCAGGATGTTGTGAAACAAGGGAGATATTTTTTATTTAGCATGCCTCTAGCTGACGTGAGCTCGAGCAATTATTATTTATGCATAAAAACAAAAGAGGAGGAAGTTTACAGAAAAGTTATTGCGGTCCTGCCTTTTCTCGTAGAAAAACCCGAAGGTTATGAATGGACTGATCCCCCCACTTCTGCTCCGGCCTACAATTTTGAAATCGCGACACAGTACTTAAACAGCGGCAATATCCAAAAATCGCTCGAATACTATAATAAACTTCCCGAGTCCCTTTGGAATTCCATCACGCTCCCCATCATTGCTAAAGCTTATTACAGGAACAAGGATTATGAGAGAGTTATCGATCTTCTTGAGAGAGAAGAAGTTACCAAGGACTATTCTGTTCTCTTCCTTCTAGGAAATTCCTCTCTAGAACTCAAACAACTGGAAAAAGCCGCAGAATACTTCGAACAACTGAGAAACTACGGAGATACGGTCAAAATCAATCAAGTGCTTGGCGCCATCTTCCTTTCATTGGGAGATAGAGAGAAGGCTAAAACCTATTTTGACAGAGCCAAAGAGTTGGTAAAGAAACCAGAGGAAAGAGTTAAGCAAGACAAAGACCCCAATACATAAGGAGTAATGATATGAAATTACGTCCTATTGTTTTAACTTTTACGATAAGTCTTCTTGTATTCGTCGTATCCACTTCATTATTTAGCTCCACAAAGACGTCTTTTTGTTCTGTTTCGAGCACACAGACCGGAGTGAGCGCTGCTGTTAAAGGGTATGTCAAGGATGCCAAGACCGGGGAAACGATAGAAAAAGCAAAAATTATCATAGTCTATTCCAAAAGCGATAGTGTACGATACACTCTCGAAACGGATAAAAAAGGCTATTACTACAAAAGCGGCCTGACTCCTGGATATTATCGATTTACTGTAGAGAAGGAAGGCTTTTTGCCCGCAGAGCAAACAGTGCGCGCGAGGCTTGCCGCCACAGTCCAGTTTGATTTTGAGCTCCATGTCGTTGAAGCCGATCCTGTTAGCGAGGTGGCTAAATCAGCACAAAAGGCGATGAAGCTGTTCAATGAGGCCAAATGGAATGAGGCTGCAGAGGAATTTTCGGCAGGAATCACAGAGGATCCCACCAATCCTTTGCTCTATTTTTACAGAGGATTATCGTTTGAAAATGACGGACGAGTAGAAGAGGCACTTTCGGATTATGAAAAAGCCATCGAGCTCAAACCCGACTTTATTCTTCCATACTCCAGATCGGGAAAGATATACGCAAGACAGCGCGAATATGAAAAGGCTAACGAACTCTATCAGAAATCCGTGGAATTGGGTGACCAAGATATCACAACTCTTTACAACTATGGCGTGGTGCTTATGAATCTTGGACAAAGCTCAGAGGCCAAAACCGTGTTTGAGAATCTACTCGCTCTAGATGAAGACTATGCAGATGCTTATTATCATCTCGGGATCATTACTATAGGCCAGGGTGATTCAGAAAAGGCCAAAGAATTGCTCCAAAAATTCCTAGAGCTAGATCCTGAAAATGCAAACGCTCCTGTTGCCCAAAAAATATTGGAAAGCCTGAGCGAATAGAATGACCAAAATCTTGACATTTTTGACAGAATAGCTAAAGTATATAGGTTACATCTGTATCAATAATATGTGATTTTTATCTGACCTAGATCCTAAAAAAGTGATATTTTAGCCGATAGCGTGATTATTAACAAATATTATAACTATTTTTCAATATATCTTGACTTTTTCTTTTATTTATTCTAAATTCCTTAATGAATGCTATTATTTATAAATAGATTGCTTTAATTATTGAATATGTATAACACATAAAATGTATAGTCAATTTTATACTAAATTTAAGACTAAGTATGACTTAAACTAAGAATTTAGAAAATGGTTAGACAGAATCTTTTAGTTTTCGGGGTAAAGATCAATTCATATAGATCCAATCAATAATACTAAATTTTAAGGAGGTAAAATGAAGAGATTGGGAAAAATATCTTTAGTTTCAATCGGTCTGCTGGTTTTTCTGTGTTCACTCACATTCTCACAGTCTCTAGAAACCGGAGCTATCGAAGGAAATGTCACGACTCCAGAAGGTGAACCTCTTCCTGGCGTTGAAGTCACCATATCATCACCTGCTCTCATTGGAGGAAATCAGAGTCAAATCACGAATCAATACGGACGCTTCAGGTTTCCAGCTCTTCCTGTAGGAACATACGAAGCCGAGGCAAGATTGGAGGGATTCAACCCCCAAAAGCGAGTCGATCTCCGTATATCTGCTCAGGCCACTTTGAAAGTGACTTTTGTTCTCACCGTGGGATCCCTCGAGGAGTCCGTTGAAGTTATCGCCGAAGCTCCAATAATCGATGTGAAGGATTCGCAATTGAGCACTGCTGTCATGGAAAAAGAATTCCTCATGCATCTTCCTTCTAGTCGAAGTTTCCGTACACAGATTACTTACGCTCCCAGTTCGGTAGGAGAACGCTATGCTACTCCCTACGGTGCCTCAGAAAGCTTGTCGAGTAATTTTCTGATCGATGGAGTTAAAACGAACAGCCCGGAAGCGGGTGAGCCGGAAGTGGGCCTGGATTATGATTCGATCGAAGAGATTAAGATGATGGGACAGGGAACCAATGCTGAATACGATGGATTCACCGGAATCGTGGTTTCAGCCATTACCAAAAGCGGAGGAAACAATCTCCAAGGTTTGGGCACTTTCTGGTTCCAGCTGCCTGGCTTCCACAGCACCAACTGGGATGACTATCGTGATGAAGAGGGTAATCTTTATCTACGTCGAAGAGGTTGGAGTTCAGAGTATGATTTTCACCTCAATCTGGGAGGCCCCTTCATCAAGGATAAACTTTGGTGGTATCTGAGTGCTAAATACTCAAGATATAAAGATAGCATCGAAGAGTATGACGGTCCAGTTGAATGGGGATGGCGTCCCCGGATCATGGGAAAAATGACTTGGCAGATGGGCTCTAATGACAGGCTTTTTGGGACGTTCGATTATACCATTCGCCGCAATGAGAATATAGAAGCTGGCCCTAATACAGCTCCTGAAGCCGTTGGCCGTGAAATCGGATGGCAGTATTTCTACAACGTAAACTATCTGCATATTTTCTCTGACACGACATTCTTCGAAGCCAAGTTTGGCGGTTATAAGGAAGATGGGAAAATGGATATCGATTATGATACTCCATGGCGTTTTGACGAGGCATTGGATTATTTGTCCGGAAACTTCTGGGAAATCTGGGAAGTCGATCGTAGGCGTACTCAGTTGAATGCCGCAGTTTCACATCATGTGGAAGATTTTATCGGAACACATGATTTCAAATTCGGTGGGGAATACGAGAATTCGTATATGAGAAACTATCGAGGATATCCAGGAGATCGAGCGTACATTGATGTTTATGGTGATCCTTATCTGATGATCGAATACTCACCTTATCTAATAGATCCCACGACCAAAAGGACCTCACTTTTTCTGCAGGATCAGTGGTCAGTTTCCGATAGAATCACGGTCAATTGGGGATTGAGATGGAACAACTGGAGAGGGTCCATGCCGGGTGAAGGCACGATATACAAGCCAAAGAGTGCGATTGCTCCGCGGTTAGGTATCACGGTTGATCTCTTTGGAGACCACACGACAGCGCTCAAGTTTCATTACGGAAAATATTTCCATGGAGTTATGGGAATGTGGTTCGGCCACTGGACATATACGGCGACCTATGCAGAGTATGTTTGGGGCGACGTTCTGAATATGTGGGCAGAAGAAGCTTTTGAAGAGGAAGGAGAGCCATTCCCCGATGAATACCCTTGGCCTTCGGAATATGTGTTGGATTTTGAAGACACAATGCTGGAAACACACGAAATAGATCCCGATTTGAAATTTCCATACTTGAACAATTTTGTCTTAGGAATTGAGAGACAGCTCGGAAGAGATATTATGGTCGGAGTCAGCGCTATTTACAGGGAACATCATAACTTGATGGACAGCATCAATCTCACCGGTCAGTGGAATCAGATTAGCTGGACAGATCCTTACGGTGTTGGAACACACAACATTTTCGAACGGCTAAATCCCGGAGAAAATGTAAAATATGTCACCAATCCCAAAGCAGGCGTGGATTACGGCCAGGCATTTTCCGGTATCGTCCCCTTCACTCCGTCAAGAAAGTATGTCGGAATAGAGTTTACGTTTCGCAAAAGATTCTCTGACGGATGGCAGTTCCAAGCTGCCTACACGTACAGCAGAGCAACGGGATCTGATGATAACTCCTGGGGAGAATACGAAGACGGCAGAACATCCAGTCTGGGCGCATCCACTCTCTTTTTGAATCCGAACTGGTCATACAATGCAGAAGGGACGCTTACTCGAGACCATCCGCACATTTTGAAACTTGCGGGCTCTGTCGTTCTTCCGCTTAAAATCACTTTGGGTGTTTACTACAGCTTCACAAGTCAGCAAACGTACAATCACAATATCAGAATTCCCAGAGATATTGACCCTGATTCAGTAGGCCTTTTTGCAGGACGACTGCGTTTCTATGGAGAGGAAAAAGGTTCTTTCCGCTATCCATCCATAAGCAACTTGGATATGCGGCTGGAAAAGTTCTTCACATTCGGAGATAAATTTAGACTTGGACTTTTAATGGACATGTTTAATGTGTTTAATTCAAGCACAGTCGACGACATTGAGACTTATCTTGATCCTGGGCAGGAATTCCCCTTTGAATATGTGTGGGGTCTTGTCTCTCCAAGAACCTGGCGGCTAGGAGTACACTTCGAATTCTAATCTAAAGCGAAAGTTCGAATAGAGTCTTGCGGGGGGGACAAAGTCCCCCCCTTTTTTTCTCTGTTAAGCCTGATTTAATGACTTTCTGATCTATAAAATCTTGAATGATTTTATCGAATGGGCAAATGTCTTATAGATGAGTGGATTCTCACAAGAGTCCAAGTGCAGGCACCGTTCCCCGAACGGGGCTGCTGGAAGGGGTAACCGATGAAAAAGATTTGTCTAATCCTCATATTTCTTTTTATCGCCACCTCGCTATATCCGCTGGATAAGGCGTTCGCAAAGAAGTACAACTTAAAAGCTCAGGTTGATGAAAAAAATGGCATCACCTGGTACAAACATAAAAAAGGATCGGGTGGAAACACAAAAATCTACCCCTATATCGGTCAGAGGATGCAAAGCGGCGAGTGTCTTTTGCGGATGGTTATTCTTTACGCCGGACCTGAGAATTTGTTTGTCAAAGAGTACATTTTTACAGTCGATGATGAAGAGCACATCTTGACTCCGAGAAAAAAAATCGAGACAGTGGAAACACGGGATAATTTTCTCCGATCCGGAGACAGAGATAGGAGTGGAGGAATTGTGGAAGTGTATGATGTGGTTCCGAATCAGGAAGAGTTCGAATTGATGGAGAAGATCAGCAAAGCCAAGACTGTGAAATTGAAATACATCGGCGTTAAAGGTTGGAAAAGAAAACCTATACACAAGACAACAAAAAAGGCGATAAGAGAGGTCCTGGCAGCCTATAAAGAATTGATGGGCCTATCACAGTAGTACACTCAGGAATAGGAAAAAATAGTGTTGAAGAAGAGAGAAAAAGTTCTCTACCGAATTTCTTTGTGAGTTATTTTTCACAGTCAGTTGATACTCTTTACAAGGTCGTTTTTCTTTTTAAACAGAGATTTTTTTAAATACCATGAATATTAATTTGATTGAGGGAGGTTTTGGGGTGAGGATTAAGAAAATTTTAAGCGTACAGTTGTTATTTCTCGTATTTTTGGTGTTTGCTCTGATTGTTACTATCCCTGTCAGTGCAGCGAAAATCCCCGAGAATATTCTGAGAAAGATCCATTACCGCGAGGTCGGACCGACCCGGCAGGGGGGAAGAGTTGTGGCGTTTGCTGTGTCCTATCAGGATCCATATGTATATTTTGTAGGGGCGGGTCCTGGTGGATTATGGAAGACAGTGAATAATGGCACAACGTTCGAATCCGTATTCGACAACGAGAATACATCAACCATCGGGGACGTTTCTGTTGCTCCTACGGACCATAATATTGTTTGGGTGGGGACGGGAGAAGCCAATCTCAGGAACAGCACCTATTATGGTGATGGGGTTTACATGTCTATAAATGGCGGAAAAACGTGGCAGCACATGGGACTTAAAGAGTCTCATCACATCGGCAAAGTGATTATTCATCCAACAAATCCAGATATCGTCTATGTGGCCGCACAGGGACATTACTATACGGATAATCCTGAAAGAGGCGTGTATAAAACCTCTGATGGAGGGAAGACATGGACAAAATCCCTTGAAGTGATCGTGGACGGCACATACATTGGCGCGACAGATATGGTCATGGATCCCCGTAATCCAGAAATCCTATATGCCACTACCTATCAGAGGATCCGGAAACCCTGGGGATTTTCGGGCTCGGGCCCTGGAAGCGGGATCTATAAAACGACCGATGGCGGCAAAACTTGGCATAAACTGGCTAACGGTCTTCCGGTGGGGTTACTCGGAAAGATAGGACTTACAATCTATCAAAAAAATCCGGATATTCTGTATACGATCATCGAGGATGAGAATTCACCGGAAACGTCCCACGAAAACCGTTGGAAAGAGATTCAGAGCGGAAAGGAACCAAACAAACCGATCGTTGGAAATATCGTGTACCGGACGGATGATGGGGGAGCGTCCTGGCGACAGGTCAGTGAAGGAAACGTGGGCGAACGGATGAATTATTACGCCCGAATCTTTGTCGACCCGAATAATGAAGATGTGGTTTATGTGATGGGCGCACAGGTCGACAAGTCCACGGATGGAGGAAAAACCTGGTCGCGGGGATTTGAGTATGCAGGGGACAATCATGTCCTCTGGATCGATCCAAAAAACAGCAAACACATGCTTCTAGGATATGACTATGGATTCGCCTTCAGTTATGATGCAGGCAAAAATTGGTTTCATATCGATAATGTCTCCATGGCCCAACTCTATGCCATCGGTGTGGATATGGATTATCCGTACAATGTCTATGGGGGGATGCAGGATTTCGGATCCTGGAAGGGGCCGAGCACAAAAAAGGGACGTTTTCCTATTCGTTTTGAAGATTGGGAGCATGTTCTGGGAGGAGATGGATTCTACAACCAGGTGGATCCCACAAACAGCCGCTGGCTCTACACCGAATCTCAGTTTGGCGGTCTATCCCGGAACGACCAAAAAACAGGCCAGAGAAAAAGAATCCGTTACAGGGGAGAGCGCGACCTCCGCTTCAACTGGAGTGCACCGGTGCTTATTTCTCCCCACAATCCGAATGTTATCTATCATGGTGCAAACAAACTTCTTATGTCTCCATTCCGAGGTGAGAAATGGGAGGTCGTGAGTCCCGACCTCACAAAAAATGACCCATCAAAGTTCAATGGAAGAGAGGTTCGGTATTACGGGACGATAACATCCATCGATGAGTCTCCCATTGAGCAGGGAGTGATTTGGATCGGCACGGATGATGGAAACGTCCAGCTTACAAGAGATGGGGGAAAGACATGGGCTCTCCTTAATGAAAACATCCCGGATAATCCCGAATACTGGGTGACGCGGATAATCGCCTCCCATCATGATCCGGGAACAGCCTATTTAACCTTCACAGGCCGCCATAGAACGGATTTCCGTCCCTATGTGTACCAAACGATTGACTATGGAAAGACTTGGATTTCTATCGCGAATAATCTACCCCATGAGGGAATAAATGTCATTAGAGAGGACCACAAGAATCCGAACCTCCTTTTTATTGGAACGGACAGGACCGTTTATGTTTCCAGGGATAAGGGAAAAACATGGAGTGAGATGAAGAACAACCTCCCTACGATCCCTGTTAATGATCTGGTCATTCATCCCCGCGAGAATGATCTGGTGGTCGGAACTTTCGGCAGGGGTTTTTATATCGCCGATATATCCGTTCTTCAAGAGTTGACACCAGAAGTCCTAGCCAAAGATGCCCACCTGTTCAAGATCGAGCCAAAAATCCAGTGGGTTATGCCCAGTCAAAAAACCATAAGCGCACAGAATTTCGAGGGAGAAAACGAGCCGTTCGGTGTGGTCATCAATTACTACCTTAAAAATCGACAGCCTGATGGTGTTAGGATATCTGTATTTGATGGGACCATCCTTATCAACGAATTGATCGGCCCAGGAGAAGCTGGATTGAACTCTGTCGAATGGGGGATGACAAGGCGAGGCAGAAAACGGACACCAGAGGAAATTGCGGAATGGGATGAAGAGGTCGCCAAGGGAGAGAAAGAGCCTTATTACGATTACTACGATACGAACGAACATTACGGCGAAGCGGACGAGGAGGTGGGAAGAACAGGCTTATCGCTGAGGACTCGTGTGGCCTGGGAACCGGGAATGCGCGGGCGGGAGTATGTTTTTAAACGCGTCCAGCCGGGTGAATACACGATCAAACTCGCGGTCGGAGATAAAGTTCTAATGGGAAAATCGCTGATCCTCCAGGATTTTTGGTACGACAAACACTATATTCCATAGGTTCTTAATAAGTGGGATATGACCGGACTTACAGACGAGATGGAGTGGCTTTCGAAATAGGCCTTATTTTAAGCGGGGGATAGAATCTATGCACAAGCGGAAGCCCATGTGGTCGTCGCTGCTATTCTGCTCGTCTCCTGTTCGTGCGGCTGAGCGGAGGTTGTGCCCGCCTTTGGGTGTAATATGCCCGGACCTGTCGGTCCAGCTCCCGCCGCCTCGATTGACACGTTCTTGATCCGGTTGTCCTCTGTCGGGAGGCCCCATGGGATTCTTATAAGGCGAAACGGAATAATAGTTTTCGTCATAGACGTCATAACACCATTCCCAGACATTTCCCGCCATGTCCAACAGGCCATAGGGAGACGCACCCGCGGAAAAACTACCCACTGGAGATGTTTCCACGAATCCATCGTCGACATTTTTATCCGCCTGGCGTGAATCATCATACTTTTTCCAAAAATGGATATCTGCATAATTGGCCCGTGTGCCATCTGGAATATCGTTACCCCAGGGGTAAATCCTTGCATCTGTTCCTCTCGCTCCTTTTTCCCACTGGGCGGCAGTCGGAAGTTTGAAATTGATTCCTGTTCGTTTTGATAGCCAATCGCAAAATGCTATGGAATCGTTCCAGCTGATGCTCACGATAGGATGACCCTCTCCCTGATCGAAGTAGGGATTTTTCCAGTTCCCATCCAATCGGACCACCCATCGGCCTTCCCAGAATTGCCAGGATCCCTGTCCGTTCTCAGCATCGGTCACGTATCCCGTCTCTTCCACAAATTTTCTGAACTGCCCGACTGTGACCGGATATTTCCCCAGCCAGTATTCATCCAAATACACCTTATGTACGGGTTTCTCATTGGGAAGTCCCTCATTGGATCCCATAGTGAATTCTCCATCAGGTATGAAGACCAAAATGTGGCCTTCTTCAAATTCTGCTTCCCAAAAGCCTTTATCATTTTTCGTGATCTTATTTGCCCTATCCTTTACCAAATCGACAGCTTCTGGCTTGGCTTCATCGCTCGATACTTCCGGAGTTTTTTTCTGGTCCTCTACAGAGCAAGCGATGATGTATACAAGGCCTCCAATCCACAAAATCCTCAATATACTCTTGATCATCCGAACATCTCCAGTTTTTTTTCATAAATGTATACCAAACCTTGATAAAAAGCACAAAATAAAGTTAATATGTGCCTAACAATTTTGCAGATGAATAATTCAATATGAGGGAAAAATGACAGATCTTGATTTCAAAAACCGAGACATCATCTCCATCACAGATTTTACGAGAGAAGAGATCCTCTATTTGTGCGAGAAGGCCAAAATGATGTACGACCTGGAAAAGAGCGGCCAAAGATACAAGCTCGCAAATGAGCTCAGAAACAGGTCGATGGCCTATCTCTTCTATGAACCCTCGACAAGGACGCGAACGAGCCATGTGACAGCGATGAGAGAGCTGGGAGGCGTGAGCGATGGCTTTTCAGGAACGGAAGGCACCGCTGTGACAAAGAAGGAAACCATACGAGACACGATCATGATGGTCTGTGCAAACCGGTTCGATGTGATTGTCATGCGACATTCCCTGGATGGGTCTGTGCAGTGGGCCGCTGATGTCGCCTCCATTCCTGTAATTAACGGAGGAGATGGAAAGAACGAACATCCCACACAGGCCTTGCTCGATGTCTTTTCTATGTATCTCCTCAATAATGAATCTTTAGATGGTCTGAATGTGGGCCTTGGAGGAGATCTCTTCCATGGAAGAACGATCCGGTCCTTGAGCCTGGCTTTGTCTCATTTCAAGAATGTCACGATCAGATGGGCTGCCGAGGATTTTCTGGGGATGCCCGATGACCTCGTCCCCCTATTGGAATCCAGGAGAGTGACTGTTGTGAGGGAAAAGAGCGTTGAGGACGTCATGGCCAAAGTGCAGTTTTACTATATGACCAGGCCTCAACTTGAACGGATGAAAGGGACCTCTCAAGAAGACATCATCAAGATGATGCAAAAGTACAGGATCGACCTTGCCAAAGTCAAAGATTTTAATGTCAAGCTTATGCACCCACTTCCTGTAAACAGTGAAGTCGCCGAGATCGACTATAGGGTATTTTTCGATAAATGTCAGGCGTTTTTCCAACAGGCTGAAAACGGTATCATTTTGAGAAAGGCACTTTTATATGAAATGCTCAAACATGAGGGGTATTTACAGTTCGACGGGAAGCTCAATCCGGTTCTTGAGCAGGGGAATAATTGTCTTAAACGAAAATCTCAAGGGGATGATAAAGAGGGCAAGAAGTTTATCGATAATATTGCCAACGGTGTTGTGGTCGACCATTTAAAGCCTGGATCCGAGCAGAGGGTTGTCGCAGATCTGAACTTGACAAACCGAGGGACCGGGATTATCCCTGCAAACCTGCCCAATGCCGGAAAGTCGCTTTTAAAAACGGATCTTTTAGAGTTCAACGAAAGAGAACTCAAAACGATCGCTGAAATATCACCGGAACCGACGATCAATTATATCCGAGAAGGCAAAGTAACCCATAAGTTCGTCTATCTTCTATGCAGAAATTCTAACTGTGTAACCCGTGCACTGAATGAAGATGTGCCACCTCAGTTCTACAGGGATGATGCAGGCGGAGTTCGGTGTCGTTACTGCCGGAAACCTTATTCTATTATCACAAAAAAAGCCACCGATAAGGAGAAGCGGTCGTTCATGGATTCACTACCGGTAGGGATCGATCCCGTTTAACCACTGCC
>JASFPP010000134.1:0-11388 GCA_050115915.1 Candidatus Aminicenantota bacterium
TTCTTTCCCCCTCCCTATCCAGCCAGGATTGCCGTGCAGGTGGCACGCCTTCCCTTGGATGCCAAGATCGAAATCGATGCAATAGCAGTCAAATAGTACGCTTAGAACCGAACGAAACATCATGAAAAGCGTAAATAAGAGTATGGAACGATTCTTTGTTCTTGAGAATCTTTATTGACTAATGGGGGAAAAAATGCGTGAGTTTGAATTTTATATCGTAGACGTTTTCGCCGAGACAAAATTTTCCGGCAATCAGCTCGCAGTTGTGAAAAGCGCACATTCTCTTAGCACGAAGGAAATGCAAAAAATTGCAAAAGAAATGAACTTCTCGGAAACGACATTTATCTTGTCGGAGAAAAAACGTGAGGACGGATACGATGTCCGCATCTTTACACCTAAGGCAGAACTGCCTTTTGCCGGACACCCAAGCTTAGGAACAGCTTACATAATCCAGAAGGAATCTACAAATACCCAGGTCGAACAAGTAAATCTAAACCTTAAAGTCGGACAGATACCCGTAACAATAAAACGTGATGAAAACAATCAAGAAATTTCATGGATGAAGCTGAAGAATCCGGATTTTGGCGATGTGCATGAATCAAGACAGTTTGCTCAAATTTTAGGGCTCAATCACGACGATTTTGAAGAACATTTTCCTATCCGCGAAGTCTCATATGGCACTTTTTGCTTTATCGTTCCTCTAAAGACTTTAGATGCCGTTAAAAGAGCGCAAGTAAACCTAGGTCAATTCTACGAGTACATCACCCAAACTCAAGCGAAAACGATTCTTGTTTTTACTAAAGACACACTGCATGACGGAAATGACCTTCATGTGAGGTTTTTCGGACACTATTTGGGAGTCCCTGAAGATCCAGCCACCGGTAGCGCAAACGGTTGTCTTGCCGCCTATCTTGTAAAGTACAAATACATTGGATCGAATACTATCGATATCCGCATCGAACAGGGCTATGAATTGGATAGACCATCCTTGCTCCTACTCAAAGCCACAGAAGAGAGTGGAAAGATCAATGTGAATATCGGTGGGAAGGTGTTCATGATAGCTAAAGGTAAAATATTTATGTGAGAGAAGTTCTTCAACCTGCGCATCACTTGAGGGTTTAAGGAGCTAGTGAAAAGCAACTTCTAGGATCATGAGAGGAAAATAAATATCACTTATTAGCAGGAGGAATAAATGTTCTACAAAAAAGAAAACAGCTATTATAGACAGCCGCTTAAAGGAGTGAGGTTTAAATCGCTTGCCCATGGGGAGAAAACTCATCTCACAGAGTTCAAGCTGGATAAAGGAAGCGATATTCCAATGCATACCCATCCTCACGAACAAACAGGATATCTCATCTCTGGAAAGATGAAATTCACTATTGCCGACGAAGTCTTTATGGCCGAAGCAGGCGACGGATGGAACATACCAGGCGATGTCGAGCATGGCGTTGAAGTTCTAGAAAGCGCAGTGGTCATCGAGGTTTTTTCTCCAGCCAGAGAAGATTATCTTTAAGAAGGGAACAGAATGAGAGCAACAGAGTTTATTTTACTGTTGTTCTCTTAGAAAACACATATTGAAGTCCTTTTTCTAGGCTGCTATCAGGAACATGTCCTTCCCCCTCGAGAATCGCGAGTTCACTGTTAAAGGATTTAGGAATTTTTTGTTCCAAGAATTTCTGAAAGTCAGGGATATAAGAGGTTACTCGTTGGGAGTCCTCCGTTCCGTAGATCATGTATAAAATCCTATCCTCTAATTGATTCTTCTCTACAAATAAATCCGCTTTCAGCTTTATATAGTCCGGACAGTGTCCGATCATAGGGCTACTGGCGATGTAAGCATTAAATGTCTCAGGGCTTTCTAGTAGGACATAAATTGTAAAAAGAGCAGAATTCGACATTCCGTAGAGGATAGAAAAATCCATTGTACGGTAATTCTGTGCGATATGAGGCATCAACTCATCTTTGATAAAACTCAAAAACTCCTTAGAGCCCCCAGATCCAGGACGGTGAGATACAGAAACAGGGATCATATCGCGATTGCGGGCCGTATTCCATATCCCGACTATAATCATTTGAGGAACAAGGCCTTTTTTATAGAGATCGACAACAGTAGAGACACATTCGGGAAATAGCTTTGATCCTTCTGCATCCAGGACATACAGGACTGGATATTCATTTTGACCAATATCATATTCATCAGGAAGCGCAATCGATAGAGTTCGATCCTCATCGAGAATCTGGGAGTAAATCTTGAATGTTGAACCGTCTACTATGTTGATTTCAGTGCTTAACGAGGAGACACTGCATAGCATCATTATCATCCCAAAGATTGCAGTGATCCGTTCATTATTGCGAATATTCGTTTCTTTCTCTGTCATGATACGCCCTCTCTATTTTACATGCTCGTAATCCTCATGCATTTCGATGTATATTGTTCTTCTCTAAACAAAATAGCACTGTTATACGGCTATGTTAATGAAAAGGTGAAAAACTATGAAGAGAAGACCTTTTTTCCAAATATTATTTACAACAGCCATTTATGTTTTAATCCTAGGGAGTCTTGTCGGGGCAGATGATATTGAATCCCGCATTATCAAAACGTCTGACAAGTTGTTCGGTCCAGCCACATCAAAAGAACATATGGTCGATTCTCTTATAGAATTCCTGGACATCACCCTTTCTCTAAAAGCCTCCTCGAAATACACGGATGAGATCAAACACCACTTGGATGTCGCTAAGGATTTGTTCAAGAACAGTTCCATCTTTAATGATAAAGCACGTCAATATGTGGCGCTAGCCTACCGGATGGTTACCGAAGGTGTAAAATTCCAGAAGCCAGCAGAACTGGATGAATTTATTACTCCAACTGAGGCGCAGGAAAAAGCCTCAAAATATGCAAAGAAATTGGTTGAAGATGCCTGTACCAGCGTCCGGAAAGGCAAAGATGGGAATGCGGCCAAGCTCATCCTCGAGCTTGTTCTTTTAATCATCACACCGGTCTCAGGATGACAGATTCAACCTCTTAATGACCTTCTCCAAGTCCTTCCTACCAATAACTCGCATAATAACGAGAGTTTTTTCTTCAATACTATAGATGACTCTGTAATTTCCTGACCGCATTCTGTACAAAGGGGGCTTAAATGCTTTTAGCTTTTTAATATTGTGAACTGATGCGAACGGATTTGATGAGAGCCTGCCAATAGATGCAATAATTTTTGACCTCTGTATTTCTGGAATAATATCCAGATCTTCAATAGCTGAATAGGTGAGTAAAGTGGTGAATTTTTTCAATCTTGTTCTTCGGGACGGGATAGATAGTCATCCAGAGATATGACTCGTCCTTTTTGAATATCATTTTCGGCTCTCTTGATTTTTTTTCGAATGGATGGGCTGTGTTCAATGATAAAATCTTCCAGATCATCTTCAGAGAGGGGGAGAATGGATGCAGCTGGTTTTCCTCTATATGTAATAATCAGAGGATTGCCTTTCATGACTTCTGCCAGAAGCTTATTCGTTTTATTTTTCAAATCCACCGTATTTGCTACTTTCATATGGATGACTCCTATATAGCTATTATAATAGCCTTCTCTAAGGAGTCAAGTTGTTTTCTGGATTTTAAATCTTGGCTTCATCTGCCGGAATCCAGTCGATCACAGTTCCGCCACTCTCGTAATAATAGGGGCTTACCAGCATGTTCATTCCACCTTCTCGAGTGACAAAAAAATCTTTAACGAGAAACTTTTTTTCAGAGTGGATGTCAAACATTTCTTGATCGAGTGAAGGGACAGGAATGAAAGGGTACAATTTCTTGAGGACGGCTTCTTTTTTTGAGTCTGGAATAATATACTCCTCGATCGTGCTATTCCAAATGTTCACGTAACGTGTGGGAAATGGCAATCTGGGCTCGTCATCAAATATCCTATGAATCATAATTCACCTCTTTAATCGAGATTGATCATTCTCATTTCCTAATCAATTCATTTAATAAACGAAACACAGGCAATAAATTTCTCAAAATAAAAAGATATTTTTTGCAAACCTTTTTATGATCAGAAGCGTATTTATAGATGTAACTTTAAATTTTTTAAAGAAATAGACATGAGGTACTTAACGAAACAAGAAGAACTCTTCATGATCGCTATTCTCCGCCTTGAAGAACCGGCCTATTTGGTCAATATCCGCAATTTTTTACTGGAAAACACAGGCAAAGATTGGGCCTTCGGATCGCTCTACATCACTCTGGACAAATTGAAAAAGAAAGGCCTCCTTAAAACTTACACAGGAAAACCGAAACAAACTCAGGGGGGAAAGGCCATTCAATACTACAGGCTGACTGACGAAGGGCACCGAGCATTGGCCGAATCCAAGAAACTCCACGACATCATGTGGGAAGGATTATCCTTTCCACACTCAAGGAAAAAAGCGACCCATGAAGAATAAATCCAATCCTTCCCGAATAGTCCAGTGGCTAATGCTGAAGTTTATTCCTCCAGAAGAGCGAATCTATCTCGAGCAGGCTATGCTGGAAGTCTACAATAATCTCTGTACAACTAAGGGTAGGGGTGTGGCAGGACTATGGTTTTTAAGGCAATTGGTCCGTTCGCTCCCGGCCTTATTATTGAATTCGATCTATTGGAGTTTCCAAATGTTTGCGAATGACATGAAGATCACTCTACGGAATCTCAAAAAGAACAAAATCTATTCTTTCATTAATATCTCTGGCCTGGCCATCGGTTTGGCCTGCTGTATCCTGATTTTGTTGTGGGTCCAGGATGAGCTGAGTTACGATCGGTTTCATGAGAACGCCAAAAGCTTATACATAGCCACATTCAGCAACGGAAGCATCGTCACTCCTACAGCGCTTTCCGGATTTTTAAAAGAAGAATATCCAGAAATCCTGCATACTTCGCGTTTTATAAATATCGGAGACAACCTTCTGAAATACAAAGATATAGAGATCAATGAAGACTATGGGATCATGGTTGATCCGGGCTTCCTCAAGATGTTCACGATTCCATTTACGAGTGGCAATCCCGATACAGCACTCAATGATCCTGATTCTATAGTGATCTCTCAAACTCTAGCCCATAAATACTTTGGCAATAAAGATCCCTTGGGCGAGACCATGACATTCTCTGCCAGTTATGAATTAAAAATCACGGGTGTTTTCAAGGACTACCCTGCGAACTCGCACATCGAGTGTGCGTATATTCTTCCTGTGGCATTTGCCAAAAATTGGAGCATGAGCCTTAACACCTGGGATGTAAACAATATCCAGACTTATGTGCAGCTGCAGGCCGGCTTGCTATCTCAATCTGTGGACAAAAAAATAAAGGACGTGGTGGAGAGGCATCGCCCCCAGGATCAGCGCGCACTCCATTTACAGCCGATCACACGACTTCATCTGAATCCTTACAACGATACCGGGGGAACCCTCGTGTATGTATATCTCTTCTCATCTTTGGCTCTATTCATCCTCCTCATTGCGTGTATTAATTTTATAAATCTCACCACAGCAAAATCCTCAACGAGAGGCAAAGAAGTCGGTATAAGGAAAACAGTCGGAGCATGGAAAGCTACCCTAATCCGGCAGTTTTTTGGTGAATCCCTGGTGTTTACCGCACTCGCATCCTTTGCAGGAATAGGACTCGTCATTCTGTTCCTGCCAATGTTTAATAACTTGTCAGGAAAAGCTTTCGTTTGGGAATTTCTGTTCCAGCAAAAGATCGCGATTGGAATTTTCGGCATTATATTGTTCACCGGGATCATTGCAGGTATTTATCCGGCATTCCTCCTATCCCGCTTTCAACCGGCCAAAGTGATGAAAGGTCAGTTCAAAATAGGGATAAAAGGCGGGCTATTCAGAAAAGCACTGGTCGTCGTACAATTCTCTTTGTCGGTCCTTCTTATCCTGGGCACATTGATTATCTTCAGGCAGGTTCACTTCCTAAGAGAGCGCAGTGTGGGATATGACCGGGAAAATATTGTAATTTTCGAAATCGGTAGTCGCTTCCGTGAAAATATCGAAAGAATAAAAACTGAGCTATTGTCCAATCCGGATGTGTTGAACATCACACTGGTGAATGTTGCTCCATACCGGTGGAACTCGAATGCAGGCTATGGGGATGTCCATTGGGAGGGCAAGACACATCAACAGGTAAAGATGGTCATGACGAGCGTGGATTATGATTTTTTGAAAACCTTCAAGCTCCAAATGGCCGAAGGCCGTTTCTTTTCGAAGGAGTACTCTACGGATATATCTGAGGCATATGTGGTCAACCAAGCAGCGGTAAGGGCCATGGAACTCGAAGATCCGATCGGTAAAGAACTCACGGTTCGGGATTCGAGCAGGCGGATTATCGGAGTCATCCGGGATTATAATTTTGAATCCCTTCACAACGAAATTATACCGATGACCTTGATGATCGAGCCCAATGGACATTTCCAGGCATGTGTCCGGATTACGCCCCATCGTGTTCCTGAAACACTGGCTTTTCTTGAAGAAAAATGGAAAGAGATCTATCCGGAATACCCGTTCGAGTATGCGTTTCTTGATGATGCTATTCAAAGTCGTTATCGATCAGAACAGACCACCGGAACAATCGTTTCCATTTTCACTCTCCTTGCAATTTTTATTTCCTGCCTTGGTATATTCGGATTGTCCTCTTTCACAGCTGAACAGCGCACCAAAGAGATCGGTATAAGAAAAATTCTTGGAGCTTCCGTTATGAGTATTGTTAGATACATATCCAGGGAATTTGTCATGCTCGTAATCATTGCCAACATCATTATGTGGCCTATGGCTTATTTTATCTTGAAGCGCTGGCTGGAGAATTATGCCTACAGAACCGACATTGCTTGGTGGATATTCGTTTTGACAGGGCTATCGATCCTCATGGTCTCGCTTTTGACAGTAAGCTGGCAGATCATACGCGCTGCCACTACCAATCCTGTGGATTCCTTGAGATATGAATAGATTGTATGTGAGGACTCACGTCATATGAAGAATAAATCCAATCCATCCCGGATAGTCACGTGGCTCATTCTGAAGTTTATTCCTCCAGAAGAGCGAATTTATCTCCAACAGGCTATGCTGGAGGTCTACAGTAACCTTTATCATTCAAGGGGAAGAGGAGTGGCGGGATTGTGGTTTTTTGGACAATTCGTTCGTTCGCTCCCTAAATTATCATTCAATTCGCTCTATTGGAGTTTAATAATGCTTAAAAATTACCTAAAGATCACACTCCGTAATCTCAGTAAAAATAAGATCTATTCTTTCATCAATATCGCAGGCCTGGCTTCAGGTTTTCTCTGCTGTATTGTGATCGGCTGTTTCGTCTCCCAAGAACTGAGCTTCGACAAATATCATGAGTACAAGGACAGAATATTTCGTGTCTCTCAGTTTGAAGAAACCGCTCACCACACCAGTACGGATCCAAATACCGCCCCACCGTTAATCCCAGCCTTGAAAAAGGACTTTCCTGAAGTGGAACGCGGTGCCAGAATCATTCCCGATGATAACCGGATCGTAAAGCGGAAGGATCAAATCTTTTATGAAAAAAACTTTATGTACGCCGATCAGGATCTCTTCGACATCCTGACGATCCCCTTCATAAAAGGCGACAAAGACCGCGCTTTGGATAGACCGCATACAGTTGTGATCACCGAACGAATGGCCACAAAATATTTCGGTAATGAAGATCCCCTGGGAAAAACTCTGAATATCTCTGAAACGGATTTTGAAATAACCGGTGTTGTGAAGGACTCACCTAAGAACACACATCTTCCTTATGATCTGATCGCTGCGTTCAAATTCGAGCGGGATTACAGCCAAGCCAGGTACTGGATGTCCCACTTCGTTTTCTCTTATATAAAAATCCGGGACGACGCGGATGCCCGTATCTTTGAGACCAAAATGGCTAAGATCGGCGACAAGTACGCCGAAGGTATGTTTGAAAAGACAGGGTATTCCTACACATTTTTTCTTCAGCCTGTGCCCGATCTTCACCTCTATCCCTGTCCGCATAACGAGATCGAACCGCCCGGCAATCCTGCCCAGCTGGCCATACTGTCCGCGATAGGAATTATCGTACTTTTGATCGCTTGCATGAATTTTATTAACCTGAGTACGGCCAGGTCTGGAAAAAGAGCGGGCGAAATCGGTCTTCGTAAGGTCGTAGGAGCCAGCCGCCGCCAAATTGTCTCTCAATTTCTAGGGGAATCCATGATTTTGTCCATTCTGGCAATGGCTTTGGCGGTTGTTGCAGCACAAATACTTTTCCCCTTCATCAATCAAATAACGGGGATAGGCATCTCCTTCCAGGATATCCTCCAGTCTCCTAACTCGTTATTTCTAGTAGGCCTTGTACTTCTGGTAGGAGTAGGGGCGGGCAGCTATCCCTCATTCCTTTTATCCACTTTCCATCCAGTGCAAACCCTTAAAAGACAAACGGCAAAAGTCCGGGGAATCGCCCTTCGCCAAATCCTTGTCGTTGGCCAATTCAGCATATCTATATTCCTTATTATCGGCACTTTGACAGTCGTGCGTCAGCTCGATTACATGAGAAATTCCAATCTGGGCTTCGATATCGAACAGAAATTGGTGATCCCCGTAAGAGAGCGCAGGTATCTAAGCAAGAACCACGAAACCGTAAAAGCCGAATTTTTACAGCATGCCAATATCACTGCCGCTTCTGTATCCTCGACCGTCCCCGGACAAGACCTCGACATGTATCTGACAAAAATCAAAGGCCAGGAAGACGAAAAGAGTCAGTCCATCCATTACATGCACATCGACCCAGATTTTATCGATCAATTTCACATTCCTTTAGTTGCAGGGAGAAATTTTTCTTCAAGTATGACTTTTGATTGGGAGGAGGCATTTATTTTGAATGAATCAGCGCTGCACTCATTGGGATGGCAAACAGCAGAGACCGCTCTAGGCAAACGTATCTATGGAGGAGGACGCGAAGGAAACATCATCGGAGTGACACAGGATTTTCATTACGAGGGGCTTCAAAGAGAAGTTGGACCGCTCATCCTGGATATGAATGCAAACCGGTATAATCTCATCAACCTCAGTGTGAACATCCGGGCTCTTGAGGAGACTCTCGCTTATGTCAAACAGAAATGGGCAGAATTGCGGCCGGGCGTTCCCATCGAGTTTTCCTTCCTGGACGAAAGTTTCGACAGGCAATACCGCAGTGAGGAACAGATGGGGAGAATTGGAGCTGCCTTCACTTTTTTGGGATTGATCACAGCATGTCTGGGACTCTTCGGGTTAGCCTCATTCATGACCGAACAGCGAACTAAAGAGATCGGCATCCGCAAAGTGCTTGGTGCTTCGGTTAAGGGCATTGTCTATAATCTCAATAAAGACTTTTCCAAATGGGTATTGATAGGAAACTTCATCGCCTGGCCCTTAGGGTATTTCGTCATGAGCCGCTGGTTGCAGAATTTTGCGTATTACACAAAGATCGAGATGTGGATATTCCTGGTTGCTGCGCTCGCTGCACTCCTTATCGCTGTGCTTACTGTAAGCTTCCAATCTATAAAGGCTGCGATAGTCAATCCGATCGATACTCTGCGCTACGAATAATTCAATTCTTGAATAAATCCTCACTTTGTGAACCCGTTTGACCCTGATTCGTACAATTAAGGGATAGGAGGAGAATTATGCATGAATACGCACGTTTCACAGCATTTATCTTATTATTTTTCATTCTCCCTCCACGTTTACTTTATTCTGCACAAGATTCCGTAATTAAGAACACCAAGCCTTCCTCTTTAGATAAATATGACGTTGTCGCTAGAGGAAAGATGTCTCGGGATAGGGGAAAGCGTCCCATACAGATAGCTCGAATGGATAATAATGGTGAAATCCTTCTGGCATGCCAAAGGGCAAAAAAAGTGAACGACTTAAAATCAGACGGGATAGAGTTCGTCCAAAGCCAACTGGAGTTACTCGTCGATTGGGATTTACTCGAATATGACAGAAAAAACAAAACATACTGCACAACGATCCATGTTTATGGATCAGAAAAAGCAGCTGCTTTACGTCAGCACGTCAGAATAGGAGTGGAACAATTGGTAACCGAGTTAGATTCGGAACTGAATTCGCTCAAAGATCATCTCGATAGGGTCGACAGAGAAAAAAGTCTGTTTGCTATTCTCTACGCCTATGTCCTTCACAGCTATTCGATGAACCAGTTCGGAGAAGAGATCTACCAAAAACCACAGCTTTCTGCGGAACGTCCTTTCTGGAACGGATATGCCTGGGCTATTTATCCCGCTAAAAAATTTAACACTGGCGTCACCTTCATACCAGTTGAAGGAAACCAGTTTTTTGTTGTATCTGCAACGACTGTTCCAAGGCTTAATTTCAGACAAATCTCGGATTTAATAAAAGATATAGCATCCGATAGCAAGGTCGATAGTCCTGAGCTGAGAGAATCTCTTTCTTCCTTCGGTCTCTTCGATAACCGAGGGAATTTAACGATTCCTGTTTTCAATATCGAGTGGTCCACAAAATTGGAAAACATGGCTAAAAAAGTCTATGCCAAGACCATCGAATTGGTCAATTCCCCAGATCTCAAGAACATTCTCGGTATGGAAACAGAAGCCCAAGCTGCAATGTTTCTCCACTATGAAATCAGGTATGCGCTTTTAAACTACTTAATTAATAATGGGACTTTAAAAGCACCGGTCGATTTTAAAAACGCAAAAAGCAACAGCCCATCAGATATGAGAAATCTTGTGTTTTTGATGAAAATCGAGAATTCCAGCTAATTTTTTTTGTAAAACAAGAAACCATTTGATCTTTTTTTACGTATACTATTATGTTCTATTTATTAATAAGATATGAGATTACTGAATTTATGAGGTTATAATGGAGACAATTACCAGACGGGAAGAACAAATCATGCTGGCTATAGCCACTCTTCAAGAAAACGCATACCTCGTTGCGATAAAAAAACATCTATCTGCGGTTATGAGAAAGGAGTGGTCGATCGGGGCCATCCACATTCCTCTGAGACGCCTTGAAAGGGCTGGTTTTATTGAAGCGTGTTTTGGAGAGGCAACTGCGGTCCGAGGCGGACGCAGGAAAAAAATATACAAGCTTACCAAGCAGGGGATTAGGGCATTAAAAGAAAACAAGCGGGTGACCGATATCCTTTGGGCGGATTTCTCCGATATCACCCCAGATTAGGCAAAAAATGCGACAATCGTATGCATCGCAGCCATTCTTAGGGAAAAAAATTCTGCGTTTCATTATGCCGTATTATGAGCAAGAAGCCTTACTCGGAGATTTTAACGAGATGTATCTGGACCTGGTAAATCGAAAGGGAAAACTGCCTGCTCTTATCTGGTATTGGTGTCAAATCGCCA
>JASFPP010000135.1:0-11273 GCA_050115915.1 Candidatus Aminicenantota bacterium
TAATGGAGCGCCCAGCACCTTGCGGACGCCGATTTCCTTGGTCCGCTGTTCGGCCACATAAGCAGCAAGGCCGAAGAGTCCCAGGCAGGATACAAAAATAGCTAAACATGAAAAGAGCGTCACAATCCTCCCGGCCCGGTTGTCGTTCTGGTAGAGGCTGTTCACCTTATCGTCCAGGAAGGTGAACTCAAAAGGAAGGCCACCTGACATGGAATCCCAGGTCCGTTTGATACTGGAGATCACATCAGATGTCACCTGGGAATTGATTTTGACGAGCAAAAAGGGCTTCCGGTTAGAAGCGATGGCCTCAGGGAGCAGGTATCCCATACTCCTGACATCACGATGCAAAGACTCGAAGTGAAAATTGTCTATGATTCCGATAATGGTCAGGTTCTTTTGTGTCCACCAGATCCGCAGCTTTTTTCCGATCGGATTCTCGACGCCAAAATACTCCGAGGCTTTTTTATTAATCACGACAGCGTCGACATCGGATGGGAAATCCCTGGACATGAATCTGCCCTCTAACATTTTAATGTTCAGAACGTCGGTAAAATCCTGGTCGCAGGTCATGAAGTTCATGTTCAAGGGCCGCTCACGCGGAACGCCCTCAACACCGATCCCCCAATTAGGTGTGCCTCTCCCGGGAACTGACCGTACTGCTGACACACCCAAAACATCCGATTGCTGTTTCAATCGCTCCATATAGGGCTCCAGCTGTCCACCCAAAGTGTCGGCGTTGTGGATGACGACCACATGCTCCTTATCGAAGCCAAGCCTTTGATTTTTGATGTACTCCAACTGCCGGAAAATAACCAAAGACCCGATGATAAGAAGAACCGACATCGCAAACTGAAAAACGACCAGTCCGTTGCGCAGAAAGAGCGCCCCATGTCCTCTCCCGGCAAGAGGTGTTCCCTTCAGAACATGCGTCAATTTGAATGACGAGAGGAAAAACGCCGGATACAGGCCGGCAAGAAATCCGACTCCCAAAGCCAGTGCCAAAAGCCCCACAATGACGAACGGATTTCCAAAATAGTCGAGGGCTAATGTTTTCCCCGTGAGATTCCGGTAGAAGGGGAGGGCAATCTGAATTAGAATTATCGCAAAAACCAGGGCTACAAAACTCACCAATACCGATTCGCCCAAAAACTGTTGGATGAGCTGCTTTCTCTGGGAGCCTACGACTTTCCTCAGCCCCACCTCTTTGGCCCGCCGCGCCGACCTGGCCGTAGCTAAATTGACAAAATTAATTCCGGCGATCAACAGAATGAGGATCGCCACTCCACTGAACAATCGGACGTAGGCCATACTTCCGTTGGGCTGATTCCCCGTCACCAGATCCGAATGAAGGTGGATCCTCGCAATCGGCTCCAGTGTCCAGATCCATGGGATGTGCTCCCGCCCTCCCTCGAAATGGACCTTATCTATCTCTACAAGTTTCTCTTCCATGAGCTCCTTTGTCACTCCTACCTGAAGCGTGACATATGTCGTGTAGTTGTTCCATGTCCAACCCATACTCGGTTCCGGATAGACGGTTTTCATGGAAATGAGCATATCGAACCGGAAATGGGAATTTTGAGGAATGTCTTCCATCACGCCTGTTATTTGGAAAAATAACTTATCGCCCGTGGCTATCACCTCGATCGTTTTTCCCAGAGGATCTTCATCGCCGAAGTACTTTTTTGCGAGGGATTGAGTCATGACCATCATATTCGGATCCCTCAGCGATGTTTCAGGATTTCCCTTGATGAGAGGGAAGCTGAACACATCGAAAAAAGAAGGTTCTGCACAAAATGCATCGGTTTCCTTAAACGCAGTATCCCTGTATCTCAAGATCAGATCACCCACAGGGCCCGAAAGCTGGGTGATGCTCTCTACCTGCGGATATTTTTCCCGAATGGTCTGGGCCAAAATATAGGGTGTCCCCAGCTGATGGATCCTGGAATCCCCCTGGTTCGACCAGTCGGCTGTAATCCTGTACGTCCTGTCGGCATTCTCATGAAACTTGTCATAGCTCATCTCGTTTGTGATATACAGGATTATCAGGACACTGGCCGCTATTCCCACAGCCAAGCCCAGAATATTTATGAATGTATAACCTTTATGTTTGATCAAATTTCTTACAGCAACCTTAAGATAATTTCTAAACATTCTGTCCTCCGAGCATAACACTACGCATTTATTTATATAGACGGATGACATTGTGGAAAGGTTGTGATTTAGGTTATTTGAATTTTCCATTCGAAAAATGTGTGCATGGGATAAATGGGGACGGGCCACAGCATGTAACTGATAAAAAATAAGTTAAATCAATAAATCCCATCGCTGCCAAAAATATGGCTTAACCTCTTTATATTTAATCACTTACTGCGGCCCGATCCCCTGTGGGAGCCCAATATGCTATAATTTTTTATTGGTGCCGAGATGAAGAAACTCTCTCTATCATTGCTCCTTTTGCCTCTGCTTTTCCATTCCTCTAACCTTATAACTCTGACCGCCTCTCTGTCAAAATTCCCACAGCATCAGAAACAGGAGCTCATCCGATACTTGGAATCCCACCGGCAATCACCCGAGGACTATATTATCGACAAATTCCAAGATTACGACCTCGTCTTCATAGGCGAGGCCCATCTAATAAAACATGACGTCGAACTCATTCAAGCGCTCATTCCTCGCCTCCATCAGGCGGGCGTCTACAACCTCGCCATGGAATTTGGCTGTGCCGAACACCAGGACAAGGTAGACGCCCTCATAACCGCCGACATCTACGATGAAGATCTCGCCCGTTGGCTCCTCTTCAAGTGGGGGAGTTACTGGCCCTACATCGAATACATGGAAATCTATCGCAGAGCCTGGGAACTCAACAGGTCCCTCCCCCCGGATGCTCCCAAATTCAGAATCCTCCACCTCGATTATAGGCCCAGGTGGAACCTCACCAAAAAAGGCAAAATGACAGCTCGCCGGTACAAAAGGATCTTTTACAAAGGCGACCGTGACAAACATATGGCCAAAATTTTACACAAAGAACTCGTCAAGAAAAATAAAAAGGCGCTCATATATGCAGGAGCCCATCATGCATTCACGCGCTTCAACCTGCCGAATTATGATTTTAAAAGGAAGCAACTCCTCGGCCATCATAAAGATCGCATGGGGAATGTGATCTTCCAGAAGGTCCCGCACAAAGTCTTTAACATTTGTCTTCACTATCCCTGGCCATCACAAAAGAGCCTCAACGAATTTGTTTACCCTGTCGATGGTGCGATCGATCAAGTCATGGCCGAATTCGACGACCAAAGAATCGGCTTCGATGTCAAGGACTCGCCATTCGGCCTGCTTCAGGACAATAACATTTACTATTCATTAGGCTATGATGATTTCACTCTCGGCCGTTTTTGTGACGGCTATATCTACCAGAGGCCCATAAGCGGTTATGAAGGCTGCACTGTGGATCGTCAATTTATAACTGAGGAAAATTTTAAGGAGGCCATCGACTATCTCCCTAATCCGCGACTGAAAGAACTCCTCAAAAATCCCCAGCATTTTCTCTCCTTCATGCAGAGCAAAGCCGACATGACAAAAAGATTCGAGGAGTTGAAATGACCCCAACCCGTTTGATATAAGATACCCACCTATAGGCAGACAGTATGCATAGAGTATGCAAGTGAACAAATCATCTTCGATCCAAAACGAGTTGGCCGATGTGCTCCGCACAATCCCTCCACACGTCTGGTATGAAATCGTAAAGAAAGGACCGGAATGGCATGAACTCGAGCCCCTCCGTTCAAAATTCCCCGACAGCGCATTTTCTGTGTTTATGCTGACCGTCGGCCTTAACGCCTATCAGCTCAAAGGACGGGCAGAAACGAGTTACTTTCCAATCCTCAAGGTATGTTTGAATGGATGCGATTCTGTCCCGCGCATCGAAACCCTTCATGACACTTTAGCACCCTTCTACAAAAGAGAGAGGCTCAACTCGGCGAAGCTCGAGCGCCTCTCCCGCTTTTTACAAAGCCCCCTCGCCTATGAATTGTGGACCGCCTCCCCCCAAGAGATCGCATCTTCAATCGACCAAATCTACCATTCTCTCGGAAGAGTCATGGGCCAAAAACTCCACGAAAAGACCATCTGTTTCGCCATGAAGTGTCTCGGAGTTTCGTTGATGATGGCGAACGAAAACAGCTTCGATTTTCAGAATATCCCCATACCTGTGGATTCGCGGATAAACAAATTCATGAACAACCTTGGCCTTCCTATCGACGAAAATAGCCGCTCTATCCAACGTTTTTGGGGGGATATTCTTTCAAGATTGCGACCGACATTGCCCCCAATCAATATGATTCATCTTGACAGCTTCATCTGGCAGATCGCCCATCACGACGCAGATGAGCTGCGAACCTATTGCAGAGATTTGGGCATCGATTCTGTTGGAAGATGTATTCATCGCATGCTGAACATTCCTACAGTCTGTGGCCCTACCCCAATTTTGTTGACTATCAGGAGATTCTAGAGTTAAATACGTTCTTGGACTAGAGGAGGCCCTTATTAAATTTAATATCATCGGCTCTGGAGCTATGGGTTCGTTTTTTGCCTGTCGATTGCTCCATTCCGGCGCGAATGTCAACTTGATCTCCTGTCACAGGTCGAAAAAAGAGCTCGAGGAACTGTCTCGCCTTGGATTCAATATCGTAAACATTAAAACAAAGGGGATGGAGTTTCCATCGAATGTTTTTCCACAGTTGATGTCGATCAAAGAGACAAACACTATTCCCCCTTGCGATGTTTTGATTTTATGCACAAAAGCCAACCAAATCCGGAACTTACTTCCCCAAATCGATTTTGATTTTAGCGTGATCATGACCCTGATGAACGGTTATAACTATCATTCCATCGTGCAGCAAAAGTACCAGGAAAAACCTTTCTATGCGGGAAGTGTTCATATCGGCGCATCATTCAAGAGCCGAAATATTATCGAACATGAGGGAGGAAACGTCATTCATATTGCCCCCTACGGCAATGGTCGATCTTCCGATGAGTCACTTGCACATGAGGTCCTGTCCATTTTTAATGGGGCCGGGATCGAAACGAAACTCAAAGACGATCCAAAGAAAATGCTCCTCAAGAAACTCACCATAAACAGCATCATCAATCCCTTAACAGCGATATGGAATATTCCGAAAGGAGGGCTTTTCGAAACAAAGGAGCGGCGAGAGCTTATTTATAAGCTCATGGACGAAATCCTTCTAGTCCTGTCTTCCGAAAATATAAACTGGGACAAAGAATACGCCGAGAGGCTTATGCGGCTAGCCATCGAGAACACTCCCAATTGGCCATCTTCCATGCATGTGGATTTACTTTCGAATCGTGAGACAGAGATCGACTTCATCAACGGCGCTCTTTTAAAGATCGCCCACAAAAACGGTATAGAGATGCCCGTCAACAAAAGCATCATCGAAAAGATCCATAATTTCTCTCGTTAGAGATTTCCTTAGACACTGCTTTTTGCCCCTAAAAATGCCCATCTGAGGCCAATTTAATGCCTGAATAAATGTTTAACTTATTTATTTTGAAGCACTTGCTATGGCCCGACCCCAAAGCCTTGGCCTGATCCCAAAGCCTGAGGCCCGACCCCATAAAACTAATCTACTCTGATAGCTACGGGTGGGCTTTTCAGTATCCTTTCTGTGTTAACAGCTGCGGCTCTAATCGTATAATTACCGGGCTTCAAATGCCAATAGACTGCATAGGGATAAGCGGATACACCGATTCTTCGATCGTTGACCCACCATTCGACTACATCGACATCCATGTGGGCGGGTATGGTGGCTTTAAACTTGATCCTCTGAAAATCCACGCGAAGGACGGGATCCATCTTGAAAGTATCGCCATCATGGGGGAAGGCGATTGCAAACTCATCCGCCCCCCGAGGCTCACTCGAAGCTTCACGCCTTCCATCGCCTGTGTGGACCTGACAGTGTTCGCTCGGCTCTGTTCCTTCAATAAAGATCTCATCCATAGTGCCCGGACAGTACTCTGAGGCGAGTCTTCCGGAGAGAGGACAGATCTTGACTCTGGTTACATCCTCGGCCTTAGCGAAACGAGCTTCAGGTTTTCTATTTTCCATAAGGAGCATGATATCCTTAAACAGCGGGCCACATCCGCTCACTCCCGAAATGTTGTGCATGGGTTCCGCGTCAAAATTCCCCACCCAGACTCCCACTGTATGCCTCGGCGTGTACCCGATCGTCCAATTATCCCGAAAATCCACACTCGTTCCTGTTTTTACCGCACAGTCAAAAGGTAAATTCAAAGGGGAAAGATACCCAAAAGCTGGGCTCCGTGCATCCCTGTCAGAAAGGATATCCGTGATGATAAAAGCGATCTGGTCCGAAAATACCCTCAGAGGTTGTGCTCCGAAGTGCCAGCCGATCTCTTTTCCTTTTGTGTCGAAGCAGGTGCTGATGGCCCTGTCTCCGATGTAAAGGCCGCCTCTGGCGATGGATGCATAAGCCCTCGTCAACTCCAGGAGGGTGACCTCTCCGTTCCCGAGTGTCAAACCGACACCATAATGGACAGGGCTTTTATCCAGGCTCACGAATCCTAATCTCTTGAGTCTTTGATAAAGGAGATCCGTTCCGAGCCTCTCGAGCAGTGAAACAGCGGGGACGTTATAGGAACAGGCGAGAGCATGTCGCATGCGTACTGCTCCGTGAAACTTTTCGTCGTAGTTGCGTGGCGAATAACTTCCTGTTGGAGTCGGATAGGAGTAATCCCTGTCCTCCAAGATATCCGCAGCCGTCATCCCTCTCTCCAACGCCAGGCTGTAGGTGAATGGTTTGAGAGTGGAGCCCGGTTGCCGGAGAGATAGCGCCCCGTTGACCTGTCCGTCATGACGCTCGTCGAAAAAGTCCTTGGAGCCGACCAGGCTCAAGATCTCCCCACTGTCATTATTCAGTACGACGACCGCCGCGTTGGAGATATTGTGTTCTTCGAGGGCCACGATATGGTCTTTGACCAGCGTTTCGATTTTGTCCTGGAGGGCGTAATCGCAGGTCGTTTGGATCCGGCTCAATGTCCGTCTGGCCGATTCTGGAATCTGACTGAGCACAAAATCACAGAAATGAGGTGCCTTGAAATTTTTTCTTGCGGGGACGAGTTTAAGAGGTTCTGCTTTTGCCCTTTTCAAGCGCTCCTTGTCGATGTCTCCTTTTTTGTACATCTGTTGAAGGATGTGTTGCTGCCGCTTTTTTGCGTCTTCGAAATGGCGGTACGGATTCAGCGCGGTCGGTGACCTGGGAAGGCCCGCCAAGAACGCCGCCTCTGCCAGACTGAGATCTGCGGCGGGCTTGTCGAAATAGAGCTTCGACGCAGCCGCAATTCCGTAGGCCTGGTTTCCGTAATAGATGCGGTTCAAATACTGGGCCAGGATTTCCCCCTTGGATATTGTGTGTTCGAGCCGTAGCGCAAGCCAAACTTCGGCCATCTTGGCGAAGATTGTGCGGCGGTAGTGATAGATGTTGCGAACAACCTGCTGAGAAATCGTCGATGCCCCGGAAACAACCTGTCCGTGCCCAATATTTTGAAATACGGCCCGTGCAACAGCCCATGGGTTGACTCCAGGATGAAGATAAAAGGCCCGGTCCTCTGCCACAACCGTCGCCCTGACGAGATCGGGCGAAACTTCCTGCAATCCGGTCCAACGGCAACGGCCTCCTTCATCGGAGAGGATTTCCCTGAGAACGGTGTTGTTCCTGTCCATCACCGTAAGAGAGACGACAGGCTCTGGTTTTAGCTTCCCCTTGGGAAAGGGGATGTACAGAGACAGACCGATAAGAATCAGACTGTACAGCAGGACCAGAACCACAGTCCTTTTTATTGTTGTTCTCCATCTTGTAGAAGAGAAGGCATCCGAGAAAGATGATAAGATCTTAGTCTTAAAAAAAACGCGGAATTCATTGAGCCCGAGGTTTTCGCAAATAGAGCGGGCCTTGAATTTCCTGAGTGTCTTCATTCGATTTGTCATCTCTCAAGCTATTTGACGATTTTTATCGTGAGTTCGCCACTCCGACCGAAGACCTCCGGCTCATACATCTCCTCGATTTTTGTCCCGGGCGCAGAGAACGTCCCATAGGTCAGGGCCCGCACGAGATAGCGATGTGTGTGTATTCCGGGTGCCAGAGAGTCGGCGAACAGAAGGACCCTGTCGTTATGCATCTCGATATGATTGAAACCCTGCCACCACCTCCGTGCCCCATCCCTTCTTGACATCTCTCCCCTCTGCCTCCGCCGTCCATTCGATCGAGGCATCTCTTCCATACGACGCTGCTGTTCTTCGCTCTCGGTTCGGAAAACGGGATTCACGGCCTCGAATCCAGCGGGAAGTGGATCGTCCACGACCACATAGAGACTTTCCTGGGGCAGGATCACCTGCAGAGTAACAACAGCAAGCGTCCCGGCATGGATGGAATCCATCGGCTTCTCGTCCAGTCCTGTAATGCTCTTCACTACACCGAATCCCTCATCACGGGGCATTAGTTCTTTTTTCGGCGCATAAGTCATCCTGGTTTGATAATAGAGTTTGCCATCACCCTTCTTTGTTATTTTAAGAGGAACAATTTTTCCGGGTTCGAGCTTGCTCAGGGATTCCTCTGCCTGCACCATCTGGCTTCTCCCCGTGAACGATTCCTCGAGCAGGCGTTTTCCAGCAAGGGAGACCTCGATTTTGAAATCGGGGGTGATTTTTTCATATTTTTTGTAGAAGGTGCTCAACGCATAGAAAACGTAAAAGTTTTCCTGTGTGGAGGACCATTTTCCCGCTTTTCTCTGTTCCACAAGCCATCGGGCGACCAAAGACAGAATGGGACTTTTGGATCCCACTTCGATAAGACTCTGGAGAATATGCGCCGTAGTCCGGTTGTTCGATGAGTAGATCCAGCGGCCCTTCCGTCCGGTTTCGTCTTCGAAATGTGCGCTCGTTGGGGAGACTTTGGCCTTGTTAATCAGCTCCTGGATCAAGGTGTTCTGGGCATCAATGGATCCCTTCCCTTTGTTGAGGGCTTTGAGCAAAAGGGTCTGTCCGAACAAAGATAGGGTTTCCCTCTCCACAAAAAGCTTTTCCGAGTAGGATGGTTCGGGTTGATCGAAGAGTGCCAGGACATAAAGGGCAAAGGCCTGGATGGTGTTCCAGGATTCCGATCCGTAGGGATAATTGGCCTTCTCCAGCCGTCCCCGGATCATATTTTTCAAATATGTGATGATCCGGTTCGCACTATCTTCATTGACCTTAAAGCCAGACTTTTTGGCTGTGGCCAGGGCAAAGGCCGCGTAACAGGAATTAAACGGAGAGGCATGAGGGGAGTCTGGCCAGAGGCCGAAACCCCCGTTTCCACGCTGGTGTTCGTAGATTTCCTTGAGGCCATCTTTGACATGCTCTTCCATTTCTTTACGCGAGAGCCTGCTCAAACTGAAATCGGACAGAACATCACCGGCCACGATATAGGGCAAAATGGAGGATAGACGCTGTTCGAGGCAAAGATAGGGATAGTTTGTGAGAAAATCCACGCTCCCCTTCAACTCGGATAAAGCGCTTGCCGATGCTGCAAAATCGATTTTGCTTTCTTCGGGATAGACATCCTCAGGGATCCGGATTTCCTCTTCTGTAGATTCTTCACTCTCACCCTCGAGGGCCACGGTTTCTGTGGGCCGGGGCAGCTTGAGCGGAATGGAAATTTCGAGGCCGTCCGTCTCCTCTCCCATCCGGGCGCGGAACTCGAATGCGGCCGTGCCCGGTCTCTCCACCCTGAAACCGTAGAGCACTTCCTTGCTTTCGCCTGGAGAAAACGAAATCCGCTGTGTGCTGTTTTCATCCATAAGGAGAATGCCCGTGGCCTGGCAATCGATGACGACCTCTGCTTCCTCTGCAGTCTGATTATGAAGGACCACGCCTCCCGAAAACTCGTCTCCAACCCTCGCAAAACGGGGAAGGGATGCCTGGATGAGAAGGGGCTTCGTCACTTTGAAATGACTCTCCCTCCGTCCGAACCGGGAATCCTGGGTCTGCGCGACAGCCATCACCCGAAAGGTGGTTAAGTTGTCCGGCAGGTTAAAAGTCACCCGCGCATTCCCCTCATCATCGGTGAGAACCAATGGGTTCCAGTAAGCGGTGAACCTGAAGTCTCCTCTCAATTCGATCTCCGAAAGTCCCAGGGCAATCCCTGCTCTCATCATTTCGCCCGCTCCACCGCCCATGTCTTCGCCTTTTTCTCCAAAGAGCAACTGCTCTAAAACAAAAGGCCTCGCATCCGATGTAAGAACGGCAAGTGACTTGTGGCTGTAAAAATGGGCAAAGGGATCAGGTGTTTTATAGCCGATGAGACTCAGCACTCCCACATCCACAACAGCCACAGCCAGGCTGGCTTTGGTGCCCGCACCTTTCCAATCTTTTACCTGGAAATCGAGCGAAACCTCTTCGCTGGGTCTGTACGTCGGCGCGAGTTTCGTCATGTCGATCTCCAAACGCTTCTCTGAAGGGTTCACATTCAGCTGGGTATACCCGAGCTTAAAGGAGGGCTTACCCAGATCCTGAGTGTTGTCCTCCCCTTTGAGAGCAGTCCGTCCCTGAATGAGGAGAACAGACACATACACATTGGGGAGGTAGTCGGACTTGATGGGAATCTCTATACGGCTGGAACTCCCGACTATTTCCCGAACTTCGCTGTGCAGAACGAATTCTCTCTCCACTGTGATCAACGCATTCGCCCTCTCATAAGGGGATTTCACCAGGATTTTCGCCACTTCTCCTGGGCGGTAGTTGGAGCTGTCCGCGATCAATTCGACAATGTCCTCGTCCTGTCTTTCCCATGGGATATAGTCCTCTCCGATAACATAAAAGTATGTCTTGGTCGTGACCGTATTCCCCTTTCGGTCTTCTCCCTCCGCTTCGAGGAGATAGAAACCGGCTTTTTCCGGTAAAAAAGTCACCTGTTGAGGCTCATTTTGTGTTTTTACAGACCGGGATTCGATTTCTGCATCGACCTTTTCGCTGATCCAGCGGAATCTTCCCCCGATGCCCGCCTTCCGCACCGAATGCCATTCCCGCTGGATGAGTTTCAGGGCAACCTTTTTTTTAGTGTCTATCTGGCCGTCAGGCTTGACTGTAATAACCTGGACAGCAAGTTCTTTGCCCTTGGGGAGAAATCTCGTGCTCGGTTGAAGGCCGATATAAAATTCGCCTTTATGGACTAGTGTCTGGATGCGGTTCGAAATACTGCGTCTGC
>JASFPP010000136.1:0-11256 GCA_050115915.1 Candidatus Aminicenantota bacterium
CAGAGGAGAGTCCCGCTCTATCTGTGGCAAAGGATTCAGGCAGAGTCGCCTTCTGCTTTTATGAAGAAAACAAATACAGCCTCTACTACCGCGATCTCACCAAAGACGAGGTGGCTGGCGTTCCACCCATTCATTTTAATCCTGTAAATCCCGATGTTCTTCCTCCGCGAGAGGAATCCGGAGGAGATCTCCAGGGATTGTTGAAGAATCCGATTTTCGGACTTCCCGACAATGGAAGCTATCCAGAAGAGGAATACAAACCCAAACTGAAGCTCGACTACATCAGTCCTCCTACCCTGGGTGTCGGTGTTGATCGGTATGGAACCTATGCCGGTGGAGGATTGTCCATGTTCTTCAGCGATATGCTCGGCTATCACAATCTTGCAACGACCTTCTCGATCTCCTCTCGCTTGATCGATTCATCCGCGGCTTTGGCCTATCAGAACAACAAGAATCGCTGGAATTGGGGCGCGTCCTTACAGCGTATCTCCTATCCTTATGTGGGATTTACATCTTCATATGGAGAGGTCGATGGAGAGCCCTCGATTATAGAGAGAGAGTTTCTGTTCAGGCAGATCAACTACCAGGCGGCTGCATTTCTGAGCTATCCGTTCAATCAGGTCAGCCGTATAGAGATTGCCGCTGGGTACAGATTCATTGATTATGACCAGGAAGTGCGTACACGCGCATACTCGCTTATCGACGGCAGAGAGATTCTCAAAGAGAAAGAGAAATTGGATGCTCCCAGCAGCCTGACCATGCCCTTCATGTCTACTGCCTGGGTGTATGACAGCTCCATTTTTGGCGCTACAGGACCCATTATCGGGCAGAGCTATATCGCCCAAGTGGCACCCCTCTTCGGATCGATCAACTACGTCAATATCCTGACAGATCTTCGTAAGTACTTTATGCCTGTCCGGCCCTTTACATTAGCCTTCCGTTTCCTCCACACAGGTCGATACGGAAAGGGTGGCGAGGATTCAAGGCTTTATCCTCTTTTTATGGGCTATGAATCCCTTGTCCGTGGTTACAGCTATTACTCCTTCGGACCGGGGGAGCTTTCAACAGAAGATGGTCTCAATGCCTACGAGAGCCTCTTCGGAAGCAAATTCGCTGTGATCAATGCTGAGCTGCGATTCCCTCTGTTCCAGGTTTTGGGCCTGGGAAAGGGTTATTATGGCATTCTTCCTGTGGATTTCCTGACATTCTTCGATGCCGGAGTTGCCTGGGATAGCCAGAACAAGCCCTTTTTCCTCGGCGGAGAGAGACAACCCGTCTACAGTGCCGGTCTGGGCCTGAGAATGAACCTGTTCGGCTACATGATCGTCGGCGTGAACTATGTGTATCCGTTCAACAGGCCAGAAAAGGGTGCTTATTTCGAGCTGTCTTTCAGGCCTGGATTTTAAGCGTGCTGGAAATGTTGCACATAGAAAAGGCCCTGAATGATTCAAATGTCAACCCGGAGGCCGAGGGCCCATGACTTTTCCGTAAAAAAAGAGAACTCAGAAATGAGGACAAGCTTTTGGGTGAGATGAACATTAAACCCGAGGAACAGGCTGAATAAGCCTGTTCCTTCGGCTTTTATGCGTGAATCATCGAGCTCGGTGAATTCTCCCGAGATTTTGCTGAACTTGAAGCCGAAATACCCGACAAACCAAAATACCCTCAGGCCAAAATCCAATGATCCCTGGAATTCAGTCAGCCCGAAATCTACATAATCCCTATTGTTCGTGGATTGGAGGCGCGATATCTGGAAATCCAGTCCTATTCCTGCTTTGACTGTGATCGTATCACCATCTTCTTCTTCGACATAGACCTCTCCGAGCATCATGAGTTTACAACCACCCCCGAAATAGAGGAGCGAACCGTCATTGACGTAACTGTTCGGGAACTCGGAGGATCCGATAAAACTATAAAAATTCGCCACCCTGAAGGGACGAAAACTCAGTTTTCCTCTGAATATTTTCCTTCCGACCTTTTCTTCGATCCCTCCGAGCGTGAAATTTCTGGAGATATGTTCATAGGACAGCTGTAGAGAAAGCCGTCTCTCCATCTGGGTGTCCGCAGAAGTCCCCACTTCCTGCGCAGAGTTAAGGATAGGAAGCCCTAGAACGAGTAAGGCGATACTGCAAAGCTTGCGCAATATGTCCCTCCACTCTCTTTAACGAATAATCGGCTTGAAAAGTTTATGCTATTTCTTTGCGGTCAGCTAGAAAAGGTCGAAGAGCTTAAGGGCCATGATGGTGATTGCTATGGCCAGAATAAAACGGATCGCTCTCTCTCCGCCTTTAACTGCGGCATGTGCCCCCCACCATCCTCCTAAGGCATTTCCTCCGGCAAGGACTAAGCCATAGGACCAGTTCACATTCCCTGTATATGCGAAGATGCAGAGAGCAGGGAATGTGTATATGAGGATAATGAAGACTTTGTGCATATTCACACGGACCAGGTTGAGATGGAGCAGATGGTAAAGAGTGGCCATGAATAAAAAGCCCACACCCGCTTGGATGAATCCGCCATAGAATCCGATCCCGAAAAGTGCAGGATAGATTAACCATTGGTTAGTTCTGTCTTGGTCAGCATTGTTGTTCCGGTACGATCGCGAAAAGAACATAGAAAAAACGATAAATATTAAAACCACACCCAAGATCCGCTGGAAGAGGATATTGTTCACTCGGGTCGCCATGATCGCCCCAACGACGGCTCCTGGTAGAGTGAAAAGGGCGAAGAGAAAGCTTTTGTTGAATTGATAAGCCTTCCTTTTATGAAAGGAAGCCACTGCAAAAATGTTCTGGATGAAAATCGCCACTCTGTTCGTGCCATTGGCAAGCGCTGAGTCGAGGCCCATAAAAATGAGTGTGGGCAGAGTGAGTGTCGACCCCCCGCCGGCGTTCACGTTGATAAATCCAGCAATGGCGCCAACGCCGAATAACAGAGCCAGGTGTGCTGGATTCATCTTCGCCTTCGATCAAACCGCATCATACTCATCTTTCCCAAAAAACTCAACTCCTCCCGAATGTTCGTTAGCGTCTATTAAACCGTAATGACGCGATTCATATTGCGTTGTTAGAACTTACTAAACGTCATTCATTACGGTCGTAAAGAGGCATCTCCTATCATTTGCTAACTGGGCTCGGAGATGATATTTTAAAAGCCGGAGAGTCGAACGGTAAGATGGAAAAGATACATCCACTTCTCGATCGCAACAAACAAAAGCAAGCCATACGCTATGAAAAGGAGAAACGTCTCCTGGGACTGTTGAGCCTGCTGCTTTCCCTGGCTGTGTTGTTGGTGTTTTATTTCAGCGGCTTGAGTTCTCTGCTCGCTAATGTCTGCTCAGAGAGATCTGTTATCTATGCGTTTGTTATCTATGTGATTGTGTTTCAAGCCATCTTGTTCGTCATCGGAATACCCCTCAGCTTCTACAGCGGTTATATTCATGAACACAAATGGGGTTTCTCGAATCATACAAAAAAAAGCTGGTTCTGGGAGCAGATAAAATCCTACGCGGTAGGGCTAGTCATTTTCCTGATCCTTTTGGGAATGCTTTTCTGGATCCTCGAGCGATATCCCCACGATTGGTGGTGGATTGCCGGTATCGCCATGGCATTCGTGAGTACCCTATTTGCCACATTGTTTCCGGTCTTGATTTTCCCCCTTTTTAATAAATACACTCCGGTCGAAGACAAGGATTTGACAGAGGCGCTTGACAGCATACTCACAGAGGGAGGATTGAGAAGCAGCGGTTTTTTTGTGGAGGATATGAGTCGACAGACAAAAAAGGAAAACGCTTTCCTCGCCGGATTAGGACGGACGCGCCGCGTCGTTTTGGGCGATAATCTCATTGCCCATATGACCGTTCCCGAAATCGTATCTATCATCGCCCATGAAGTGGGGCATTACAAACACCTTCATATCTGGAAACAGATCGCTCTTGGAACACTCCAGCAGCTTGTTGTCTTCTTCTTCCTGAATCTTTTCATGACATCCCTGTTCCCCGCCTTTCTCTCGTCCACACGCGCCAATCTAGCGTTATTCCCCATCTTTGTTATTCTAATGGGAGCCCTTTCTGGTTTCCTCTTCGGGCCAATCTCCAATGCCCTTTCCAGGTATTTTGAGGGGCAAGCTGACCGGTATGCGGTGAGAAGTATTCCCGACAAGAATGCCTTCCTAACCGCACTTGCGGGGCTGGCCAACCGCAATCTTTCCAATGCCTATCCGAGCTGGTGGTTGAAACTTCTGTATTATTCCCATCCTCCAATCGGGGAAAGGCTCCACACGGCAGAAAAGATCAGGTCTGTTTGAGATGTGCCGAAATGTCAATTAATGGCATTTCTATGACAAAATTTGGTAATTGAATGTGTGTTTTCCGGGGGGAGATAAGTATAATTAATTTAGAATTAATGAGTTAAGGTCTGTGCGTTTTGGCACGTAATTTGCTGAATTACCAATGAATTATTGGAAGAATTGCCAGGGTAGCAGGGCTAGAATGACGGAATCTGTTAAGAAGACCAATACATCTGTTGACGTCAATAAACTGATCCAAAGAATCGAAGAACTGGAGACGGCTGTCATCGAGTGCAAGCTAAGCGAGGATGCCCTCAAAAAAAGCGAGAAGAACCTTCAAACAATACTTTACGCTCTGGAAGACCTCATATTTATTCTGGGCGCGGATGGCACCTTTCATAAATATTTCCAGTCTCCGGACAGA
Source organism: Candidatus Aminicenantota bacterium (assembly GCA_050115915.1). Classification (GTDB taxonomy): domain Bacteria; phylum Acidobacteriota; class Aminicenantia; order Aminicenantales; family Aminicenantaceae; genus WTAW01. Next base: position 4,712 of record JASFPP010000136.1, read on the forward strand.
AAAGACCTGTTCGCCCACCCTAAAAACTTCCTGGGGAAGCATTTCAAAGAAGTTCTGCCGAGAGATGTGGCTGACCTGTTTCAGAATGCTCTCTACAGAATAGAGGATTACGGGAACGTCCAACATTTCGATTTTCTCATGACGATTAACAGGGACGAAATTTGGTTCAGCGCACGGATCTCTCCGTTCAAGCAGCAGACAAAAGATTATTTTGGTTATATACTCGTCCTCCAAAACATTACCCCTCATAAACAAAGAGAAGAGGCCCTTATCGAGAATGAAGAAAGATACAAAGCTGTGATGCTCCAGAGCACAGAAAGCATCTTTCTCGCAGATGTGGAAACTCGGATCATACTTGAGGCCAATCAATCTATGCAGCGACTTCTTGGATATTCTCTCGAAGAGATACCAGGCCTGAGCCTGTATGATTTTGTGGCCAACGGACAGGATGATATCTATCAAAAGATCCTGCGAATTCTGAAAGACCGTGCATGCTATAAAGGCGAAATGAAGTATCGCCGGAAAGATGGGACGCTCGTTGATGTGGAGATCAATGTCAATCTGGTCTCTTATAGAGGAAAGAAAGTCTTCTGTGTGATCTCTCGGGATATTACGCCTCGAAAACTCGCGGAGAAACAGCTGATCCACACGGCGACGCACGATCCTCTGACAGGGCTGACAAACAGACTCGTTTTTTATGACCGGATAGCGGTTGAGCTAGCACGTGCCCGCAGAAACCAAACAAAGCTTGCCCTCATCTACATAGACTTGGATAAATTCAAGTTTGTCAATGATACGCTGGGACACAGCTGCGGCGACCAGCTGTTAAAAGCTGTCGCCGAGCGTTTGCAGAATCTTTTGCGCGAAACGGATACTCTCGCCCGGATGGGTGGAGATGAATTCATGTATATACTTCCGGAAGTGGAAAAGACAGAAGATGTAGATATGCTGGCTAATAAAGTACTCGATGCTATCAGGAGGCCCTTTCTTCTGGATGGTCAGCTCCAGAGCATCACTGCAAGCAGCGGAATCGCTATTTATCCGAATGACGGGAAGGATGCGGAGACGCTCATGAAAAATGCAGACCTTGCTATGTATTTTGCCAAGGACAAGGGACGCGATAGACATCTCCATTTTTCTTCGGAAATGGTAATCAAGAACCTCTGAGGGCAGGCTCATATCACCCCTTAAATTCACCCTTAGAGGCGATTGACGAAAAATAGTTTTGGGAGTACTTTTGAGAGAGACTATGCAAATAATTGTCATTTTTTGTGACAATAATTGTTGAATTGAGCATAAAGAGCCCAATGAAGGTGGATAATATGAAAAGATATCGAAGAATTGGGGGTTGTGTGTGTTTGATCTTCTGTCTTGTTTCTTTTTCATCTTTGATCTTTTCTGCCGGGAAAAAACTCATTGTCGTCGCGAATCAAGCCCAGATCTATCTGGAGCCCGATCAAAAAAGTCCGGTGATCGCGACATTGAAGAAGGGCGACATCCTCACTTTGAGCAGCGAAAGAAAGTTTCGGCGCATATTCAATTATGTGTATTTCACATCTCAGAACACAGGATGTACAAAATCTGGATATGTTCTGGATTCCCTGGTGGATAAGCTTTTCAATGTGACGAAAGTGATTACGATTCAGGGAAACTCGACCAAGAATACCAAGGTTATCCGTTCCAAGGTTTACCTCGAGAGGGCCAAATGGGGGATGAGCAGTAATCAGTTGAAGAGAATAGAGGGTAAACCAGCCCACACGGGAGAATCCCAGGGTTATAAAATCATGGGATATCAGAATAGAATTTTGGAGAGGGATTGTCTTGTCGGATACTATTTTTCAAATGACCGATTGAAAGGAGCTAAACTCAGCTTCTTGGAGCAGCATGCGAATAAAAACCAGAATATTGCTGACTTTAAGAGGATTAAAGATCTTCTCGTCCAAAAATACGGAAGGCCGGTCGAAGACAAGATCTCTTGGGATGATGCAACACACAAGGAAAACATTGCCGAATGGGGCAACGCAATAGGTCTGGGACACTTAGAGTATGTTTCCAAGTGGTCGACAAAGAAGACAGAGGTTCTGCTCCGTCTCTTTGGGGAAGAGGACGAGATATCCCTCGAATTAACCTATAGACCCACATCTTAACGGGGATCGACGCCGTCCCAGCAGTAGGTGCAGAGCTTTTCTTTGGGGAGTCCGATCGCCTGAACAAGGTCCTGAAGCCTCTGATATTTGAGGGAGGTCAGCCGCAACCTTTTCTCGATCTGTTTGATCATCGCGTCGTATTTATCCGTTGAGCTATCCGCGTATTCATGGAGGTCGACTTCGGCATCTCCCACGAGCTCGTGGATGGCTCTTCGTCCGGCCAGGTCCAATTCCGACCTGGATCTTGAGAAATTCAGGAATTTACATCCAAAAATCAGAGGAGGACATGCAGGACGCATATGGACTTCTTCGGCACCGCAGTCGTACAGTCTTTGGATGGTGTCCTGGAGTTGTGTGCCTCTCACGATGGAGTCTTCGCAGAAGAGCAGTTTCTTATTTGCGATCAGGTCTTTAATTGGGATGAGTTTCATTTTTGCAACCAGATCACGGATATCTTGGTTTTGGGGCATGAAACTTCGGGGCCATGTGGGCGTGTATTTGACAAAAGGCCTCTTGAAGGGAATCCCCGCTTCGCTGGCGTAACCCAGTCCGTGTCCAATACCTGAGTCAGGAATTCCCGCAACGAGATCTATGATGTGATCCTCCTTAAGTGCCAAAAATGCTCCACATCTGTTTCTGACAGTCTCTACGTTTATTCCTTCATAATAGGATGCGGGAAAACCGTAGTATACCCAGAGAAACGCACAGATCTGAAGCAGATCGCCGGGGGATTTTTTTGTTTCGATCCCTCCTTCGGTCATAAGCACGATCTCGCCCGGGCCCAGGTATTTGATCACCTCATAATCGAGGTTGGGAAAGGCGCATGTTTCTGAGGTCGCCGCAAAACCGTTCGGGTTTTCGCCGATCACTATGGGGGTTCGTCCGTATTTATCTCTGGCCGCATAAACCCCCTCTTCTGTCAAGAGAAGCAGAGAACACGAACCATCGATCGCATCTTGGGCGTTTTTGATCCCGGCGACAAAGGAGGCCTCCTGGTTGATCAATGTCGCAACAAGTTCTGTGGGATTGATCTCACCAAAACTCAGCTCTGCAAAATGGGTTGTGCGATTTTTGAACAGCTTTTTTGCGAGAGCGTCCGCATTCTGGATGACTCCCACAGTCACGATGGCATAGTTGCCCAGATGGGACCGGATGAGGACGGGTTGGTCCTCTGTATCGCTGATTATACCAATGCCTTGATTGCCCTCGAGATTTGCGATGTCATCTTCGAATTTTGAACGAAATTGTGAATTCTCTATGCTATGAATGAACCGGGAATACCCATCAGAGTTCTTTACTGCCAATCCTCCACGTTTTGTTCCAAGATGGGAATGATAATCTGTCCCATAAAAGAGATCCAACACACAGTCCTGCTTTGAGACAACGCCGAATAAACCTCCCATAGAGTCCTCCTTAGTGGCTATATGCAAAAGTGCCTTCGGACATTCTTTTCTTAAAAGAAATAATATGACAAAAATCGATAGGGGATTCAAGACAATTGTCTACAAAGAGAAAAAAATGTCTCTTTTTTTTATGCTTCGAAAGATTTAAAATAGAAACAGAGGCTAGAACAGGGATATGGACGAAAAAAACAAAGTTTTAGTCGTAGGGATTATTGTTGTTGTATTGATCGCTCTTGCCATTGCTCTGTATTATTTTTTTATACTGGATAGGGGCGAAGAGCAACCCGCAGCCGATGATGTAGTCGAACAAATTGAGCCCGCTGTCACAGAGGAAGAGGAGAAAATCCCAGAGGCTGAGGAGGTCGAACCCCTCCAGGTCGATCTCGATCAAAGCGATCCGGTTATCCGCGACCTGATCAAAGGCATCACATCGAATACTCGAGTCACAAATTGGGCCAAGACCAAGGATCTTATCCTTAAGTTCGTGGCAGGGATAGACAACATCGCCAACGGCCAGAGCCCGCGCGCCCAAGTCGATTTTTTCACTCTTCCGGAGGCATTTCGTGTGGTGGAGAGAAATGGCCGTACGTATGTGGACCCCGCTTCCTACAGCCGCTACACTGCCGTAGCCGAAGCCTTCGATTCTTTGGATACAGAAGGCTCCGTCAGGCTTTACAAGCAGCTGAAACCCGTCATTCAAGAGGCTTATAAAGACCTGGGCTATCCGGACACGGATTTCGAGGACACTTTGACACGGGCGATTGTGGAACTGTTGAGCGTACCTGTGGTGAAAGACATCCTGCTGGAAAAAAAGATCATATCTTACGCGATGGTAGATCCTGAGCTTGAAGGCTTGAGTCAAGCGCAGAAACATCTTCTCCGTATGGGACCGGAAAATATATTGCGCATCCAGGCCAAGCTGCGTGACCTGGCTCAAGCTCTCGGAATACCCCGCAGCAAGCTTCCCCGGTAAGAGGCAAGGTCAAAGAAGCGAATCATTCCCTCGGAAGGTGGATCTGTCCGCAGATCTCACGTGCCGTTCCCTCCGAGGCGAAGTAATCCATGAGAGCCTTCCATTTTTTTTGTAATTCACAAAGATTTTGAAATATACTCGTTTGGGAATTCAAGTTCCTATGGGCTAGAGCGATGTTTTCCGAACATTCCGAGGCCGCCTGCTCATCCCCCTGACTGAGATAATCGATAGCAAGCATCTGGTTGGACCGGAACACTTTCTCTTCCAGGTTATCCTTCAAGAATTCGCCGGGATAAGGATCGAGATCTTCGGCTAAAATCTTTACCATATCCTCTGTCTCTTCTTGAGCATCCAGCTTGTTTTTCTCGAAGACAAAACGGAGCACGTCTTCGCGCACTCTTCGCCATACTGGGTAGGTTTTTGGGGGGGCATCGTGTTTGATGGATAGTGTATTATCCAAGTAAGTTTTAAATCCAAACATTCGTGCGTTAATGAGAAAGTCGATGTCTTCACCCCTGGGGATGGATGGATCGAAGGGAATGAGCATGAAGAGATCGCGATGGATGACCATGTTTCCACCAAAAGCAAAAGGTGTCACCTTAAGACGCGGTTCTTCGGCGATGATCTCTTTGAATGCCCTGTTCATACAATCGAATTTATCCCAGTAGGTCATCCAGGGTAAAAACTCTTTATGCAGGAGATAATCTTCGTCAGGATTTATGTAATAGCCTGCAACTGCCAGCATTCTGTCATCCCCGAAAGACTGGCCGATGTGTTCCTTAGCTTTGTCCATGAACAGGGGATCTTCAAATATTTCATCGTCATCGATGAGAACGGAAACTTCCGATCTCATAAGATGGGGGACGAACACACACAGGTTCCTTACGTTGGAGTAGCCATCGAGTTCGAGAAGCGGAGCGAGATCATCGTGGTTGTTCTGTTCCAGGTATCGATGGATGCGCTTTAGGTGCGAGTAAGAAAAAAGGAATGTGGGAACCGCGGGATTCGTCTCTTTAATGATGACCTTAAGCCGCTCTTCCACTTCCTCCTGGATATCTTCTGCGGTCGCCACACCGAGTACGACCAGTTCGAAATTTTTATCTCGGAGAATTGTCAGGCTTTCCAGAGAACGGCGCAGCGTGTCTTCCCCATCCAAAGGCGTGGGGTGGTCATACACCGAATCCGTACGTTTCCATCCGTCTTCTTTATTCCGTCCCCAGTAGCTGGGGATGACCATGGTCGTTTTCATAACTACCTCCTATCTGGATTATTCATAAAAGCAGCTGACAGATTTATTACTAAAACCAATCAACATTTTATTGTCAGCGTCTTTTACCCTTCAGGCGAGCCGATCTCACTCCAAAGCCTTCATTGTCGCCCCTTCGAAGTAGTTCGCTACATCTTCAGGGGCCACTTCCTCGCCTTTCGAGCGATATCGACTCGTGAATAATCCAGATGAAAGATGGATTATTCATAAAAGCCGCTTTGGAGGTGTTTTGATCATGTCCTCCAGAATACCCTCTAAAACTTCGACGCCCTTTGCCCATGCGTATTTTTCTTCAGTGAGTTGCCTTCCCGCCCGGCGGATCCTTTCATAAAGATCTCTGTCTTTGAGGAGTTTTTCGATGCTTGCAGCAAAATCCTCTGGAGTGTCGGCTATCATGATGTTTGCGCCGCTTTTACTGGGGATTCCCTCTGCCCCGAGAGAAGTGGATACGATCGGCCGGCCAACGGCCATGGCCTCCAGGATCTTTCCCCGGAACCCGCCACCCAACCGGACTGGACAGATGAATATCTGCCCTTTACGGATGTAAGGAGTCACATCGTCCACTCGACCTGTGACCGTTATAGAAGCGTCCTGGGCCATGTTCTGGATCTCTGGAGGAGGAGCTTGCCCCACAACGACAAATTTCAAGCCAGGGATCTTTGCCTTCGCTTTTGGCCAAATCTCCTGGTGAAAATAGAGCACAGCATCCACATTCGGGTAGTGGAGATAATTGCCGACAAAGATTAGACTCTGCT
>JASFPP010000137.1:0-11174 GCA_050115915.1 Candidatus Aminicenantota bacterium
TGCGGGCAGGTCAAGGGCAGTATCCAATGCATAAATTTTAAAAAAATATCTGTGCATCCCGGATGGCGGACAGGGGCCTCCATACCCAACCTTATGAAAATCATTCATTCCCTGTTTTGCACCGTTTGCCAGTTCTTTTTCGGGTGGCACATTCTCCGGAAGGCGCGTTTCATCTCCAGGAATGTTGAAGATGACCCAGTGGATCCATGTATTCATCGGCGCATCCGGATCATCACAAACGATCGCGATGGTTTTTGTGCCCTCAGGGACATCCGTCCATTCAATAGGGGGAGACATATCGAGATCGTCACAGGTGTATTTTCGAGGGATCTCTCCCCCATCCTCAAAAGCCGGACTTGTAATTCGAATATCCATAAAAAATCCTCCTTAGCCTAAAGGCCGCCCAGTTCTACTCTTTGAATTTGAAAGAGACTTTGACCTTTGCCCGATAGGCTACGACCTTTCCCTCTTCGATCTTCATATCGAACTCGGCGACTTCAGCGATTCGGATGTCTTGAAGGCTCTTGGCAGCCGTCTCCACAGCATTCCTTGCCGCTTCCTCGAAGGAGTTAGGGCTGGTCCCAACAAGCTCGATGACTTTGTATACACTCTCCATTTTTGACCCCTTACTCATAAATTTGCTACATGCGGATAAAAAAAATGTAAAACTTTACTCAACTGTTGTCAATCTTTTTCAAGCATTTCCAAGCGTATTACCCTTTTCTTGACCCGACTCCTTATGAAATATTAGATTTTTAAGCATTTGCATGACGAAATTTTGATACCTTTGCCTATTAAAATATGATATAAGGTTTTCACATGTGTGTGATCTCCTGCGGGATTTTCAAGTGGAGAACGTGACATTGGACGTATTTGCCACAAATTTTAAGACTGTCGATTGGGTCATCGTTTCAATTTACATCTGTATTCCAGTTATTATCGGAGTAATTGTGAGAAAATATGTCCGCCAACTCAGCGACTTTATCGTTGCGGGCCGTTCTCTCCGCCTGTTTATCGCCATCGCTACTTTGACCGGCACGGAACTGGGTCTGGTCACAGTCATGTACAACTCCGAACTGGGTTTCAAACACGGTTTTTCAGCTTTCCATATCGGGATCATCGAAACTGTTTGTATTCTTGCCATAGGTATCACAGGCTTCATTGTGTATAAACTGCGCGAATTGCGAGTCATGACCATTCCCGAATTCTACGAGATGCGTTTCGGCAGAAATGTGCGCATTATCGGAGGCATTCTTCTTGCCCTCGGCGGCATCCTCAATATGGGACTTTTCCTTCAAGCCGGAGCACGGTTCATGATGGGTGTTACAGGCTATAGCAATCCTGCCGGGCTCAAACTGTTCATGTCGGTCATGTTGATCATGGTTCTTGTCTATACGGTCCTCGGAGGTATGGTCTCCGTTGTCCTCAACGATTTTCTGCAGTTTGTCGTGCTCTCCATCGGAATGCTCATCGGATCTTACTTCGCTATCCGTAAAATCGGCTGGAGCAACCTCTTCACTTCACCCGAGGCAGTTGACAATGCTTCCTGGTTCAATCCAGTCGCAGAGGGCTCTGGTTTTGGAATGATTTATGTCCTTTTCATGGTGGTTCTGACTTTCTCTGCCGGAGCTTTGTGGCAATCGGGGACGTTGCGTGCGCTTTCTGCAAAATCACCCAAGGTGGCCAAACAACTCTTCGCATGGAGCTCGATTTCCTACCTTGCGCGGCGCGTCATACCGATGCTCTGGGGAATTTGTGCCTTTGTGTTCGTATCTCAGTCATCCAAACTCCTCTCTGCATTCCAGGGACCGGAAGCACTCAACAGCCAGTTCGGCATGCCTATCTTCATTGCCAAAGTTTTGCCTTCGGGTTTTTTGGGACTGATCGCGGCAGGGATGTTCGCTGCCTTTATGTCCACACACGACAGCTATCTCCTGAGCTGGAGCTCTGTCATCACGCAAGATATCATCGCGCCGCTAAAAAAGGGACGGCTCTCGGACAAACAGCGCCTCCTCATCACACGTATATCCATCGTTACGATCGGGTTGTTCCTGCTCATCTGGGGACTCTGGTTTGAAGCTCCGGTCTCTTTATGGAACTATATGGCGGTGACAGGCACCATCTATCTGGCCGGAGCATTCACAGTCGTCGCAGCCGGATTGTACTGGAAAAAAGCCAGTAAAACCGGAGCCACCATCGCCCTCTTCGCCGGGCTTCTCGCCATTCTCGGTATCGGCCCATGGACCCAGGGAGAGAATGTCCCCTTTTATCTGAGCGATAAATTTATCGGACTCATGACATTTGTTATCGCTTTTCTCGGCATGGTCATCGGCTCTCTGCTCTTTCCTGACAAAAGCTCAGAGCAGGAGGCTTCCAGATGAACTGGACTCTCTTTTGGAAGTTTGTCCTTTTGTTCACACTTTCCGCTTATTCGATACTGGTGATCATCGTTTTCTTTGGGGGTATAAAAAATATCGTCGCAATGCTCAAGGAATTGAGCGCACCCAGAGAAAAACAGTAAAAAACGCCATCATTCGGGATAAACCCAATAGACTTTTTGAGGATTAAGATATATTGAAATCCAGAGCTATTATCCTCTTTCTTATCGTCGTAGAATTCCTGTTCTGTCCTGTCCTTCTATCTTCGAGGCCGTATGCCGAATCTCCTTATCCTTCCCAAAACCAGACTGCGTCAGATCGCTCGGTTGACCTAAATTCCAGAGTCAGCTTACCGACATATATTCCTCAGTCATCACAAAAATGTATCCTTGAGCTAGGAGCGATCATCCGCGGTGATACCGATAAAAAGAGGGTCTCCTTCATTTTTACAGGCGGTGATTTCTCGGATGGAGGAGCGACAATCAAACGCGTTTTAAAGGAAGAACAAATTCCTGGTTCCTTTTTCTTCACAGGAGATTTTTACAGAAATCCCGCCAATACAACTCTCATAAAAGGTTTGATAACTGACGGGCATTATCTGGGCCCGCATTCCGACAAACATCTCCTCTACTGCTCCTGGGAAGACAGAAAAGAAACACTCATCACAAAACAGGAGTTCGTCAAAGATATCCAGAATAACTATGCGGTCATGGCTCGTTTTGGGGTCGAGAAAAAAACAGCCATCTATTTTATCCCGCCCTTCGAATGGTACAATACCACAATTGCCGCGTGGACAAAGGAGCTCGGGCTCACCCTCATAAATTTCACACCGGGCACCCTATCCACCTCAGACTACACAACTCCTGAGATGGACAACTATAAAACGTCGGACCTGATTTATTCGAGTATCATCCATTATGAAAAAACATCTCCATGCGGCCTGAATGGCTTCCTATTGTTGCTGCACATCGGGACTCACCCCGATCGAACTGACAAATTTTACAGCCGGCTGGCCGATTTGATCCATTATCTGAAACAGAGAAATTACACTTTTCTTAGAGTGGATCATCTGCTCAAAGATTGTGAATAAAGGGAGGCCTGACAATGGTGCTATCGTTAGCCGTAGGCTTATCTCGAATTGAAATGAGCAAATTTTAAAACGAACCGAGGGGGAAATGAAAAGACGAAAATTCCTAAAAACAGGAGCGCTCTACAGCGCTGCAGCGGGAGCATCTTTTTTTGGCAAAGATCAGGAGGTTGCTCCAAAAACAAAAAACATAGCCTTGAACGAAACAATCGAAATAGTGAAACGAGCGATGATGTCCATGCAGCGGTACGCCTGGGAACAGGGTGTGGCGGCCCAGGCTATGCTGGAGTCTGGCGAGAGCGAATGGGTGATTCTGATGGCCAAAGATGCCGTCCTCCGGCAGCTCGAAGACGGTAGGCTGGCGGTTGTCAGCTCTAATCAGGGTGTGACCGATCCTGCAGCAAACGGCGAAGCTGTCCTTTATGCAGCAAAAGCCACAGGAGACGCAACACTACAAAGAGGCGCAGAGAAAATGCTCGATTATTTACTGACCAAGGCTCCAAAAACCAAAAATGGAACACTCTACCACATCGCCCATAAGCCTCAGGTTTGGATCGATTCCATGTACATGGCACCTCCTTTTATCGCTGTCGCAGGGCGTCCGGACGAAGCGGTGAAACAGATCGAGGGATTCCGGAAAATACTCTGGAATCCGGAGAATAAACTTTTCTCGCAGATCTGGGATGATGGTCTGAACGAATTTTACAGGAAGGATTTTTGGGGCGTGGGAAACGGTTGGGCCGCCGCTGGCATGGCAAGAGTTATCAAGGCTCTGCCCTCAAAAATGGCCGCAGAAAAGAAACGGCTTGTATCCTATGTCCGTGAAGTCATCGATGGATGCCTCACGCATCAACGCTCCGATGGATTCTTTCACGATGTCGTTGACAACCCCGAAACATTCGTCGAGACAAACCTTAGCCAGATGCTTGCCTATACCATATACCGGGGAATCCAGGGTGGATGGCTGGATGGTTCATACAGGAAACATGCAGACTGCATGCGCAACGCCGCTCACCAGAAAGTGGATGAATACGGCCTCGTTCAAGATGTGTGTGGGGCTCCCAATTTCGAATCAGCAGGAACCGCCACCGAAGGCCAGGCTTTTTTTCTGTTGATGGAAGCTGCGGCAGCGGAATGCCCTCCCTTATAAAACAGCATTTCCAAAGCCGTGATGAATGACATGCCGAGTATCCCAATTGGTGGTTCGAAAACACTCTCAGTTTGCCCGGCGAGGAAACTTCGCTCGATTCCGGGCTTCCCTCACATCTTCCCTTGGAAGATGTCCCATGCCCGTCCAACCCTCCATACGGTTTTCTCCACCACACAATTGAGACACTTCATTTCGCAAACTGATTCCTCGTCATCACTGTTTTGGAAATGCCTTCAATAAAACATTTAAATTGGTTAATTTTAGGTTTTTTTATATATAATGAAACAAGAGTTGCCATTTTAAAATGAAACTCCTGAAAATCGGTATTTCGGGTGTGAGAGGGATTGTGGGAGATACGCTCACGCCCGAGCTCATCATGGATTTTGCCAGTGCATTCGGCACCTACCTTAGCTCTAAAAAAGTGCTTCTCGGGCGGGACACCCGTACTTCCGGACCCATGCTTCACTCGGCAACAACATCCGCACTGCTCGCTACAGGCTGTGATGTGGTCGATATGGGAATTTGCCCTGCACCGATCCTCCAGTATATGGTTAAAAGGCTCAAAGCCAAGGGAGCCATCTCTATTTCCGCCGGGCATAACGGCGCCGAATGGAACGCTTTAACCTTTATCAATCAGGAAGGAACATACCTGAACACCTATCAAGGGGAAGAAGTTCTCGACATCTATCACCTGGAGAAATTTACGAAGGTCTCTTCAGAAAGGCTGGGCAGAGTGACCACACAAACAGATTATCTTGACAATTATTTCAGTAAACTGGCCCAATTCCTCGATACCGCTGCGATCAAAAAAGCGGGCTTTAAAGTCGTAATCGATGCCTGCAACGGAGGGGGTGCAAGAGTTGTGGATGTTTTCTGCGAACACCTGGGCTGCGAGTTACTCCCTGTCAACAACGAGAGGACCGGTTACTTTCCCCATGATCCCGAGCCCCGGCCGCGGAATGCTTCAGAGGTGGCCTCTATTATCAAGGTCATGAAGGCCGATGTGGGATTTTTGCTCAACAGCGATGTCAGCCGCATCTCTATCGTCACAGAAAAAGGTGAAACGTTGTCTGAAGAGTACACCCTTCCACTCATCGCAGGCTACTACCTGCAGAAACAGCCCGGAGCGGTCATCACCAATTATTCGACATCCCGAATGATCGAAGATGTCTCTCAGTGTCTCGGCTGTTCTGTCATTAAAGTAAAGGTCGGACAATCCGACAGCATCCAAAGGATGATCGAAGAGGAAGGAGTGATGGCAGGAGAAGGGAGCGGAAGTGTTGCCATCAAAGAGTTCCAGCCTGCCTTTGATGGATTTCTGGCGATGGGAATGATATTGGAGATGATGGCTGTAAAATCCATGACAATAGCCGCAATGGTTAAAGATCTTCCCAAGTATCACATCATAAAAGAAAAGATATACTGTCCGCCTGTCAAAGCTCATTCGATCGTTAGCGACATCAAAAAGCTCTACGGCTCAGAGGAGATATCTACCACAGATGGGATAAAAATCGAATGGAAGGATGGCTGGATCCATATCCGGGCATCAGCCACAGAACCCATGATAAGAATTATTTCCGAGAGTGCATCCAAGGATAAGGCCCAAGATAGATTGGACAAGGCCGCCAACTTTGTCTCTCAACTGGTGTAATATGAAAAATAGACTAACGCTCAAGATCAGCATTTCAGGTGTTCGGGGCGTTGTCGGAGATAGCCTTACGCCGCAGCTAGCTGCTCGGTTTGCGCAGGCGTTTGGATCTTATCAAGGCCGGGGAAAAGTCCTCGTCGGCCAGGATGCTCGTGCCTCAGGAGTTATGATCAAACATGCTGTCTTTTCGGGACTTCTCTCGGTCGGCTGCCAGCCTGTCGATGTCGGCATCTGCCCGATTCCCTCTTTCCTGGTATTAGCCAAAGAAAGCGCTGCCATCGGCGGGATCGCTGTCACCGCCAGTCACAATCCTAAGAATTGGAACGGTTTAAAGTTCATCAGTGGAGAAGGCCTGTATCTGAATCCATCACAAACACAGGAATTTTTGGATATCTATCACCAGGGCGAATTCACTCAAGTTTCTGCGGACAAACACAAAGACCGCCTTCTCGAAGAAAATCCCACGGAATCCCATCTGCGGAAACTATTGAAGACACTCGATGTCGCAATGATCCGGAGGAATAATTTCAAAGTGGCGATAGACTGCTCGAATGGAGCAGGTGCTGTTCTCGCTCCCCGATTCCTGGAGGAACTCGGGTGTGAAACGACCCTTTTGAATCCCATCCCGGATGGAGCTCTTGCACATCACCTCGAACCCGTACCGGAAAATCTCGATATGCTTTGCAAGACTGTCGTCGAAAGCGGCGCGGATGTAGGATTCGTACAGGATGCAGACGCCGATCGGTTGTCCATTGTGGATGAGAAAGGCAGATCTTTAGGGGAAGAATTGACCTTAGCACTTTCTGTTCATTATGTGCTCCGCAAAAATCCGGGAACTGTCGTCATAAACTTATCCACATCTCGCGCTATAGAGGACCTGACGCGTAAACATAATGTTTCCCTACTCAGGACAAAAATCGGAGAGATCCATGTTGTGGATGAGATTCTTAGTGCCAATGCCACAATCGGAGGAGAGGGAAACGGCGGAGTGATCTTCCCGGCTGTTCATCCTTGTAGAGACAGTTTTACCGCCATGGGACTTACGCTCGAACATATGGCTACTACAGGAAAAACCATATCTCAACTCCGGACAAGTATTCCAGTCTATTGTATGCTCAAGGATAAAATCCCCGGATCCCCAGAGGAAGCTCACCGGATAATCAGAAAATTGAAGAAAAAATATGCAGAGGCCAAGGGTCTTTCAACACTCGATGGCCTCAAAATAGATTTCACCGAGTATTGGATTCACATCAGGCCCTCCAACACAGAGCCAATTATTAGGATCTTAGTCGAAGCAAGGAGCGAAAAGAAAGCCAGGGAGGTTATGACCCGATTCAAACAAGAGATCACAGGAATGTAAAAATGGAAATCATCATCAAAAAAGACTATCACGAGATGTGCAAGGAAGCCGTCATCCTGATTCATCAGACTTGGGAGAAGAAGAAGGACCTTGTGCTTGGCCTGGCCACAGGGAAAACACCTCTGGGCATTTATAAAAGTCTCATTGGGCTATATCAAAAAGGGGATATGGATTTTTCCCATGTGCGCGCTTTCAGCCTGGATGAATACCTTGGACTTCCCTATGATCACCGCCAGAGTTTCGCTTTTTATATGGAGCATAACTTCTTCCAGCACATCAACATCAAGCAAGAAAACATTTACCGCCTGAGCGGCCTTCCCGATGATATAGAAGCACACTGTCATGAATACGAAAGGAAGATACGCACGACAGGGGGGATCGACATCCAGATCCTGGGCATAGGCAGGAATGGGCACATCGGCTTCAACGAACCCAGCTCTTCCCTCTCATCCCGGACAAGGATCAAAACGCTCACAGAGGAGACGATCACAGCCAACGATCCTTTCTTTCACAACAAAAAGGAGATCCCCCGATATTGTTTAACAATGGGAATCGGAACGATTTTGGAATCCAGGATGATACTTCTGCTGGCATCAGGCCAAGAGAAGAGTCACGCCATCCAGCAGAGTATCGAAGGCCCGATCACAGCGACTATCCCTGCCTCTATCCTTCAACTCCACCCACAGGCAAAACTAATCATCGACGAAGAAGCGGCATCCCAACTCGAACGGAAGAGTTATTACAGATGGGTGTACGAACACAAAAACCGTGTTGGCGATTTCTTAGCAACTAAAAAGAAAAGATAGCACAAAACACAGAATCGATCCCACATTCTTCGATGAGCGATCCTTAGGATTTTACTGTTTGATGGCGTGGGGAACAATATCCAGGTTAAGCTATCATCCCATCACAATATCCCGGACACATCCAGGGCAGATTTTTTCCCGCAAAAAAGGGAAATAAAACCGAGTGCATTTGTCGCATGGCGTTCTGAGACATGGGCTTGAAATTCCTTGCTAATTCGATGTTTTTTTCGAGAACATCTAGGCTATCCGTCCCTATGACAGCTGCGTGAACTCGAGGTAAGCTCAAGGCATAACGAATCAGCTTATCGGGTTTGACTCCTTTAACGGTCTCTCGGGGCCGAATGACTTTCATGGCAAGAACACCCATGTTTCTTTCGGCAGCGGCAGGGATGGCCTTTTTTTCGAAATCTCCCTTCCGCTCCTCATAATGGTTCAATGCGATCAGCATGGTGTCGAAGTCATAACGCTCGGCCATGGCTGCCATCGATTCTGCAGACAAATGTCCGGAATATCCGATGAAACGGGTGACCTTTTCATCCTTCATCCTGTGGAGCGCTTTGAGGACACCGTCCCTGTTTCCGATCTTTTCGACATCGTCCAACATCTGAATGTTGTGTATCTGCAGGAGATCCAGCCAGTCGGTTTGCAAACGTTTAAGGCTTTCCTCGATATCCTTCATAGCATCATCGTAGGTCCGCTTTTGGACTTTTGTGGCCAGGAAGATTTTGTCCCGTCGGTCCTTTAAAACGGAGCCGTAACGCTCTTCGCTGATGACTCCCTCATACTGATAATCATGAGCGGTATCCCAGTAGTAGAATCCGTTATCCACGGCATAATTCAGTATTGCCGCACTCTTCTCAGGATCCTTGACCGTACAGAACCGGCTCCCACCTCCAATAACGATCAGAGGGACAGACACGCCTGTTTTTCCTAAAACACGGGTTGGTAGACCCTTTGCATTATATTTTCTCTTCTCCCCTTCGGCAAAAAGTCCAGGATAGGAAAAAACACCGAGAGCTGCGCTCGAGGCCACACACGTTTTGAGAAAATCACGGCGATTCATGGATTTTCTGTGCATCTTCCCCTCCTTCTTGAATAGACTTAATGTGTCTTTTTTCCCCATAGCTTGATGTTATCGAAACATCCTATATCATCAAAAGAACCGATACCGACCATCCCGTGAGTAAAAGTCTTGTCAACAGCAGTCATAATGGGGGTTGTCATATCATCCATGTAGACGCTAATTTCTCCGGATTCCGCATCATAACTCACTCGGAACTCATGAAATTCCTTGTCTACCAGCCGAGGGATGGTTTGGCCCGAAGGTTCGCTGTTGATCTTGACTCGATCCTTCCCATCCACCAGCCCAATGATGTTGTGTTTATCGTCGCTGCTGGCAGAAAAATGGACATAATAGAACTGTGTAGGGTTTTGAAAATGAAAAATAGCGACCATATCACGGTGAGGATTTTCAAGATCGGCTTTGCATTTGACTTGACCAGCCAAAGCAAAGCTTCCCACATCAAAACCTTTCAAAATAGCCCAGGATGATGGGGCAACGATCGAACCCATCTCAGCTGGAGCAATGAGATGAAACGCCTGAGAATCGTCTTCTCTGTCCACTTTCCAGTTCTGTGGAAAGTTAGGATTCCATGCTTGTGATGCACCCCCTTCAAAATCATCCCAAAAAAGGAACGGAAGGTCATCCACAGGCCGTTTCTTATCGCGCTTCATCCGGACAGTCTGGACCATTTTTCGGATGGCAGGCACGATTTTGATCTCGAGCTCATAATCAGGCTTCTTCGGCCGCTCGAGTAATGGGAGGACTTGTTCGAGCCATTTATCGGGAGGCGCTTGATCCTGTTCGAGATACTGCATGGCCCTAAGCCCTGCCTCTGCCAATTCCTTGACTTCCTGAGAAAGAGGCAAAATCTCTTTCAAAAGATATGACGATTCGCAGAGGGGCTGCAAATGGATGTGGTTGTCCCGCCATTTTTTGAGATGAGCTTCGATGATGTACCGGTTTTTATCATACCGGGGAGCGCTCAGGAGCATTTCATCGACTAAATTCCTGAATTCCAGAGCCATGATACTTTCCGGTCTAGCGGCATCGACCAAACGATTCAAAGGGGTTTGCTGAGTGTATTCTTTAGTCCCGGGTCGTGTGTAGTACTTCACAGGCTCGACGATGTCGGCAAGCACCTTGAGCGGACCTACGGGATGTTTGCCGGAAAGACGCTGTAGCATTGTTGTATAGTTCATACGGTGGCTCAAGCCCAGCCAATCCAGTTTTGGGTCCAGGATCTGCAATCTCCGGTACATATCATCCACATCCCTTACATTCGACCGAGACCAAAATCTTTCGGCTATTGCAGCCACTCTCGGCCAAATCCGAGAGTCCACGGTCTCGGAGTTGACGAATTCCGCCCACATACAGGCCTCTCCTCCAAGAATAAAAGCCTGTTCTTCCGGGCCTAAAGCTGCAGAATCTCCGCTTAACGGATCCACCTTATAGTGTTGCTCTGCAGAGAGCTGATGGTCCAGATAATACCCATTGGAGAGGATTCCCATGTATCCCTTTTTGGCGATTTCGGCCAGAGCCTTCGGACCGCGCCAGCTCTGCACAACCACGTCTGTGGGGAGTTCCGGATGAAAGATCTCATCCCATCCCACCATCTTTTTCCCATGTTTTTTTACGATGGCCTGGATGCGTTTGTTGAAATAAGCCTGCAGGTCATGATTGTC
>JASFPP010000138.1:0-11047 GCA_050115915.1 Candidatus Aminicenantota bacterium
CGGAAGTCCCGACGAGATCGCCTCGGCCTATAAAGAAATTGAATCCCGTATCTCTCCCTCCTTGACCTTCAGAGTGTCTCAAAGGGAACGTTCATCTCTCATGCAGTTTCTGGGTATTTACGGAGACTCTCAGGCTTGGGCCGCGGTTTTATACCTTATTTTTTCTGCCGTGACAGGGGTCATTTTTGGCTTCTGGACCCTCATCGGCGCAGGAATTTCGCTGTGTACAATTTTACTCATTATCGGATTGCCCCTCTTGGGTTTATACCTTCTTTCACTCAGAGGGATCGCTTTGATCGAAGGCCGGATCGTCGAAGCGCTCCTGGGAATTAGAATGCCAAGAAAGCAAATATTTATCCAGAGAGGCCTCACTTTGTCTAAGAAACTTAAAGTTCTTTGGACCGAATCCCTCACTTGGAAAATATTCGTCTATTTGATCGTTCGTTTTCCTCTAGGTTTTGTCTACGGTTTCGGTCTTTTGATCCTGATGTCTTTCGCCATAAAATTTATCTCTTATCCTGTTCTCGCGTCCGTGTTCGATCGGTCCCTGATCACAATCGGAGAACAGAAATATCACACTTCGGTATTTTTGTACCCTATTGTTTCTATCGCCGGTCTTATTTTGTTTACACTTACTCTGCACCTTGCCAAGTATGTTGGAAAACTGCATGGAAAATTTGCCAAGTCTATGCTCGTCAGAAAGGAGACTGACAATGGCTAATGACAGAACAGCAAAGGGCAATCCCCCGAAGGCCATGATTACGGAAAGAAGTGTTGACGATTACTTAGACCAACTCAAAAAAGAACTCAAGGGAAGTGATCCTGCGCTCATCCAGGATGCCCTCTCTGATGCTGAGGAGTATCTGAGATCTGCATTAGATTCCGCAAAAAAAGACAGGCCCCATATCGAACACGCTGAAACGCTCGACGCGATTTTTAATAAATATGGCAGCCCTCAAGAAGTGGCCGCCGCCTACAAAAAGATCGAGGCCCACATCCAGCCGGTGTTCGCCCCTGCGAGCCAACCGGATACACGTCCTTTTCTAACCCGGTTTTTTAGCATTATCGGCGATGCCCGGGCATGGGGCGCTTTCTTATACATGATATTTACCGTACTTACGGGGAGCCTCTTTGGACTCTGGGGGCTGTTCGGCTCGGGTATCTCACTATTTTCACTTATCCTCGTCATCGGTATTCCGATAACTGGCCTATTCCTCCTCTCCATAAGGGGAATCGCCCTCATCGAGGGGAGGATCGTGGAAGCAATGCTGGGAATGCGCATGCCGAGAAAACCTGTTTTTATAAGACGAGGTCTCGGTCCCATGGATAAATTCAAATCCCTCATCAAGGATCCTTACACATGGAAGTCTCTTCTGTATCTGGTCCTCATGTTCCCCCTCGGCTGGCTCTATTTCGGCCTGAGTGGATTTGCTTTAGCTTTTGCCCTCTCTTTCATTTTTGCACCTGTACTGGAATTAGTCTTTCGCCTTCCCCTTGAACTGTATGGGACAGACACTTTCACCCCTGTAGGCATGCTACCCGTTGTGGTCCTTGCAGGGATACTGATGATTATTCTGATATTACACCTGGCAAAGTTTATCGGGAAAAAACATGGCCGATATGCAAAATATATGCTGGTAAGGAAACAGCCTGACTAATCTGAGCGATCCAGGTTAGATCAGGATAAAATAGCTTAAAAATTTAAAAATCCTGTCATTCTTATGGGGAAAAGTCTACCCCAATGACCGGAGGTTCCAAGGAGGAAACATGGAACTCAAGATCAATAACCTCTCCAAAACATACCCTAACGGTATAACCGCACTAAAAAGGATCAACCTGGAGATTCCAAAAGGAATGTTCGGCCTGCTGGGCCCCAACGGCGCGGGAAAATCGACGCTCATGCGAACGATCGCCACCCTTCAGGAAGCGGACGAAGGGACTATTCACCTCAACGGTATCGATGTTCTCAAAGATAAAAAAAAGGTGAGACAGATGTTGGGCTACCTCCCCCAGGATTTTGGCGTTTATCCCGAAGAGTCAGCCGAACAGATGCTCAACCATATCGCCCTTCTTAAGGGCATCGCCCAGAAAAAAGAGCGGAGAGAACATGTCGCCACGGTTCTCGAACAAACCAATCTTTATGAAGACCGCAAAAGAAAATTGGGCGGCTATTCCGGCGGCATGAGACAGCGTTTCGGTATCGCTCAAGCGCTCATAGGCGATCCCCATCTGATCATCGTCGACGAGCCAACGGCCGGATTGGATCCGGAGGGAAGGCGCAGGTTTCACAATCTCTTGGGTGAGATCAGTGAAAACATCATCGTGATCCTCTCCACTCATATCGTCGATGATGTCGAGCAACTCTGCGCTCGAATGGCCATCATCAACGAAGGAGAGATCCTGCTCGTAAGCAATCCCGAAGAGGCCATAAAAAAACTCGAGGGCCACGTGTGGGAGAAGGTCATCAAAAAACAGGATTACAACAGCTACTCGAGCCAATATCAAATCGTTCTGACCCGCCTTTTTGCAGGCGATATGTTGATCCATGTCCGGAGCGAGAGGAAGCCTGATGGATTTTCAAGGATCACGCCAGATCTCGAGGATGTGTATTTCACGGCGATCCGCAATGAATCCGTGAGCACTCAATACAAAGGATAAAACGATGTTCAAACATATGCTTTCATTCGAATTGAAACACCGGTTCAAAAAAATCTCCACATACATCTATTTTGTGATGTTTTTACTCATCGGATTCGGAGCGATCTACAGGGGTTCGTTCGGTGGCGGCCCCATGAAATTTATCGCCACAGCCGGTGTGGGAAACATCAACATCAACTCTCCTTATGCGATGTACTATCTGATAACCGTGATATCTCTTTTCGGGCTGCCCATCACGACCTCTTTCTTCGGGAACGCAGCCTACAGAGATTTTAAAGAGAATACATACGGACTGAATTTTTCCTATCCCATCTCGAAGTTGGAATATCTCTCCAGCAAGTATGTTGCCGCTGCGGTCAGCACGATGTTCGTGTTATCAGGGATCGGCATCGGTGCATTCCTGACTGCCCTCTCCCCTATTGTGAACCCAGAACAGATCGGTCCCATGAATCTGTTTGCCACGCTTCAACCTTATCTTATAGGCGTTCTGCCAACTGTTTTATTCGCTGGGGCCCTCTTTTTTGCACTCGTGCTTCTGACGAGAAAGTTTTTTCCAGTTTATGCAGGACTGACCGGAATGGTGATCGGGTATGGTATAGCAAAGAGCTTGGCACGAACGCAGAACCGCCTCTTGGCATCGCTTTTCGACCCATTCGGGCAGATCTCTTCTGCGAGTTTTACGAATTACTGGACGGCGGCACAGAAGAACACGACTCTTGTGCCCTTTGCGGGCAATATTCTCCTCAACCGGATGTTATGGATCGCACTGGCTGTCGCCCTTCTCATCTTTGCTTATCGCAAATTTCGTTTCTCACACATCATCGAGTCCAAAAAACAAAAAAGAGAAATTCGTGGGCAAGATAAAGGGAGCGACAGAAAACCATTCACTCCCGTCGTAAAAAAGGTGAATGTGACACAACTCTTTCATTTTAAAAACCACGTCCGTCAAACGATATCGGCCTCCTTTTATGAATTCCGAGGATTGGTCAAAAATGTCTATTTCCTGATCATTCTGGGCCTCGGGGAAGCTCTTATTTTTCTTCTGGGATTCCGGAATGTCGGCCTGATTCGGGGAACCTTAACTTATCCTGTTACTGCACAGGTGTTGGAAACGACAAAAAATAGCCTTTATCTTTTCAGCCTGGTAATCATTCTCTTCTGTTCGGGTGAGCTGGTTTGGGGGGAGAGGAAAAGACGTGTCGAGGAGATCTATGATGTCTTGCCGATCCCTGAATGGGTCCCTTTTTTCGGAAAATTGGGGGCGATCTTTTATATCCAAGTTCTACTCGCCTCTCTCGTTCTAATCTCCGGAGTGATCATCCAGGTTTTCCATGGCTACACACAATTTGAGCTGGGTCTTTATTTTCAGGAATTGTTCGGGATTCGTCTGGTGTATTTCCTGTTTATCTCGATTTTTGCCCTATTCGTACAGATTGTCGTCAACAAAAAATTTCTAGGGTATATCCTGACGATGCTTTTTGTCGATGATTTTTTCCCCTCCATCGGATTAGAGCACCATCTGTGGCGTGTGGGAAAAACGCCCGCTTATATCTATTCAGAGATGAACAAGTACGGTCCTTATCTGAAATCGATCCTCTTTTATAACCTATACTGGACCGCTTTTGCGGTGGTTTTAATCGTGATCTCAATACTCCTCTGGGTTCGTGGAAAGGACACGCGGTTGATCCACAGAATCAAAGCCGCAAAAGCGCGGATGACACGAGCAAAACTGAGGATGGCTTCGGTCGGAACGCTCGGCTGCCTTCTTATCGGAAGTTTTATCCTCTACAACACGAACATTCTCAACACATTCGAGTCCACAAAACGAGTGGACCTCGAAAAAGTCTACTACGAAAAAAATTTTAAGCGCTACGAAGACTCCCCTCAACCACGTATCACAGATATCACTACGCAGGTGGACATTTATCCCTATAAAAAAAAGGTGTACTCAAGAGGACGGATAGTTCTTCGAAACAAGACAGATGGAGACATCAACGAAATATTCATCCACGTCCCGAAAAAGGGACGAATCAACAGGTTGAGGCTGGATGTGCCACATTTGCTCAAAGAATCTGCCGAGGAACACGGCGTCTATATTCACACTCTCCGAAATCCTATGACACCGGGCCAGAAAGTTTTTTTGGATTTCGACATCGCGCTCGCTGAAAAAGGATTCAGGAACAACAGGATCAACAGGAATTTGGTTAAGAACGGAACTTTCCTGTATCCTTCCCACACAGTGCCGGCCATAGGTTATGATCCCTATATCCACAATGAACTCGAGGACAATGACAAAAGGAAGAAGTACGGACTTCCGCCCAGACAAAGGATCCGATCCATCGACGATAAAAAAGCCCGGATGTCTACGTTTATTAAAGATGCGGATTGGATCAACTTCGAAACAGTGGTGAGCACCAGCAGTGACCAGATCGCACTGAGCTCTGGAGAACTCATCAAAGAGTGGACCGAGGGAGACAGGAACTATTTCCACTACAAAACTCGAGATAGGATCCTCAAGTATTTTTCGTTCATCTCCGGCAGATACCGGGTAAAAAAGGACAGATGGAAGGATGTGGGGATCGAGATCTACTACCATCCTGACCATGAGTACAACATCGGCTTGATGATCAAAGGTGTCCAAAAATCCCTGGACTACTTTACAGCGAATTTCAGCCCTTACCAGTACAAAACCGTCAAGATCGTCGAATTCCCGAGATATGCCCTCCATGCCGAAGCTTTTCCCAATCTCATCCCCTTTTCCGAAGGATACGGTTTTATCGCCAAATTCGACGACACAAAAGTCGAGTATGTTTTCAGGGTCACAGCTCACGAGGTCGGACACCAATGGTGGGCCCATCAGGTGATCGGCGCATGGGCGGAGGGACAGTTCATTCTGACTGAGACCATGGCCCAGTACTCGGCCCTCATGGTTATAAAAAACGAATACACCCCCGAAAAGATCAGAGATTACATAAAACTCAAGATGGATCAGTATCTACGAGGCCGGGCCAGGGAAAGGGAGGAAGAAGTTCCCCTCATCCGTTCGAACCTCGAGGTCCCTTACATCAATTATGAAAAATCGATCGTGGTCATGAATGCGCTCCAGGATTACATCGGGGAGGATAATCTGAACAGGGCTGTTCAAAAATTCATCCGGAGATATGCCTATGATGAGCCTCCGTACGTAACAGCCATAGAATTCCTCGAGTCTATCAAAGAGGCCACACCTGATGCACTGCTGTACATCGTCAAAGACATGTTCGAGACGATCACGCTGTATGAAAACAGAGCCCTTCGGGCCTCCTATCGGGAGCTTGGAAACGGCAGATATCGCGTCGATCTCAAGATTGATGCACAAAAAATTAGGGCAGACGGGATCGGCCGTGAGACCTCCGTCGATATGAACGATTATATCCCTTTTGGCGTTTTTGGAGCGGGAAATGAGGTCCTCTATTCAGCCAAGCACTGGATCCCGTCGGGAGAAAGTGAGATGAGCTTCGTCGTGGACAAAAAACCCGAAAAGGCAGGCATCGATCCCAACTACCTCCTTATCGATAAAAACACGGATAACAACATCATCCAAGTTGTTAAAGGGGGCTCATCACAATAACGATGATCTCAGAGATAGAATCAGAAAGGCTGGGTTAGGGTGGTTGGGTCGGAGTCTTCCTTTATGTCGTTCATCCCATCTGTTCTGGTTCTATTTTTGAAGGGACTCCGTATGCGATGAAGCACGGGATCGATATACGAACGGACCACAAAGCTATCGGCGCGGAGAAGGAGTTTTTTTAACGATCGGAGGCAGAAGGGCACGTTCATACACTCCGTTCCCGTGTGTGGCCGCGCGCAGCATACGGTTACTTTCGGATATTGAGAGGTCCATGACCATCACAGCTTCGGGCAATCCTTTACAGAAAACGTTCCAGCTTTTCCCATAATCCGTAGAAACCCAGACACCGATGTCGTTCCCCACATAGATGATCCTGTGATCCACGGGATCGACAGCGACGGCGTTTGTGGGAACATCCGGCAATCCCCTGCCGATATCTTCCCACGTCAAACCTCCATTGATGGAGCGGAAGAGATGGGACGAGCCAAAGCCCGAAAGAGCAATGTACACAACTTCATCGCTGTGGGTAGAGGTAACGATGTCAACGATATAGCGGTCGGGCAAATTGCCTGTGAGATGGTTCCACGAAAGTCCGCTGTCGCGTGATGCATAGAACATGGGCCGAATACTGTCCGGAGAATAGGGGGCTGTTGCCGCATACACAGTCCTCCTGTTGAGGGGAGATGCCCCCAAAGCCACAACAGGCAGCCCGTTCAAAGGTTGATCGCTGTTCGTGCACGTCCATGTCGAGCCCCCATCGTTCGACCAATAGACATAGTTCGTCGCCGCGTACAAAAAATCGGGTTCAACCAAGACATAGGGAGCGATAAAAGCGGGGTATTCTGACCCTGGATGACGCTGTTCTTCAGGATAGTAGTGAGGATAAGGTGAGGCAAACCGCACGTTTTCATCGTCCGCAAACCGGTTCGTCGATCTGTAGATCGTAAGCCACTGGGAGGATTGGTAGACGACATGGCTGTTGATCGGGTCGATGGCGGAATAACCGCCATCCCCGACTGTCACCCAGCATCGCCAATCTGAGGAGCCCGTATAGTGTGCCGTGCCGTTATCCTGCATGCCGCCAATGGCAAAATTCGGGTCGGTCTTCGAGGAAGAAAAACCTGGATAAAACTGGGTGTTCACATAACCCCGGTTTAATCCTCGGAATGTTCTCCCCCCATCTTTGGTGATATGGACGCCGCCATCGCCGGCCATATAGAACGTATCAGGATCCGATGGATAATTGACAAACGCATGGAGATCGCCATGGGCAGTCGTCGGATCATCGATAAAATCATAGATCCCGGGGGTGGGCATTGTGAAGGACTGGCCGCCATCTTCGGAGTAGAGATATCCCACCTTGGCGATAAAGACCTTTTGGTTGTTCGCGGGATTGACCCGCACAAAATGTGAGTAATAGCCCTGGCCGGGATAAAAATCCAATCCCTCCAATGTGGATAAGAGCTCCCAGGTATCGCCAAAGTTTTCACTCTTGTATAATCCTATCCGTTCGCGCTGATTGGCGATGTCTGCATAGACAATGTTCGGGGATGACGTATAGAGATCCAGCTTAGCTTTGCCGGTCCAGGACTCGGGCAGACCGGACGAGAGCTTTGTCCATGTGTCTCCGCCGTCTTGGGATCGGTAAACACCATGTCTCTCTGTGCCCAAATTCCCGCAAGCGGCGTAGATATTTTTTGGATCGTCAGGATCGATCTTCACATCCACAGCCATCACCACAGAGTGAACACGCGACCAGGTCTCCCCCGCGTTTCGTGAACGGTAGATGCCCTCGGTTGTCCCCGCAAAAACGTTGTCGGGATGTTTTTGATCTATCGCCAGGGAAAGAACACCCCGCTGCTGCTGTTTTGTCCAATCCAAGCTCTTCTGCCAGGACTCTCCGCCATCGATGGACTTGAGAATCCCAAGGCCATAATTTCCTCTGATCCTCATCCAATAGCTGCCAAAGAGATCTCCGTCCTGTCCCTGGTAACCATAAATTTCTCCTGTTCCGATATAGATGATCCGCGGATCACGAGGATCTAGCGCGACCGAGCCCACGCCTAGAACAGGATAACCAGTCTCTACACGTTCCCAGGAATAGTCGTCATCTCCCGTCCCCCTTATCGTGAGCCTCCAGAGACCGCCGCTTGCAGAGCCCGCATAAACGATGTTCGGATTTGAAGGATGGAGAGCCAAAGAGATCGTCCGGCCGGAAAAATTTGCAGGCCCGATAGAGAACCAGGCATCTGGCGTGCTGCGGTCTAAGGTCTTGTCCGATTTCTGCTTGGACTCCACGAACGCCTTAAAGAATCCCTCACTCGGAATCGTTTTTGCAGGATAGGCTCGCTGCATGGACCAGAATTCCAGCCCATTTTCTGCAGAGGGAGGATGGAACAAATACGGCGAACGTTGCGGAGCTCTTTCATAAGAAATCCATAGAATGCCTATCCCCACCAAGAAAAAACACAGAATGACCACAGATGCTCTATTCATCTCCATCCTCCAAAGCTTTGTCGAAATCTCCTTAAAATGAGTCAGAGCAATAAACATGCCAGAATCTCTAGGGAAAAAACGTCCAAACCGTCCGCCCCCATCCAACAAAATGTAAATTTTTTTTACCCAATCTCCCCAACTTGTCCCTAATAAGATTTTGAAATGCCCAGCTGATTTAGATCATGGCTAAAAAAGTTGTTACGATTTGAACTAAAACAGTCGATAAGGGACCCGCTTTACCTCAGCGGGAGTTGCCAGAAAGAAAAGTCTCGTTTACAATGAGCGTAATTTGAAAAATGTGGCGGTGTTGCTTTCACGAATAAACAATTCTCCCTTCCATTACGGTTACTTTTATGGATGAGAGATGGATATTGCCACAACCGCAGGAAAACATTGTGTGCCGGATCAGGAGAGCTCTTTAATAAACTCTGAGGCAACGTTGAAAGAAAAAGAGGCGTTATCCTACGCGCAGTTGGTCGCACCCATCGAAGCCCAGATGATGCGCTCCATATGGAGAATTGTACGACACCCGGAAGCGGCAGAGGACACGCTGCAGGATGCGCTCACCATCATCTGGAAAAAGCGGGACCGTATTTCCAGACATCCCAATCCCCATGCCTTTATCCTGAAGGTCTGTGTGAACGCCGCTTATGACACACTGCGTAGATCCAGACGGATCAGAAAACGCGAAGAATCCGCTAAAATCCAAGAGTACACCGCGGATTCTGAGAGCGACGGTCTTCAACGGCTGGAGAAAAAGTCTGTCGAGGACGAGATACTGGAATCGATCCGCCGCCTTCCAAGAAAACAGGCATTGGCCGTTCTGATGAGAATCGTCCAGAATCAACCCTATGAGTCCATCGCCCAAGTCCTGGAATGCAGCGAGGTGACAGTGAGGATTCACGTATCCAAAGGGAGGGCGAGGTTGAGCCAGTGGCTGTCGCACCTCAATCCAACATCCGTAAAGGAGAAAGACAATGAGTGAACGGAGCAAGGACCATTCCCAGGGTGAGCGGAGTCATGGTCAAAAAAAGGATACACACATAGACCATCTCCTTCAGCAGGTCCTCAAAGATGACATCCCCCCGGATGTGGAAATAGCGCTGAAGGATCAACTGGATCAATACCGGTTAAGGATGGAGCAAGCGGAGGTTCGGACCATCTCAGCAGATAGAAAGATCTTCCGAAGGATGTCTCAACTTGAAGGTGCACGATGGCTTCATTTTCTACTGCATAAGGAAGTGCTCGTTGTTGTATCTCTCTTGATGATCGTTCTGGGGGCTTATATCCAATCGTCCGGATCGTCCAACCCCCTCACAGAGAATTTATCCGTCCTGGGCACATCGGTTGCCGTTTCTAGCCAAATGAATCGATCCCACTCGATGGAGTGCTCGATCCAGTTGTCCAGAGAGAGCCGGAAACCACTCATTTATTCTGTTCAATGGCTCTCTCCCAACCTGTCGAAGATCGAGATCAAAGAATCCGACAATACACCCCTCAAAACCCTGTGGCTTTCAGAGGAAGAAATCGTCATTGCCGATCATTTGGACGGCAAAGTGTACAAAAAAAGACACCTTGCGCTGTTCAATGACCCCATGATTCAGCCCATCCTCGGTTACCTGGCGCCAATGGATCTTATAGAGAGGATGTATGGGGAGTGGGATCTCAAACAGACCGTAAAGAAGGGACCATGCGAACAGCGGATATTTACGGTTTCTCTCCCGAACGAAAAAGCCATCTTAGAAGTAGCGGTCAATCTCTGCACTTTTCTCCCCGTCTCTATCAAAAAAGTTCTTCCTGCAGAAAAACCGGGTGAGCAAAGAATGATTTTAAATGTCCGGTATACATGGAATGTCCCCCTCACACCGGAGAACCTTTCCCCAAAACCGATCAAAGAAAGTCAAAAAGCTTGAGAGATTACAATGACTTAAAAAGGAGAAGGGCTATGACACAACCCCTATATTCAAAAAAAATCGCAGCAGTCTTCCTAAGACTGTTGATTCTTGGTGCTCTGGTATTAGCAGTGATCCTTTCCGGTAAATTTACAGATTTCATGAAAGGCACGAGTTTTATTTTTGTATTTCTGAGTGGAATATTTCTGACTCTGATTAGCTTCTCCTTAAAAGAGATAGGCTTGGCTTTCAAACACACATCGGGTAGATCAGGCTCAGCGGAAGAAAAACGAAAAGCCGCTTATTTTTGGGAGGCCACCGTCAGAAATTTCTGGATGATGGGAGTCGTTGGGAGTGTGATCAGTTTTGTCATTGCATTGGGGAGCTCTGA
>JASFPP010000139.1:0-11006 GCA_050115915.1 Candidatus Aminicenantota bacterium
TAACTTAAGGCCTTTTCGTATATCCATTTAAATGATTTAGGAAAAAAGGAGCGAATAATGAGAATGAACTCAAGACTTACATTAATTTTGACAGTTGGATTGTTTGTGTCGTTGAGCCTCTTCGGAAAGAAACCGGCAGATAACACAGGAACCTGGGTAGGATCGGCCACTCTCGAAGGAATGGGTGATCCCAATGAACTCACACTGGTCCTCGAACTCAAAGATGGGAAACTAACAGGTCACATGTCCGACCAATTTGAAACCATGACCGAATCCCCAATCAGTGATGTTGAGCTGGGAGAAGGAACCTTTAAGTTTTCGACCTACGCCATAGGCCCAGGTGGGGGGAATTTAACTTTAATCTTTAAGATGAAGGTAGATGGAGATTCCATGAGCGGGATACTCGAAGTCCCTGATATGGGTGTGAATGGCGAATGGGAGGCGACCAAACAAAAATAATATCAGTGTTGAAATCTTCCTTTTAAATGAATATCGTAAATCCGATTGAATGATTAAGACTCGTTTCTTATAAAATCGAGGGGCACATGAAATTATTAATGAGAGTATTATTTATTGGCGCAATTTTTTCGATTTCACTATGGGAATGTGAAACTGAAAATCCAAAAGTATTGATCAAAACAGAACTGGGTGATATCAAAGTCGAAATCTACATAAACGAGGCTCCCATAACCGCGTCCAACTTCCTTAAGTATGTCGATGAGAAGCTTTTTGATAGAGGCTCTTTTTACAGAATTGTGACCATGGACAACCAACCCAACAACGATGTGAAGATCGAGGTCATCCAGGGAGGATTGGGTTTTGGAGAGAGTGAAAAGAGATTCCCTCCAATTGAGCATGAGACGACAGATAAGACAGGCATCAAGCACAGAGACGGGGTGATCTCGATGGCGAGGAATAATCCGGGTTCAGCATCCTCGGAGATATTCATCTGCATCAATGACCAGCCGGAGTTGGATTTTGGTGGCAAACGAAATCCTGATGGACAGGGTTTTGCTGCATTTGGAAAAGTTATCGCAGGAATGGATGTTGTCCGAAAAATCCAACAGCATCCCGCAGAGGGCCAGATGCTCAATCCTAAGATAATGATCCACTCAATATTCAGAGTCGAATAGAAAATAGGTGCCAGGTCCACTTTTTTTCTACCCCTGGAAATAGGTGCCTGACCCCTATTTGTTTTCGGAGCGGGAGACGATGACAGTTCCGACCATGTCGCCCATGATGTTGGAGGTCGTGATGCCCATGTCGATCAGCCGGTAAATCCCCCCAACAATGACAGCGATCTCAGGCGGAAGATGGAAGGCCTTCACAAATATGAGGGCCATAACGATGCCTCCTCCGGGAATTCCTCCCACTCCAGTTGTGAGCAGAATGCCGAAGAGCACCACCGTCACCTGAGAGGCGAGGCTGAATTCGATCCCCGCTGCCTGCGCCGTAAACACAAGAACAGCGGCCAACATTGCGGCTGTGCCGTCCTTGTTGAGTTGTGCACCCAAGGGCAATGTGAAGGAATAGATGCTTCGTGGTAGTTTTGCTCTTTCTTCAGCGACCTCCAATCCAACTGTAAGACTTGCCAGGCTACTGCAGGTTGCAACAGTCGTTGCATAGAGCGGGGCCGTTTCTTTGAGAAATATGAGCGGGGATTTTCGAGCCAGCAATGGAAGCAGGATCATATAGAGCACGATCATAAAGAATATAGCACCATAAACGCCTCCGATAAAAACTGCCAAAGGCCCAAAAACAGCCGTGCCGTATTGACCGATTGTGCTCGCCATCAAGGCCCCAATTCCGATGGGGCCGAAATACATCAGAACGATCACTAATTGACGAAACAACCGTGCCAGCACATCGAATATTTTTTGCAGTGGCTCTCGGTACTGATTGGGGAGCATGAGCGCTGCCACTCCCAAAAGAACGGCAAACACAACGACCTGGATGATCTGCCCAGAGCTAAAAGACTGAAAAATATTCTCCGGCACAAGGTTGAGAAAAATATCCGCGACTTTGGGGATCTCCCCGATGTCCTTTTCCACCTGGCCCGTCAACTTTATTCCTACGCCAGGCTTAAGCACACTCATCCAAACAATCCCCAATATCATAGCCATCGCTGTTGTCAGAAAGAAGTAAACAAAGATTTTTAAAGAGATCCGCCCCAAACGGCGAACATCCGTCAGGCTCGTCATGCCCGCCAAAAGATTGAAAAAAATGAGAGGGAAGGCTGCCATCATGAGGAGGCGAATAAAAAGATCGCCCAATGGCTGAACGACTGTCGCTCGCTCTCCAAACACAATCCCGGCCGCAACACCGATCACCATAAAGATGAGGATTTTTGTTCCCAAGGAAAGCTTCCGGTATCGCTTGTAGAGCGCGGCCGGCGATAAATTCTTTCGTTCCGTCATTTCTGACCTGTCACCTTTGGGCTGTTTTTATCAGTATTTTTTCTCATTCCATTTTTCTCAAGCCGAGAGTATATTGAGTTTTCTGTGATCACTCCTCCAAACCTAAATACTTATAGGTCTTTTCGAGTAAGATCTTATAATAATCTGCATAATTTTCTCTTGTAAGCGGAATATACTCTTTGACTTTCGCGGGGTTTCCCTCCAATATCTCCCCGTTCGGGCGGATGGTGTGCCCTATAGACCACATGTAACGCACCACAGGTTTTTTACTCAGCGGGAAAACAAGGACCTCATCCCACTCCCATGTGTTGCTGTAGCCTCCCGCCGGCATCCCGATCGTGTGGCCGAGGTCGTTATCAACGACGATCGCAGCGAACTGATCGAGATGGGATCCTCCATAAGGGCTGAACCAGCAGACAAGCGGCCCTTTAAAATGAACCTCAGCCGGATTTATCAACCCATCCGAATGCTTGGGGAGATGCGCCAATTTAAAGGGCACATTGTTCGAATAGTCCTGGCCGGCGCCTAATCCCTTCCTCACATCATCCTCCAGCCATTCCATAAGCCATGTCCCATCGTCAATTGTTTCCGCCACACCGCTGTCAAGAATTGTCCTCCGTTCATATTGTTTTCTCTTTTGATCGATAAATACAGGAATGATATCGCTCAACTTCAGGTTTCCGAAAGTCGTTTTAAAGGGTTTGGGAGACAACCGCTGGATCGCATACGCTCCCTTGGATCCGCCCCTGCTGCGCGTTCCATCGAAGATAACAGCATGATCCAGGAGTTTGTGTTCGGCCGCATAATCCATCAGCCGGTCCATGTCTTTGACCAGATCCTCCCTGAATCCATACCAATCGAGCAAGAGGATCTTTTTATTCCCACTGCCTTTGTAGAGGTTATATGTCTGAGTGGAAAAGAGAAGATCAAGGCCGGGATAGTGCTGTTCGCCGATTCCCATCCAATCAATTTTTTCCGGAGACAAGTAGGGTAAAACGATCGAGTAACGCCGGCCGTCTTTCTTTTCAAGAGAAAAGGCGATCGTTTCACGATAAAAATCCGGGGGAAACTGATTGCTCTTCTGCGGGATCCACTGGGCGAACTTCCACCAGAATCCTTCAATCGTTGAGTAGCGGTGGTAGGGCTCCTTGGCCTTTCTGTATTCTTCGATCCCTTGGTCGTTTATGGCCATCAACTTGTCGCCGATCTCAGGGATATCGCCTTCCCAATATTCCTCGATATTTTCGGCCATGTCGCTCACAAAGACAAAGTAATGACCAGGCTTTCCATAATCTACAGAAAACCGGATGGGAGCGTGGGAAATCGGCTCAGGTTCTCCAAGATTCCTATCCTTCGAAATCCCTGCTGTCTGAGGAAGAGTGATCCCTCCTTTGACGAGGCTGATGTTGAGGTGCCGGTCCTTACGGGCATTGCTGATCTTCAATAGCGCATAGAACAGCTTTTCATCGGTGTCCGCAGCGATCAATTCGTCCCTGTATTTCTCCATCTCTTTGATGACATCCAAGTGAAGAGTATGGTTCTTAACGGGAGAAAAGGACTCCCGCTCGAGGGTTTTCGCTAATATATAATCGAAAAGAGCGGCCCTGTCCTCACGCAAATCCACATTTGTTGCATGTGCAATCAAAACATTGCTAAAAAACAACAAAACAACAAGAGTAAAACAAAGCTTACAAATAACATTCGTCTTAGACATAGTGGCATCCTTTTAAAATGATTTTTAATGATATTCTAACCTATTCAATTTATGTCAGGCTCTTCTTGAGCCGCGAAAGCCCGGTCCGGAGATCGTCCCATGATCGGACGCAGGTCATCCTCATGAATCCTTCCCCACTCGGTCCGAATGCCGAGCCCGGTATCAGAGCGACGTGCTGCTCCTCGAGAAGCCTCTCTCCGAATTCCACAGACGTTTCTCCCGTTTCAGAGATGTCAATCCAGGCGTAGAACCCCCCTTCCGGTGTATCGCATGATAGCTTGGGGATAGTGTTGATCTCCGAGGCCGCATACAGACAGCGCTTTTCCCAGTCCTTCCATATGGATTTGAGCGCTGATGAGGGGGTATTCTCCACCGCCCGCCCTGCAGAGAAGTCAATGACAGACACACCCTGGCGCCTCATTTCTGTGACTCTATCCGCGATCGACACCGTGGCCGAAGGAGGCGTCTCGAGGACTTTTTTCGAGATGAAACCCATAATGACCTTCTTTCGCAGAGATTAGTAATGCTTTTACGGCTGTGAATTTATCATTGGCGGTCTATTTAGTCAACGCCATTAAGGTCCATCTCCCAAGAGCTCATTTTTCGTCAAGAATTTCAATCCTATGTTAAATCGATTCTCATCTTAAATAACAGTTGCTAAAAAAGCACCGGATGTTTAGAATATAAGTAATGACTTTGGATAGGCGAAGGGATTTAAGGATAGTAGAGGAAAATCAAATATCCTTCAGTGTGTCTCCCGATGAAGAATCACCCATGAATAGAAGGATGGCCCGCTGCCTGACCCGCAATATCTCCCGGAACGGTGCCATGATCTGTACCGATACATTCCTTCCTGAGGGATCGATGCTGACTCTTGAGCTCTTCTTGGGGAGACCTTACGATGTGATAACTTTGGTTGGGGAAGTGAGGTGGATCAAAAGCCTTCCTGGGGACCAAGAGTTCGAGGCAGGAATTGAATTCACAGACATTCCCCCAGGGGGCGCAGTCACACTCATCACTTATCTCCTCGATCATTGATCCTGGATATACTCCTTAGTTTTAACCATCGAGCAGAATAATCCACGTTAAATCGTTAACATTTAAGTTTTCATTTTTTATAATTGTATCCACTTTGTCTTGAAGGAGAAGTCTATGTCTCTTAAGGTTAAACTCTGTCGCGTCATTCCGGTGCTGATGATTGTCTGTGTTTTGAGTGCGCATTTACAGGGAGGGACTGAACCGATCCTGGCAACAGACCTGTTGAAACTCAAGGCCATGAGCCAGATCGATCTGTCTACAGATGGGAAAAATGTGGTTTTTGTTTTGATCTCGATGGGGAAGGATGGGGGGAATAAAAACAAAGATCGTGAAGAATACAAGTATTTCCGTCATCTGTGGATGATCGATCTGGATGGTGATAGGACTCCGGTTCAGTTGACTTTTGGGGACCGGAATGACAGTTCGCCCGCATGGTCACCTGATGGGACCAGGATCGCTTTTATACGGCAGCACAAACAAAGGCCTCAAGTCTGGATTTTGTCACTCAAAGGGGGAGAAGCATTTCGAGTCACAAATGCCGAATACGGCGCCTCGAATCCGCAGTGGTCACCGGATGGCGAGAAGATTTTATTTGCCTCCATGATCCCTGATTGGGCGATAGAGGGAAAGCCGACATGGTCGAGTGAACGCCCGGGCAGAGATTTTGGTGATATCCCCAATTGGAAAAAAAAAGCGAAAGAAAAAGAGGTGAAAAATAGAAAGAGGCAGGAACAAGGAAAGGAGGCCAGGAAGGATAAAATCGGTGATAGTGATATCGATAACGAAAGCGAAAGAGCCGTTACCGCTAGGCCAGATGGAACCTTGGAGGAGATCCGTGCCTGGCTGGCCAAGAATACCAGCCAAAACAACCCGCGCCTCTTTAATCGCCTGAACCTTCAAGCCGAGCGATCGTTACAGACACAGATATCCTATTCTCATCTCTTTGTGGTTGATGCCAAACCTGAGGCAAAGGAGGTTCAGCTCACGCACGGTTTTCAGAGTTTTCGCGGTCCTCGTTGGTCGCCCGAGGGTACCAAAATTGTGTGTTCGTCCACAAAACATGAAAAACATCCAGACTGGAATCTCGATAGTGATCTTTGGATTTTGAATGCCGATGGGAGCGATCCCAAACAACTGCTGAATTGGGATAACTACAGGATTATGGCACCTTTATTTTCCCCGGACGGCCGGACAATCGTGTTTATGACTCAGGACAAAAGAGAATTGGGCCACAGCCTTCGTCAATTGGCGACTGTAGGAGCGAACGGCGGGGAGCCCCAGCGCTTAACCTTTGATTTTGACAGGAGCATCAATGGATACACGTGGTCCTCGGATGGAAAGTATATCTATTTTATGTCACCCGATCAGGGAGCTTTCCCGCTCTTTCGGATCGCGTACAAGGGCGGATCTGTCGAGAAGTTGATCGATGGCCCGCTGGGGATAAGGGATTTTGATCTCGAGGGAGATAAACTGGTCTATGCCCTTACAGAGGTGAAGAATCCCTTCGAACTCTATTTGGCAGACAAGGATGGGAAAAACCCCCAAAGATTGACGTCCTTCAACGCCAATTGGATTGAGGAAAAACAGGTCATTTTTCCTGAAGAGGGATGGCTCACGCGTCTGGATGGATTTAAGGTGCAGTATTGGATTATGGAGCCTGCGGATCGCCAGCCGGGGAAAAAGTATCCCATAATGCTTGGCATCCATGGAGGACCTTCGGCTATGTGGGGACCAGGGGAGTTCACGATGTGGCATGAATTCCAGCTCTTCACGAGCCGGGGTTACGGGATCGTGTACTGCAATCCAAGGGGAAGCGGCGGATACGGATTCGATTTCAAAAAGGCAAATTACCGCAACTGGGGGGATGGACCGGCCTCAGATATTTTGGCGGTCTGTGATGAGGCGGTAAAACTGGATTGGGTGGATCCGGATCAGCAGGTCGTTACCGGGGGGAGCTATGCCGGATACATGACGGCCTGGATCGTCTCGCAGGATCACCGGTTCAAAGCTGCCGTGGCCCAGAGGGGAGTTTATGAGCTTTCTGTGTTTTTTGGCGAAGGAAGGGCGTGGCGGCTTGTGCCCAATCATTACGGGGGGTACCCCTGGGAGGAAGAAGCCCGTAAGGCACTCGACGCAAATTCTCCGCAGACCTTTGTCGCCAACATGAAGAATCCTCTGCTCATCATCCATTCCGATGAGGACTACCGCACGGGGCTCATACAGTCGGAATATTTGTATAAAAGCCTAAAAATCCTCGGTCATCCTGTCGAATATGTGCGCTATCCCGGCGAAGGGCATGAGCTGTCGCGATCGGGAGATCCCAAACGGCGCATGGACCGTCTTAACAGGATATATGAATTTTTCGAGCGGTTTATCTCGCATCCACATTGATGGGAATGGATTCGAAGGGGAGGGTATCTTATGAACAGGAAAAAAGGAAAAAAAGTCAGAGGCCTTTTGAGTGTCCTTGTATGTGTTATGGCTCTGGTGTGGATATGTGCCTTTTCACAGGCCTCTGAAGAGATGTTGGATGAGGTGACGATCGCCTGTGTGAATTTCGACACCGATTGGGGGAACAAGGAACGAAATCTGGAGCGGATCAAAGAATTTATCTCGGTCGCTGCAGAAAGAGGTGCAAACATCATTCTATTTCCTGAGTTGGCGTTGACTGGATACGCAAATGGGCCAGGAGCAAAGATGCACAAGGAAAACGCAGAAAAGATTCCGGGTCCATCGACGAATGCCCTAGCCGAATTGACACGCAAATTGGGTGTGTATGTTATCGTTGGAATGCCTGAGAAGT
This sequence comes from Candidatus Aminicenantota bacterium, assembly GCA_050115915.1. Taxonomy (GTDB): domain Bacteria; phylum Acidobacteriota; class Aminicenantia; order Aminicenantales; family Aminicenantaceae; genus WTAW01. The sequence continues at coordinate 7,973 of JASFPP010000139.1, forward strand.
CGCGCAAAAATCCGGAGTTGTTCTTCAATTCTGCCGCCATTATCGGACCCGAGGGAGTTATCGGATCCTACGCCAAACTCATGCCTTTCGGGAATGAGATGAGGTGGTGTGAAAAAGGCACAGAGCCCTTTGCCTTCGACACTCCATGGGGATTAATCGGAGTAGGGATCTGTTATGACTCGTACATGTTTCCAGAGCTACCACGATATTATGCGGCATTGGGATCACGCCTTTATATACACATCACTGCTCTTGGGGCCTTTAAGGGATGGAAGTCGTATTACATCAACCAGATGCAGGCACGAGCCATCGAGAATATGATGTTTGTGGCCTCTTCGAACCTCGTAGGCAAGGACAGGTCAGACGATTATCCAGGGACAAGCTTTGTGCTCGGACCCGGGGAGGAGGCGCACGAAGTGAAGTTTTATGGGGGGCCGTCGAGCGAGACAAAAGAGGAGGTCATCCTGGCGACCGTGGACCTGGCTGCAGCGGACAGGATGCGGCAGAACTACCCGCTTTTTAGAGAGAATCCTGTCTCGGGCCAACCGGATTGGCGTCTGGAGTTATACGAAAAAATGCTCCAAACTATCGCCGCAAAAACCAACCTCGATGACTATAAATAAAATAGGGGTCAGGCACCTATCTCCAGGGGTGCAAAAAAAGTAGACCTGGCACCAAATTTTATTTTAGTGTCATCCCTTCGAGCTGCCCTATGTTGGTTTCTCTCCCCGAACCGACGGTTAGGGCGTGGCACCTAAAAAATGGAGTGTCCCCTTTTTGCATAAAAATGATTATAATAGGATTTCAATTATCGAAGGGAGGAGAAGAATATCATGACGGATAGAAGACTCGATATCGTTAAAGGAGCGATCCTTCTCGAGCATAAAGGAAGGGCCCTTTATGAATCTGTGACAAAAACCACAGAGGTCGAAGCTATCAAGGAACTCTTCAAAATGCTTGCCAGGGAAGAAGGAAAACACATCGATCTTTTAACGAAACAATACTCCCGCATTCTTAAGGGCGAAAGCCCAGATGCATCTGATCTCGAAAGGGGGGATGCGACCGCAACGGCTACGGTCCTATCCGCCGATGTTATCAAGGAGGTGCATGGGGCAGGCTATGAGGCAGCGGTCATCTCAGCGGCCCTTGAGTTCGAGAAAAACGCGGTTAACTTCTATACAAAACAAGCTGAAAAAGCAGAATCCGAGGGGGAAAAGAAACTCTACAGGTGGCTTGTCCGGTGGGAAAAAACTCATATGATGATGCTGGCCAAACTGGATAACGAAATCAGAGAGCAGATATGGTACGATAACCAGTTTTGGCCCCTGGATTGATTTTGTTGATCCTCCGAAGGGCTAACAATTTCTGTTTCGGTTTTGAAAAACGGGCGAAAACCATTCGTTTTCCGGGAACACAGCTTCTCGGGTTAGAATCAAAATAAAGGAGGACTCATGCCCTGTTCTTTTAAAAAGGTGATCGTTTTTGTGGGTGTTTTATCGGTTTTTTTGTGGGTCTCATCATGCCAGACAGGCCAAAAAGAATCTGTAAGTAAGCTCCGCTTTGGGATCTCGTTTCAAGAAGAGCAGAATTCGGAGCCGCTGGATGGTCGTGTGCTTTTGATGCTCTCGGCGGATGAGAGCCGCGAGCCCCGCTTTCAGATCAGCGATGGCCCCAACACAGAGCTCATCTTTGGGATCGATGTGGATGGTTTGCGATCGGGCGAAAATGCCTTTATTGATGCGGGCGTTCTGGGATATCCGATAAACAGCTTGGCAAACATTCCCCCCGGAGAGTATTGGGTACAGGGTCTTCTCCATATCTATGAGACTTTCCACCGCGCCGACGGACATGTGGTAAAGCTGCCCATGGACAGAGGAGAGGGACAGCACTGGAACCGCGCCCCCGGCAATCTCTACAGCACACCCCAAAAGGTTTATGTGGATCCATCAGCGGATCAGATGATCATTGTCAGTCTGGATCAGAAAATTCCCCCCATCCCCGATCCTCCGGAAACAAAATATATCAAACATGTGAAGATCGAGAGTAAACTCCTCACCGAATTCTGGGGGCGGCCCATGCATCTTGGAGCGCACGTTCTCCTGCCAGAAGGTTTCGATGAGCAACCCGAGGCGAAATATCCTCTTTGTGTGTTTCATGGCCATTTCCCTTACACATTCGGTGGATTCAGGGAAGAGCCCCCGGACCCGGACCTCGAGCCAGATTACAGCGCCCGGTTCGACTGGCACGGATACAACAAAACCCAGCAGGAATACGCGCACAAGTTCTACAAATATTGGATCGCTCCAGACACGCCCCGAATGCTCATCATCGAGATCCAGCATGCCAATCCTTATTATGACGACTCCTATGCCGTAAATTCTGCCAACTTAGGCCCCTACGGAGATGCCATCACGTATGAGTTGATCCCTTATATCGAGGAAAAATTCAGGGGCATCGGTGAGGGTTGGTCCCGGTTTCTTTACGGAGGTTCCACGGGAGGATGGGAAGCTCTAGCCGTCCAGGTCTTCTACCCGGATGAATACAACGGCTGTTTTGCCGCCTGTCCGGACCCGATCGATTTCCGGGCATACACACTTGTCAACATCTACGAAGATGAGAACGCATACTTCCTGAAGAGTCCCTTTAAAAAGACGCCTATTCCCGGCCGGCGGAATTACCTAGGAGAGGTGAGCTGTACTCTCCAGGAGACAAACCTCCGCGAGCTGGTGCTGGGCACGAACTCACGTTCCGGCGACCAGTGGGATATTTGGCAGGCTGTTTACAGTCCTGTGGGTGAGAACGGGTATCCCAAACCCATCTGGGACAAAATGACCGGAGAGATCGACAGGGAAGTGGCCGAATACTGGCGGGAGAACTATGACCTGAGCTATATCCTTCAGCGGGATTGGAAAACATTGGGACCCAAGCTCAAAGGGAAGATCCACATCTACTGCGGAGATATGGATAACTATTACTTGAACAATGCCGTTTATCTGATCGAAGAATTCCTGGAGAGCACGACCGATCCCTATTA
>JASFPP010000140.1:0-11002 GCA_050115915.1 Candidatus Aminicenantota bacterium
TACGATCTCCTTCTCCCCTGATGGAGCATACTATGTGGATAGCTATTCAACAGCAATAAAGCCACCAATCTCTGAAGTTCGGGACAACAACGACCGGAAACTCCTTGCACTCGAGAAAGCCGATATATCCAAGCTCATAAAAGAGGTGAATTGGATACCGCCTGTTCCCTTTACAGTTAAAGCCCGGGATGGCAAAACCGACCTCTATGGATTCTTGTTCAAACCCACACATTTCGATCCCAATAAGAAATACCCCATCGTTAACTATATTTATCCTGGCCCACAATCAGGGAGTGTAAGAGGCCGTAGCTTTTCGGCTTCACGTTCTGACAAGCAGGCTCTGGCCGAGCTCGGCTTTATCGTGGTCTCTCTGGATGCCATGGGGACTCCCCAGCGTTCAAAATCTTTCCACGAAGCCTACTATGGAAATATGGGCGATAATGGAATCCCTGATCAGATAGCTGGTATGAAACAGCTCGCCGAGAGACATTCCTGGATCGAAATCGACCGGGCCGGAATATATGGGGGATCTGGCGGCGGATTCGCGTCGACAGATGCGATTCTCCGGTATCCCGATTTTTTCAAGGTGGCTATAAGTGGATCAGGGAATCATGACAACCGCTGCTACGAGGACGACTGGGGAGAAAAATGGCAAGGTCTTCTAGAGACATATCCGGATGGAACCACCAATTACGATAACCAGGCAAATCAACTCCTGGCCAAGAATCTGAAGGGCAAGCTCCTCCTGGCGCATGGAACTATGGATTCCAATGTGCCCATGTACAACACTCTTCTTGTCGTTAACGAACTAATCGCGCACAACAAGGATTTCGATCTCCTCCTTCTTCCGAACCGGGGGCATGGGATCGGACGTGAATCCTACTACACAAGGCGCCGGTGGGATTATTTTGTCAAGCACCTTTTGGGCGCAGAGCCACCGAAAGAGTACAAGTTCCGGATGGATTCAGAGCACTGATCCCAAAATAGATACAGAGACCCCAGAAATCACATACTTGAAATCTGACTTTTTATGATGAGCCCTTCCCTACCCTCCCATTCCTCATGTTTTTTTAACTGGTGTTCTCTCTCTCGGTTGGAATCTGATCTTGTATCTCATGGATGTTCGAATGCGGACGTTTTTCTGTGCAAAAACGAACAATCTGATTGATTGTGTAGGAAAAAAATGACGTCTTTCCCCATAAGAGAAGGTTGGCATGAAGGTTGCATATATAGCAGTGCTATATATAAAGCGCAGCGAGGTATAAGATGATCTCAAAAGCACTCATTGCGGCATCGACGAAACCGTTGCTTCTCTCGATCCTTATGGATGGGGAAACCTACGGTTACAAGATTATAAAACAAATGAAGATTCTGTCCGGGGGACATCTTGAATGGTCGTTCGGGATGCTTTACCCGGTCCTCCACCGCCTGGAGAAAGACGGGTTCATCGTTGCCAAATGGAAAAAATCGGATAAAGGCCGACTGCGCAAATACTACCGGCTGACAGACGCGGGACGAGAGGAGCTCGACCGGGAGAAAGCCCAGTGGTTGACCGTTCAAGGAGTTTTTTCCAAATTGTGGAGCTCATCGGAGGTCCGGTCGTGAAAAAGGCGAAAAAGCTCCCAATGAACTCTGATTTCGACATCGATAAGGCCATCTCGGATTGGATCCGACAACTGAAAAGAGGCGCTGCTCTTGAAGACGGAGCGATCGCTGAACTGGAGGCCCACCTGCGGGATGAGGTGGAGGACCTTATCGATGAGGGGAAGAGCCCTGAAGATGCCTTTAATGAAGTGACAGCCTCAGTCGAAAGCGCTGACGTCATAGGACGCGAGTACTACAAAACCTATTCTCGTGGACGTCTAGCGACACCACCAGGTAGTAGGAGTAGATTTTCACTCGCTCTTTTCCTGAACGCCATAAAAGTCTCTTTCCGGAAGATCCGGCAGCAGAAATGGTATTCACTGATCAGCGTTACCGGTTTGGCCGTTGGGATTGCATGTTCCATCCTGATCCTTCTTTGGGTCAATCACCAGCTCTCCCATGACAGATTTCACGAGAATGCTGAAGACATCTACAGAGTGATCATGGAAGATCCTTTGAGTGACAGTGTCTCGGTTCATCCCTGGCTCCCCTTCCCTCTCGGACCTGCGCTAAAAAATGAGTTTCCTGAGATCGCTGCTGTCTCCCGTTATCGTCCCGACAACATGGTTGTCCGCTACAAGGAGAGATCATTCACTGAAACGGGATTTTTAACTGTCGACCCCACCTTTTTCGAAATATTTTCCTTTCCATTCCTTCAAGGAGATCCCTCTGAGGCTCTTTCCGAGCCGAACTCCATCGTGATGCGGGATACGATGGCCAAGAAATATTTCGGCAACGAAGATCCCATAGGAAAGGTCCTCAACCTCAGCGGCAGAGCTGACCTGACCGTTTCCGGTGTCGTTCATATACCTGCCGCGTCCGATTTCCAGTTCGATTTTTTCTTTACGTTCCGATCCTATCCCCTGTTCAATGTCGACCTGGCTCCCTTGGAAGCCAATTGGAGCGGCAAGAACTATCAGGTCTATCTACGGCTTAACGACGGCAGTTCTGCTTCGATCCTGGAAGAGAAAATTTCCGGATTCTTGAGTGCCCGCACGCCAGGCAAGAAAGAAGTCCTCCGCCTTCAGGAACTCTCTCGGATCCATTTATACAAACCCGACGGTTCGGATGGGGCCATGCGATACGTCCGCATTTTTTCCTTGATTGCCGGATTCATTCTTCTTATTGCGTGTGTCAACTTCATGAACCTGGCCACTGCACGCTTTGAAGGCCGTGCCAAAGAAGTCGCTCTACGAAAGATGTTGGGAGGAACCCGGGGCCAACTCATCCGGCAATTCTTCAGCGAATCCTTCCTCCACGCCGGAGCAGCCCTAGCCATCGCCCTTCTCCTCGTGGAGTTTGCTCTGCCAGTCTTCAATCAGATCACTCTCCACGACCTCAGTCTCGACCTTTTCCATACAAAACTTATTTTCTGTCTTCTAGCGATCGTTCTAATGGTCGGCTTTATTTCGGGACTTTATCCTGCCCTGTTTCTTTCGTCATTCTCTCCTGTGAGAACCAGCAGGACATTCACACATATAAGGGGACGGAAATCTCACTTCCGCAACGTCCTTATCGTCTTCCAATTCACTCTCTCGACAGTGCTCATTGTCGGCACTTTGGTCGTCAAATCCCAGGTATCGTTCATCATGAACAGAGAGCTGGGCATGACCAAAGAGAACATTGTCTATCATCTGATGCAGAAAAAAACCAGAGACTCTGTAGCGGTTGTGAGGGATGAGCTCGTTAAAAATCCCGACATTTTAAGCGTCACAAGCTGCAGCAGTTTACCCTTTGACATTCAAAACTGGATCGGCTATTTGGATTGGCAGGGGCGATCCTCTGAGCATCGTGTCTTTCCTGTTTTTATGTCTGTGGATCATGAATTCGCCAAAACCATCGGACTGACTTTAATTGAAGGCCGAGATTTTTCCAGGTCCCGCCCCGCAGACGTGGATAATTTCATCATCAATGAAACAGCCTGCAAGCAGATAGGAATTGAGCATCCTATTGGCCTTGAGTTGCGTTTTTGGGGGCATAGAGGACAGGTCATCGGTGTTGTCAACGATTTCACCAACCGGCAGGTGACCTTCAATACTGCACCAATGATATTATCCACCGGAGCTTGGGGAGCCAACCGCAACTACCTCCTTATGAGATTGAGATCGGGCAATCCCGCGAGAGCCCTCAAACACTTCCGTCAGGTTTGGGAAAAAGCGAATCCGGGTTTCCCCAGTGAATATGGATTCCTCGATGACGCCTTCGAACGTATGTACACGAATGAGAAGCGGTTGTCTCAGCTGCTTTTCTCTTTCGCTGCCCTCGCTATCTTTATCGCCTGCCTCGGCTTGATAGGCCTCTCTTCGTTCAAAGCCGAAGAGAGAACCAAGGAGATCGGCATCCGCAAAGTGCTGGGAGCGTCTTCCTCAAAAATTATGGCTCTCTTTTCGATAGATTTTATGAAACTGGTCATCATCGCCAATGCCATCGCATGGCCTGCCGGATATGTGGTCATGAACCGCTGGCTTCAAGGCTATGCCTACAGGATAACAATCGGCATAGGGATATTTCTCCTTGCAGGAAGCTTGGGCTTATTCATTGCGTTGCTATCGGTCGGATACCAGACAGTTAGAGCCGCCACAGCGAATCCAGTGGATAGCTTACGGTATGAATGAACACAATCATATCTTAAGCTGTTCCCAACAGAATTTAGGATGGCAGTTTTCTCTTTTCTAGGAGGCCAAATAGAGTGAGAGCTGCTCCCACGCCACTCATTATTCCAAAAACGAAGCCAAGAATAAAACTCCAAGGCCTCACCAGTTCGGTCAAATCGAACATCGGACCAAGAATAATTCCTGCGCCCCCCAAAATGGCGAGAATGATTCCTGTATGTAATGCCTTAGTTGGATTCATTCTTAAGTGCTTTTTACTCATATCTCAGACTGTCTGCGGGATTCGATAATGCTGATTTTATAGTCTGAGACGACACGGTTAGAAAGGCCACAAGCAATGAAAAAATGGCGCAAACAACAAAGACACCAGCCCTGATCGTTATCGGATAGGAATAGAGAAAATTGATCAATCTGTTCATAGAAAAATAAGCGATCGGGATGGCAATGATGTTTGCTATGATGACGAGCTTCATGAAATCTTTGATGAGCATTTGAACAATCCCGGCGACCGAAGCTCCGAGAACTTTCCGGATACCGATCTCTTTTATTCTTCGTTCGACGGCATAAGATGATAGGCCGAACAATCCGAGACAGGACAGAAATATCGCAATTAAACCCAGAGTCCCTACCAATTCGACTGTTTTGTCGCCACTGAGCCTATCATCAAAGGCAAGATCCAGGGTATCATACTCAAAAGGCAAGGTTGGAACCAAGATATTCCATTGTTTCTTCATGTGTTCGATACTGCTGGAAAGTTTATCCGGAGATGCGACCTTGACATAGACATAGTTGAGGGCTTCTCGCTCTAGATGAAGCACGGCCGGAGCAATCTGGCTCAAAAAGATTTCTTTGAAATGATAATCTTTGGTAACGCCTATGACTGTGCCTTTTTTATCTCCGATGACCAATTGTTTTCCGATCGGGTTTTCCCACTGGAGCTGTTTGACCGCAGCTTCATTGATCACATAACTGTTGTCGTCCGCAAAGTCTTCGGCAAAGCTCCTCCCCTGCCGGATTTCGATTCCCAACATCTCTATAAATCCATAATCGACACCGTAGGTATTCATCGTGAGTGCATCATCCTCTCGCACTCCCTCCGGTACAACCTGCTGTTCTGTTTCCCATCCAATCGGTATGGCTGCCGCTGCTGAGACAGCGACAATATCGGAATGCTTGAGCAGCTCTTTTTTGAGGACATCCAGTGTTTCCCCTGCATCTTTTGACATCCTGGCAGTAATGATACCGGATCTGTCATAGCCAAGATCGACATTCCGGTTATGATTGTTTTGTTGCATGGTGATTATGGTCATCAAAATCAAAATAAGGGAAAATGTGAATTGGGTGACAACCAGGATCTTACGAAAGCGACTGCCTTTTTTTCCTTTAATAAGCCTGCTCTTGAACACCTGCACTGCTTTGAAGGCAGAGACATAAAAAGCGGGATAGCTGCCTGCAAAAAAACCTGTGAGAAGGGTTACGCAGAGGGTCAGGAACAACGCTCGAGGAAATTCCCAAATTGGTGCGATGTACAGTCCTCCTCCCAAAAGTGCGATCAAGCCCGGGCGCATGAGCTCGGCACACGCTATGGCAATGGGCAATGAAATAAAGGCCATGAAGGTCGATTCTCCGAGGAACTGTTTGACGAGCTGTATCCTGCGAGCACCAATAACCTTACGCATTCCAACTTCGTTGGCTCGTGTTGTATACCGCGCGGTAGAGAGATTCATGAAGTTGATACAGGCAATTATCAGTATCAAAACAGCGATAATCCATATCCCGATCTCACTCATCCGAGCAGCGCTCCAGTAACATTCGATCTCATAGGAGTTCAAGTGGAAATCCGCTAAGGGATGCAGATAGATGCGTTTTGGAGATTCAAACGATTCGGGGTAGTATCTTTGAATAAGAGAAGATAATTTTGTATCGAGTGCGGCGGCATCCAAGCCAGGAGCGAGAAGTAGAAATGTCCCTTGATTATTGACGCTCCATTCATCCATTCGGATATCTAATGCTTCGGCTGTTTCAAAGCTTGCAAGGAAGTCAAAATGCATGCTTGAATTCTCTGGAATATCTGCCGCAATGCCGGTGACAACGACATCAAATTCATTGTTTATGGTCAGGTTTTTTCCGATCGGATCTTCAGTCCCGAAATACTTTGTTGCTGAAGCCTCGGTGAGAACGATTGAATAGGGATTTGAGAGAACTTCCTCGCGTTCCCCCCTTATAAGATCGAACGAAAAAATTGACAGAAAATCAGCATCCACGAATCGTATCCTGCTTTCATAGAATACGTTATCTCTGTATCTGACAACCAATCTTCCTGGGGGGAAAAATCTCGTTGCCTTCTCGATTTCAGGGAATTCGTCTAAAAGCGTATCCCGCATAGGCACAGGCGTTATCGCTGAGTGGTGATCCTTCTCCGCTCCTCTGGGAAGAACTTGAACGACGCTATAGATTCTTTCGCCATTTTCATGAAACGAGTCGAATTTATATTGCGAATAAAGTAAGAGCGCAAATAAGATAAAAATTCCCAGTCCCAGTACCAATCCGGATAGAGTGATAGCTGAATAGATTTTGTGTTTTATCAGATTCCTCCAGGCGATCTTTATATAATTCTTTAGCATTTGTGTCTCCTACGTATAAAAGAAAGTACAAAATTTTGCATCAATCAACTATATGCAGAAAATATGCCAACTTGATCGTCAAAAATTAACAAATTCGCAACCAACAATTACCCACCTGTGAACTGTAGAGTGTTTTGCCTCTTTTCCCATAGACTTATATAAGGAATTGATTCTTACTGTCCGAAAACGGATATCCATTGTCCAGGAATGGACATTGATCTTACGTCACGGTTCAGCTTTTCCTGACTAATGGAATTGGCATAATTTTTGCTTCAAACAGGATATGTTCGAATTATTCGATTAAACATGCGAGGTAATTCAAATGTCGATTTTAGCAGTTAAAGAAGAGATCATATTGAGTGCTTTGATGATGTTGAATGGGAGTTCCCACGGGGCTCCACTCAGAAAAAAGGTTATCGAATTATCAAAAAAAGAGATCGTGTATGGGACGCTCTACAATCTGCTGGAGATTCTCATTCGAAAGGGATATGTAACCTCTCAAAAAAGCGATCCCACTCCAGTCAGAGGCGGTCGGAGCAAAACAGTCTATAGTATCACTGGCTCTGGAAAGAATGCCCTAAAAGAGACACTGTTGATGCATGAGCGCATCAAGAACAGCGTACCCAGTTTTGAATCTGGAAAGTAAAACATGACAAAAGCCAAGATTTTGAAGAGACTTTTTCTGAAATCCGCGATTCAGATGGTCTCTTCAAAGCGAAGTGCTGGTATTGGAGCCACACCCTAAGATCGCTCGCTGGATATTTAAAACTTATTGTGTCCTGGAGGTTCATCATGTTTATGAATCATCTGAAGATCGTTTACAGAAATTTTGTAAGCCACAAATTATTTTCATTCATCAATGTCTCCGGGTTGGCGATCGGTCTGTCTATCTGTATGATTATCAGTCTATGGGTGTTTCGCGAGCTCAGCTACGACCGTTTTCATGAAAAAGCCCATCGGATATTCAGGTTAGAGCGGGAGCTGCTCCGCGATAATCTTTACAGCAGATGGCCCATTGTAGGAGGCTTGTATAAACAGGCATTGATCGCTGATTTTCCAGAAATTGAAAATGCCACACGCTTCTGGAGAAGAGAATTCGCCATCAAGGGCCACAAAAACAATTTATACAGACAGGAAACATTTGCTGTTGATAATTCCATCTTTCAGATTTTTAGTTTTCACCTTGCAGAAGGCGATGAGCGCACGGCACTCGCAGATCCCATGACCGTAGTTCTAACGCGAGAAAATGCATTGAGATATTTTGGTACAGACGATGTTCTAGGAAAATCATTGACCTTTGAATGGGAGGGAGAACAGGTCGACTTTAAAGTGACAGGACTCTTGGAAGAGGTGCCTGAAAAGTCTCATATGCATTTCGATATGCTGATATCCCTTGCTTCGGTTCCAGATGAGGAGTTTGGTGATGATTGGAGAAGCAATTATCTCTACACCTATGTCCTTATAGCCGAAAATGTTTCTAAAAATGACCTCGAAGAAAAGCTGAAGGGATTCGTCACTCAGCGACTGGAACCTCATTACGGGGACTTGCTTGTGCTGAATAAAGATATGACTATCCATGAGGTCCTCAAGCTGCATCTTTTTCCGATTGTCGACATCCATTTGTATCCTTGCGCCGATTGGGAGGTCGAGGCGGGAGGTAGTATTCTGTCCGTCTATATTTTTTCCTCCATAGCGATCCTGATTCTTGTCATTGCCTGCTTGAATTTCGTCAATTTATCCACAGCCCGTGCGAACAAGAGAGCCAAAGAAGTGAGTCTTCGTAAAACAGTGGGGGCAGACAAATCCCAGCTTAGAGGACAGTTCATTCAGGAGTCTGTACTCCTCGCTTTCTTCTCCCTGGGGATAGCGTTTCTAATAAGTTCGCTGTTCGTTCAGGCTTATAACGGGATGTTCGCCGAGAATCTATCACTTTCTGTGTTTTTGCAGCCACTCAAGCTGCTTTCCTTAGTAGGCGCAACTTTAATAGTGGGTATCCTCGCCGGACTCTACCCGGCATTTTATCTGACCCGGTTCGAACCGGCACAAGTTATCAAAGGCAGTCTGCTCGCAGGAAGTGGAAAGTCAATTTTTCGAAGAAATATGGTCGTCGTTCAATTCAGCATATCGATTCTTCTGATCATCGGTCTATTTACAGTCTATAAACAGATGAAATACATCCAGTCCCGGTCGTTAGGCTTTAATAAAGAAAACATTATTACCCTGCCGGTAAGGAGTCAACAAATCGCTCGAAAATTTGAATCATTCAGGAACGAACTGAAAAAGGACCATCAGATATTATCTGTTTCTTCCTCATCCGAGGTCCCGGCTGATTCACATTACAGCAATAGTTATTACAATCGGCTTGATATAGACGATCCGGTGAGCGTCTATCTGTTTTTTACAGACTACGACTATTTGGAGACTTACCAGATGGAGGTCCTTGCGGGACGGACATTTTCTAGAGATTTCAGTACGGATACTGTTGGGACTCTTATCCTGAATGAAGCTGCGTCAAAGAGATTTGGCTGGGCGCCAGAGGAGGCCGTCGGAAAGAAGCTGGAAGGGCCGTATTCGGAAGGGCCCGCTCAAGTTGTCGGAGTCGTTAAAAATTTCAACTATATGTCTCTCCGCCGGGAAGTGGAACCCATGGTTTTTTTACTCGATCCGGAATATATACGCGCTGTTTCAGTTAGAATTACCCCCGGTAATTTGGGGAAAACTCTCGGGATTATACAGGACAAATGGCAGCGCACATTTCCTGGCGAGCAGTTTGAATTCGGTTTCCTCGATAATCGTGTTGATCAACTGTATGAACGCGAACAAAAAATGCAGAAGATTTTCGTTATCTTCTCCTCTTTATCCATACTGGTTGCCTGTCTTGGGCTTCTTGGATTGGTATCTTTTACTTCAGAGATCAGGACCAAGGAGATTGGCATCCGGAAAGTGCTTGGAGCTTCAACGGGGAGTGTGATCGTGCTTCTCTCCAAAGAGTTTATCAAGTGGATTTTTCTCGCTAATATCGTTGCTTGGCCTTTGGCATGGTTCATGATGAATAAGTGGCTCCAGAATTTTGCCTATCGAGTGAATATCGGATGGATCGTATTCGTTTTGGCCGCCGTAGTGACTGTTTTTATTGCCATTTTCACTTTTATTTTTCAGACTATAAAAACAGCCAGTGCAAATCCCGTCAATAGCCTGAGATACGAATAGTGATAAATACGAATAAATAGAGACACATAAAAGCTGGGATTTTTAATTTTTTTGGAGTATCAGTCGGTTCTTGATCTTATCGATGGTGATAAGAAAATCCCTGGGGACATCCGAGCCGAGTTTGTCAGTCTTTGGATATTCAAACTTCACTTTACATCAGGGGTGGAGTTCATTCGTATTTCAAAGAATCCACAGGGTTGGATAGCGCGGCTCTCATACACTGGTAGCTCACTGTGATCAGAGCAATGGCCAGTGCAAGTCCTGCGGAGAGAAAAAAAGTTTCCATTCCGATACTCGTCCTGTAGGCAAAGTTCTCGAGCCACCTGTCCATGATAAAGTAAGCTGCTGGCCAAGCGATAATATTTGCTAAAAGAACCCATTTGGCAAACTCTTTGGAAAGGAGCAAAAGAATGCTGGAGACCGGAGCGCCCAGAATTTTCCGGATTCCGATCTCTTTTGTCCGTTTCTCAGCAGTAAAAGAGGCCAGACCGAATAGTCCGAGACAGGCAATGAATATGACGAGAATGGTGAAATAGTTAAAAACCGTCCCTACCCGTTGTTCCGACCTGTAGAGATTATCGATTCTGTCATCCAGAAAAGTGTAATCAAAGGGGAATCCGGCCGAGAATTTATTCCAGGTGTTCTCCAAATGAGCGATGGTTCCCTCAATATTTTTGGGTGAGATCCGGATACTGGCGAAGCGGTAAGCTCTTGGCTCCATCAGCAATATCAGGGGCTCAATTTCGCTGTGAAGAGACTTGTAATTAAAATTTTTAATAATTCCTATAATCCTGCCATCTTTTCCAAAAGCCGAAAATCTTTTTCCTACAGGAGCATCCATTCCCATGGCTTTGATCGCAGCCTCATTTAAAACAAAACCCTCTTTGCTATCTGACTCGAAATCCCTTGAGA
>JASFPP010000141.1:0-10936 GCA_050115915.1 Candidatus Aminicenantota bacterium
CACTGCAGGTTTCAAAGTTTACTTGGTCGAGAAATCCCCCACCATCGGCGGCAAGATGGCCCAGCTCGATAAGACCTTTCCCACGAATGACTGTTCCATGTGTATCGAATCTCCCAAGTTTATCGAATGCGACAGGCATCCCAACATAGAGATTCTGACCTACACGGAAGTTGACAACGTCAAAGGAGACGCAGGAGACTTCACAATCACACTGATTAAGAAACCCAGATACGTTAACGAGAATAAATGTACGGGATGCACTGTCTGTGTTGAGTATTGCCCTGTCTCGGTTCCAGATCCCTTCAATCAGTTTTTATCGACCAATAAAGCCATCCATATCTATTTTTCTCAAGCCGTTCCCCTTGTCACATATATCGATGAAAACTGCCTGAACCTCAAAGACAAGAAATGCACGATCTGCGAGGGCGTCTGCAAGCATGCCGCGATAGATTTTACTCAAACGGAAGAGAAAGTCGAAATCAAGGTGGGGGCAATCATTCTCTCTCCGGGGTATGAGACATTCGACCCCAAGCTCCGTGGTGACTATGGCTACGGAAGGATGGCCAACGTGGTGACCAGTCTCGACTTCGAACGGCTTCTCTGTGCAACCGGGCCACACGAAGGGGAGATTTTGCGCCCCTCAGATAAAAAGCATCCGCATAAAATTGCCTGGATCCACTGCGTCGGTTCCAGGGAGGTCATCCCCGGCGGGAACAGTTATTGTTCCGCGGTCTGTTGCTCGTACATCCAGAAACAAGTGATCCTGGCCAAGGACCACGATCCGGACACCCAGGCGACCATATTCCATAACGATGTCCGGTCCTTCGGCAAGGATTTCGAACGATTCTACCAGAGAGCGGAGAGCCTTACAGGGGTCACATTCATCAGAAGCTACGTATCCGTAGGAAAGGAGATCCCGGAGACAAAGAATGTGACGATCAAGTATGCCACATTCGAGGATGGCGTCAAAGAGGAAGAATTCGATCTGGTGGTGTTGGGGGTTGGACTGAACCCTCCCGCGGATGTGGAGGATCTGGCCAATACGTTCGGTATACAGCTCAATCCTCACGGATTCTGCAAAACTGACCCTGTCAATCCCATGGAAACCACCCGCCCGGGAATTTATGTGAGCGGTGCCTTCCAGGGCCCCATGGATATCCCCGAGTCAGTTGTCACAGCCAGCGGTGCCGGTGCCCTCTGTGGCGACTTCCTCGATTACCGGCGAGGGAAGCTGGCCAGGGACAGGATCTATCCGCCTGAAAGAGATGTCTCGGAGGATGAGGCCAGAGTGGGTGTCTTCGTGTGTCACTGCGGTGCCAATATCGGAAGAGTGGTCGATGTTCCTTCAGTCGTTGAATACTCTTCCTCTTTGGATCATGTTTTTCATGCCGAAGAAGGACTCTTTGTCTGTTCGACAGATGCAGCCGAGCAGATTGCAAACACCATACGGGAAAAAGGACTCAATCGAGTGGTGGTAGCGGCCTGCACTCCCCGGACACACGAACCGCTGTTCAGGGACACACTCCGAGAAGGGGGCATCAATCAATATTTCTTCGACATGGCCAATATCAGAGAACATTGCTCCTGGGTGCATTCTAAACAAAAGGAAGAAGCCACCCAAAAGGCCAAGGATATCGTTCGGATGTCGGTTGCCCGGACTGTCCATTTGGAGCCGCTGGAGGAATTCGATCTTCCCGTTAACAAGACTGGTCTAGTGGTCGGAGGAGGGCTGGCCGGGATGACAAGCGCACTGGCCCTTGCCAATCAAGGATTCGAGGTTCACCTGGTGGAAAAAGATAAAGACCTGGGTGGGATGGCACGCCAAATTCATTACACTCTGGAGGGACTGGATGTTCAAGCTTACCTAAACGATCTTACCCGCAAGGTTTACGAGCATCCTCTGATCCATGTCTCCCATGATGCAATGATCAAAAATGTTACCGGATATGTGGGTAATTTCATCACCACAGTGGAATCCGAAGGAAGGGTCAAAGAGATCCGTCATGGTGCAGCCATCATCGCTACGGGTGCCGATGAATATCAGCCCACGGAGTACCTTTATGGAGAAGACGACAGGGTGTTAACCCAATTGGAATTGGAGGCACAAATCGTAAAGGGCGATGAGAAACTGATGAATGCACAGACTTTGGTGATGATCCAATGCGTCGGCTGCAGAGAGGACGACAGAAATTATTGCGCCCGCATATGCTGTAACGTGGCCATAAAGAACGCCCGGAAACTCAAAGAAACAAGCCCGGAAATGGATGTCTATATTCTCTATCGGGATATGAGGACCTATGGGTTTGCGGAGGATCGCTATCGTGAGGCCGCAGAGAAAGATGTCAAATTCATCCGCTGGGAACAGGATGACAAGCCTCAGGTAGAATCGATCACAGCGGGGGGCAAATCTGTTTTTCGGATTACTGTACCCGATCCTGTTTTAGGTGAGAGGCTCGCGTTAGACGCCGATCTACTCGTCCTCTCCGCTGCCGTTGTTCCCTCCGAGGGAAGCCGGAACATAGCCCGGATGTTCAAGCTTCCATTGAGCCCGGATGGTTTTTTCCAGGAAGCCCATGTCAAATTAAGGCCCGTTGATTTCGCTGCAGAAGGCGTTTTTTTATGCGGGACAGCGCACTACCCCAAGCACATATCTGAAACGATCGCTCAGGCCTATGGAGCTGCCGGCCGGGCGGTCACTCTCCTTTCACAGGATTCCGTCACAGCCTCCGGCGCTGTTTGCGAGGTGAAAGAGGACGACTGTGTGGCGTGTGGGGCATGCATCACAGCCTGCACGTACGGGGCCATAGAGTTTCGGGATACACCGAAGGGAAAAAAAGCCTGGGTCAATCCCATACTTTGCACGGGCGATGGTCTCTGTAATGCAAAGTGTCCAACCAATGCTATCATGTTGAAGCATTTTACCGATGAGGAGGTCTTCTCCCAGATCGATGCCGCTGCTCCTCCCCAAGCGGAGAATCCAACCGATAAAGGAATCCACAAATGAATGAGACTATCTCAGGTGTTGGGGAATGGCGTCAGGATCGGGAGTAAATTGAGAATGAATATTGGTTTGGAAGTGAGTTAAACATGGCTGCTGGTCAGGGAGCAAATTGAGAATGGGTGCAGCGCATATCTTCGAACCCAAAATTCTGGGATTTCTCTGCAACTGGTGTTGCTACGCAGGGGCGGATCTTGCCGGTGTATCGCGGTTCCAATACCCTCCTAATCTCCGGGTAATCAGGGTTATGTGTTCTGGCAGAGTCGATCCGGCACACATATTCCGGGCCTTTGCAACCGGACAGGATGCTGTCTTTATCGGCGGCTGTCATCTCAACGACTGTCATTATGTAACCCATGGAAATTACGATGCACTTGCCATGGTGTATATCTGTAAGAAATTACTGGAGCACACCGGGCTGAATCCCGAACGGTTGAGGCTTGAATGGGTATCTGCCGGTGAAGGCATCCGTTTTGCCGGCATAATGAATGAATTTGTCCCCACGATAGAGAAGCTAGGCCCTCTGGGCCAGGGCGAAGGTTTAGACAAGCAGGAACTCAAGTTCAAGATTGAAGCGGTTACGAAGCTCATCCCCTATATCAAGCTGGTGCAATCGGAGAGGCTGAGAGTGTCGGAAAGAACAGAAGACGCCTATAACACATTTTTCACTGGCGAAGAATTCAACAGGCTATTTGATGAATTGATCGGTGATAAATTGGCGGAAGCCCAAATTATGATGCTCCTCAGAGAGAAGCCTCATTCAACAGAGGAAATGTCCACGATTTTGGGCCTTAGCCGCTCGGAAGTATCAAGACACCTAAACGTTTCAGCAAGAGATCAAGATGTCAGGATAGCAGTTGTGGATAAGGACAAGATCGATCGGATTTTGGATAAACACCAGGACAAAGCCAATTCGCTGGTCCAAGTGTTACTGGAGATACAACGGGAAAACCACTGGATCCCTCACGCAGTCATGGACAGGGTCAGCAAAAAACTGGACGTACCGTTAAGCAAGGTCCTGCAGATCGTGACATTTCATGAAACCTTCCGTTTGATTCCCGAGGAATGTGATGAGTGAAGGACGATTATGTCAAGAATAAATTCAGCTGCTGAACTGGAAAAACTCAGGAAGAGTATTTTATCCGGGAAAGTCCCGGATAGGCCCAGTATCGCGATTTGTGCAGGGATGGATTGTTTCGGCCTCGATAAAGGCAAGATCATAAGCGCCTTCGAAGAAGAAATCGAAAAAAGGAAATTAAAGGCCAAAGTCGATCTGAGGGCGACAGGCTGCCAGGGCTTTTGCGCAAAAGGGCCTCTGGTCGTGATTTATCCTGAAGAGATCTGCTATGTGGAGGTCACGCCGAAAGATGTTCCGGAAATTGTCTCTAAAACTGTTCTCGAGAAAAAAGTGATCGACCGGCTCATTTATACAGACCCGGAAACGGGTGAAAAAGCAGGATGGCTTTCCCAGATCCCCTTTTACAAAAACCAGATGCGGCACCTTATGGATAGTAGCACTAAGATCGATCCCAAAAGTTTAGAGGACTACCTGGCCATGGGCGGCTATTCCGCTTTAGCCAAATCGCTTTTGGAGATGAGCCCTGAAGAAGTCCTCGAAGAAATAAAAAAAGCCAATTTGCGCGGCCGGGGGGGTGGCGGATTTCCAGCCGGCCGGAAGTGGGAGACAGCCCGTAATACCCCCGGAAAAGCCAAGTACGTTATCGTCAACGCACATGAGGGGGAATTAGGGGCATTTATGGATAGAGCCCTCTTTACGGGAAATCCGCACAGTGTTATAGAGGGCTTGATCATCGGTGCCTATGCCATCGGCTCGCATCAAGGATTTATCTATACCCGTCATGACGATCCTCAACTCAAAACCAATATCGATACGGCCGTCGCAAAAGCCGAGGAATACGGCCTCTTAGGGGAAAACATCCTCGGCTCTGGCTTCAACTTTTATGTCGAGGTGCATCTCGACATCGGGATATTTGTATCCGGCGAGTCCAGCGCACTCATGAGGTCAATCGAAGGGAATCCCCCTGAACCAAGACCCAAATATATCCGCACTTCGGTCAAAGGTATTTGGGAAAAGCCCAGTGTCCTCAACAATGTGGAAACCTGGGCTAATGTGCCTCTGATAATCGGCAAAGGCTCTGAATGGTATACCGGAATAGGCACAGAGGGGAGTAAGGGAACCAAGCTTGTATCTTTATCAGGCGATATCGTTAATAAAGGGGTCGCAGAGGTGCCTTTCGGAACCACCATCAGAGACGTCGTCTACGGCATCGGCGGTGGAATTCCAAAGGGAAAGAAGCTCAAGGCAGTTCACTTCGGAGGGCCCATGGGAGGGTCTATTCCCGGGAGCCTCATCGACACTCCTCTGGATTTCGATGAGCTTGAAAAGCTGGGAGCGCCCCTGGGAGCAGGCAGCATGCGGGTCCTGGATGAAGATACCCCCATGGTGGATGTGATCTTGTATTTTCTCAAGTTTTGCTCTAATGAATCGTGCGGCAAATGCGTCCCCTGCCGCGAAGGCCTCCGACAGATGCTCAAGATCCTGACCAATATTAAGGAGGGAAAGGGAAAAGAGGGGGACATCGCGCTTTTGGAGGAGATCGCCGAGGTTACGGGAGCTGCCTCTTTGTGTGCGCTTGGGAAAACGGCCGCCGACCCGCTCCTGAGCACGCTACGCTACTTCAGGGCTGAGTACGAAGCGATGATCGATAAAGTCGAAAGGCCGGCTGAGAAAAGAGCATGACAATGGCGAAACAAAAAAAGACAGAAGAGATCATCATTCAAATAGATGGAAAAGAGGTTAAAGCAACTGAAGGGATGACCGTTCTGGAAGCCGCTCAGAGTGCGGATATATTTATCCCCACACTCTGTTTTCACGAGAAACTGGAACCTCATGGTTTGTGCCGAATATGTACAGTTGAAGTCGAAGAAAACGGCTGGACAAAACTCGTGGCTGCCTGCCTTTATCCGCTAAAAAAAGACTTGATCGTTAGAACCCGGTCAGCAAAAGTGGATAGAATCCGTAAAATAATCATGGAGTTCCTGCTGGCTCATGCGCCGAATTCCCCCCAGCTGCAGGATTTGGCCGAAGAGTACGGCGCGGACAAGGACCGTTTCGAAAAAGAGTCCTCCTTTTGTATTCTGTGCGGTCTGTGTGTGAGATACTGTGCCGAGGTCAAGAAAAAAAATGCTATAGGATTTGTGGACAGTGGATCGCGACGGGAGATACGGTTCATTCCAGAAATCGCCGCGACTGAGTGCGCGAGTTGCAAGGAATGCTTTGAGCTCTGCCCGACGTCCTATCTCCAGGCCGCTTTTGTTCTCGCCGAATCTCTTGCATTTTCTACAGATTAACGACAGAAGGCACATATCGTTTCCTAATTATTTACCCGATACTGCTGGTGTGCGATTATGGGTTCTATTCCAAAGTCCGCAGAAATAAGATCCGTAAAGAGAATAGACTCTCTTGATCCTTATTGTCAGTATTTAAAATCCTGTGTAGAATAATTCCCTTAAACACTCTTCTTAAATTAGACAGTAAAGAAGGCGGCATTTACATGGCGAAAAAGCGTTCTCTTTTAAGCGATGCCCTTATCCAAGTTTTTATAAAACCCCGTGGCATCCTTAAGATGAGCCAGGTATGGCTGCCCTTATGCCTGATTTTAGTATCCGGATCACGCATAAATCCACAAAGGCAAGTTCATGCCTCTCTTTTTCTCCTTTTGGCCGTCTTGTGTCAAGGGTTGTCGGCCATCCTCATCAACGACCTGACCGACAAAGAGATAGACAGACGGGCGGGAAAAGAGAGGTGGATCACATCCTTTCCTCCGCTGGCAGGAACGATGATTCCCGTTCTTCTACTGGCCTTGGGTTTTTTTGCCCTCATCCAAGCGGGCGGGGACATGCCTGTTTTTGCCTCATTCATACTGCCGGTGCTCCTGGGAACCTTTTATTCCTTGAAACCCATTCGCTTCAAAGATCGTGGTATCTGGGGAATAGTGGATTACTCTCTCTCTGCCACCATACTGAGCGTTATCGTCCCCTGGACCCTCTTTCGTCCCGCCTTTTTGCTCCTTCCTCTTCTTTTTACTGTCGTGTTTGGAGATAAATTGATCCAGATCCTTTTCCACCAGATCGCTGATTTTGATACCGATAGAGAAGAGAATGTCAAATCTTTCGCTGTGACTATAGGACGGGACAAAGCTGACCGGATTCTTCGCTACGTCTTGAAGATTGCCATGGTGGCGGATGTTTTCCTCCTGTTCTATATCCTATTTGGCATGCAAGTCCATCCCCTATTCAGATGGTTGATAGGCCTTGTCTGTGTCCTTGGAGTTGTCGCATCGGGTATCTACGTCAACATCATCTCGAAAGAGTTCAAGACCTCGACGGAATTGACAGAAAGACTTCCCTGGACCTATCTCGGACTTTCGTACATTCTTTTTTATGTCCTCCCGCCGCTTTTACTCCTTATGCTCGCTTTACATGAGCCCGGGCTGTGGGTATTGGCAACTCTCTCCACTCTTTCTCTCCTGGGCGTTTCTGCCAATTTTCTCTCTTATGATCCAAAAAAATAGAGACGCGAACCAGTACTCTTCAGTCTGACAAGGCAGTCACTAAGAAGCGGGGATTGATTCTAATCACTCCGTTTGTTCGGCCTCTCTCCGGACCTCACCGAAACGCGGATCGCGGGTAAGACCAATTGGGCATGCGCCCGTATGGCCTTCCTCCTCTCTGAATCTCCAATCGGGCAATTCCCACAGTAATCTAGCTGTAGAGTTTCCACATGCCGTTTCCTGAAGATACTTACCCAACGACATCATTGAAATAAGAGAGTTTTCTATATTCCGCGCGACTTTCATTAGTATAGAAGTCCTCTCCATGTTAGAGGACTCACAGAGGTCATTCGTCATATTTAATCTCGGTCTCGACCGTGAAAAATTTATAATCCTTATAGATGATAGATATTTCGGCGCTAACGAATTTCCTCTTATTCTCGTCAATGTAAGCGTTTTCTGTATAACTTCGGCTGGGAAATCGAATTCCGTTCTTCTCATGTCCGTATTCGCAATAAGCCGTAATTTCCGGCTTGGCATCATGGATCTTGGCCCATTCTTCGATACTCTGGAAATTTCCGAGCGACCTCTGGTCCCAGACGATCTTCAGGACGCTCCCGTCGTCCTCTTTGATCCAAAGCTTTCCGTAACAGTGCGGTTGGACCAGGTTCGCCCCCGGAGTGGCTTCGATCACCACCACCTTTTCTTCATTGATTACGTCTTCTCCGATGAACTTGTATTCGTGATAGGTTTGCCAGGCTTGGCTCAACAGCCCGACCGGACCGAACAAAACATTCTTGTACTTGAACATGGATGTATCCAGCGAAGAGTCTCGAATATCGGTTTTTTTTCCGTTGACGGCGATGAGGGCTCTCTGTTCCTTGAGCATATTGTCTTTGCGGATGAATTGATAATCGTAGAGATAGACGTCTGTTTTCGGAGTAAAATGACGGGTCATTTCTGTCACCTCTTCGAGGCAGACAAAATCGAGGGCAGCTCGGTCCAGCCTCTGGCAATATGTTTCGGCCTTCTTCAAGATCACGGCCAGCCTTGCGGAATCCGTTTGACCCTGAGTGTTTTGCAGGGCAGTGAGGACAGAGCTCGTCCACAGGATCCCCATGGAAAGCATTGCCAGAAAGACCAATACAAGACAAAATAGAAAAAGCAGTTTTTTATAACCCTTCATTTTCGTCTTCTCTGGATTCTTTGCTGAGACTATCGGTCTCTATTCCCAAAATTTATGATATGGTTGTTTGAAGATGGTTGTCAACATGGGCAGCAATTAAATCATCAGGAGATCGGTGAGGAATTGCGTTTCTAAATACTCAAACACCCCCGATTTTGATGCTCTCCACTGAAAACGTCGGGCAACCGGTAGACTGAAACCAGGTCAAATCATCCCCTATCTGGTCCACTGATTTCAGAAATTCGAACAGGTTACCGCCGATCGTCACGCCCCGGATCGGATAGGTTTTCTGTCCCTTTTCGATCTTGAATCCCGCAACGGGCAGAGAAAAATCTCCTGTGACATCGTTGATCCCCGCATGAAGCCCGAAGGCCTCTGTCAGGTAAAATCCGTCCTTTATTCCCGCAACGATCTCCTCATAAATCCTCCATCATCCGTCAAGTTTCCCGAACTTGTCAGTCTTTAAACATTATCCACGCCAAGCAGGCTTGTCAATTATTTTTGGTTTGTGTCCGGATCTTTCGGCAAAGTATTTTCAAAAACCGGATTTTATTCCGGGACCATATTTTACTTGACAATATAGTATAATATTTATATACTTCAATTTATATGAACCATATAAAACATCGGAGGCGACTCAAAATGAAGATCAACGATCTAATTTCCACAATCAATAAATCCAAGCGGAAAAATGCAGTCTTATGGATATCAGCATTTCTTTTTATCATCCTTCTCGGAGGAAATATCTATGCCCAAAAAACTATCGGAATCCCGATGCGGGATGGAATAAAGCTGGCTACAGACCTGTACTTTCCTGAAGGTGAGAACGGACCTCTACCCGTGATACTGATGAGAACTCCTTACAATAAAGTCATTCTCCAGGGCTATGGAGCGTATTTTTCCAAACACGGTTTTGTATTAGCGGCCCAGGATATCCGGGGCCGGTTTGAATCCGGGGGGAATTGGGAGCCCTTTGTCAATGAAAGAGAAGACGGATATGACACCATCGAATGGCTGGCTGCCCAGGACTGGTCGACCGGAAAGATCGGCATGTACGGCGGATCCTATTCGGGATCCGTCCAATTCGCCGCTGCGATACTGAAACCGCCTCACCTTGTAACTCTTATTCCCAATATTACACCGGCCATGCCGTTCGATAATATGCCCTATGAAGGCGGGGTTCTGGTTATGGGTGGCAATATCCGATGGGTCGATATTATTGAAAATTCAAAAAGTGCCGCCGATATGCAGAAAAAGGTCAGCGAGGTTTTCACAAAGGACTGGAACAGCCTGCTGAACCATCTTCCTGTCATCGATCTCGACAAAAAAATCCTTGGGAAAGAAAATCCCTATTGGCGGCAATGGATCGAACACAACACAGATGATGCGTACTGGAAAAACGTCAGGTTTCTCGAAGAGATCAAAGAACTCAACATCCCAGTATTTCTTCAGTCGGGGTGGTACGATCCTGGCAATAGAGGGACAAAGCTCGCCTACTTGAGTCTCAAACAATCCAAAAACAAATACATCAAAATGATCATGGGTCCCTGGGCACACACGGACCAGTCGTCAAAATATCTCTACGGTCAAGATCTGGGAGAAGCTGCAGACATCGGTCTTATGGATCTTTATGTCAAATGGTTCGATTATTGGCTAAAAGGAAAAGACAACGGAATTATTGACGAACCGCTGGTCCAGGTCTTCAATTTCGGTCCGAACAACTGGTTGAAAGCGGATACCTACCCCTTGCCGGAAACGTCTTTTGTCAAGTACTACATATCCTCTGAGAAAGGGGCGAACACATCACGTGGAGATGGCAAGCTGGAGACGCAAAAATCCTCATCAACCAGACAATTCGACACCTATACCTATGATCCGGCAAATCCCTCTCCATGTTTTATCGATCATCTGAAAAAGAGAGCATTGGAACAATATAAAAAATTAGTAGGCTCGAGGGAAGACATTCTGGTCTACGAAACAGCGCCTTTTAAGCAGCCCTTGACAATCGCCGGCTCCATTTCAGCTATATTGTATGCGTCATCGTCAGCAAAGGACACCGACTGGTGTGTCACACTGTATGTCGTTGGCGAAAAAGGAGATATAAGACCTATAGGTATGACATGGGGCGTGCTCAGAGCCCGTTTCAGAGACTCCACGTCAACTCCTCAATTTCTGGAA
>JASFPP010000142.1:0-10819 GCA_050115915.1 Candidatus Aminicenantota bacterium
AATCACTAATGGGACCACATCGGAAATTCATCCATCCGGTTTTGCGGAAGTGGCTGCTGTATTCGATTTGACTGCATTCAGCCCATATGATAGAAGCAAAGCACATAAGAGATTTGAGTTTTGGAGGCCACCCGATGACTAAGGAGTGGAAAAATTCATGTGTGTTCCTGGCTTTGGCGGCGGCCCTTGTTTTTGGAGGTCAATCCTGCGAAAAAGCTCCTCTCCAAAAAGACCAGGAAGGTGAGTCATGGAAATTGGATAATCGGTCCTACCACCTGGGGGTGATCTCCGCCTTTGCGGAAATTGTAGCCGCAGGCGTTAAAAAGCTCGCGTTATCCTCCCCCCTTTCTCCGGAGGAAATGGCTCAGCTTCTACCGGATGCCCAAAGGATCGCCGACGAAAACGGCGCCCTTCTCTACCTGGAAAAGGATTTTTGCGTCACGGACCTTTTCCCCGAGGATATAACAGAAGGTAAGCATGTGCTCCTTATCTACCTCGATCCGATCAAGGATAAATATCTTGCCCTCAAAAAAGAGAAAGAAGAGCTGATCAATTCAGGACACTACCACGGAGAGGCAAGACGGAACATCGCCCGCAAAATGGGACGCCTCCTTAGCTACCCGGAAGAACGGATCGAAACAATGCTCAAAAAAGATAAAAACTAACTTTTTGGGAATATTCTCTATGTCTTGAGCCCTACTCCATCTTGAAGTGCGAATCCTCAAGCCCTGAATTGAACTTGATCTCCGAAACGCTCATGACTGCGAACTCTTCCCCATCCTGCATTATGGTCACTAAATGCGGGGAGGTCAATCCATCGACCTTCTTGTAATCGGAGAAAGTGACCTCTGATTCGACCTCGGTCCCCGTCTGCCCAGTTGCCATCTGTTTACTCTTATAAACAAGGTAAGTGCTGGCGTCGACATACATTGTCACGATATGTCCGTCCGAAAAAGCTTGCTCGAGAACGACACATTTGACATCATCGACCGTCTCTTCGCCCTTCATCTTATAAGTTACGCCATGCTTTTCGGGAGAAAGCAAAACGGCATTGCCATAAGTCAGGGCTCCCCTCTTCGATTCTTCCTGTCTTTCTTCGGGAAGCTCTTCAGCTGCGCCTGTCTGGGGATTGACCATCCAACCGACTTCGCCATCGAAGGCATTGGTGATAAGCATTCCCATCACCTCGATATCCTGACGTAACATGTTCGGCTCTTTGTGGTATATGGTCATTGTGCCTTCCATGCCCATCTGTGTGATCTCGAATGTGCCGGAGATCGTTGTGTCTTTGATATTCTCAAGAGCTTTTCTTCCACCGGACGCATCAATCATCTTTTTGAGAACACCCGAAGCGTCCTCGCTAAAACCCGGATTTACTGCAAAACTCAAGAGTAAAAGACACACAATGCTCGGTGTTAAGACTTTTCTCATCTCAACCTCCTTTGTCGCTAAATCTGAGAAAGTGTTATAGATCCTGAACAATCAGGAAATTTGGTTTAACCGAAAATACAAACGGTAAGTATACAATTAAATTGTACGCAATGGAATATAAAAAGTTCTTTCATTCCATTTAAATCTACAGGAATTGGCCGCAGTCTATTCACATCCTGTTGCCCCCACCCACATGAAGGACCTGTCCGGTAATCCAGTCGGCTTGTGTCGAGGCGAAAAAAATTACGGCATTCGCAATGTCTTCGGGTTTGCCAATACGGCGCAGGGGATAGCTCTTTTCAAGGGCCTCCTCGATTTCAGAAGGCATCCATCCCGTCTGGACCGCACCCGGAGAAACGACATTCACTGTAATACCGTACGGCCCTAGTTCATGCGCCGCTGCCCGGGTGTAACTTTCCATCGCCAACTTGCTCGCACCATAGGACACATTGGAGGGATGGGCATAGGCCCCATCCGTGCTGATATTGATGATCCGGCCCCAAGCGGCTTTGCTTTTTAAATGCCTACGAGCGAATTCACCCATCAGGAGGGCCACGGCCCTGCTGTTGACTGCAAAGTGTTTGTCCGCGGAATCGGCCGAAATTGTCTTCATCGGGTATTCACTTGCAAACAAAGGGTTTTTTTCCAGCTCTTTTTCCGGGATAAAGGTATCCAACTGGTCAAAAGCCGCATTATTCACTAAAACACTCACATTCCCGAAGGACTCCTCCGCTCGATCGAAGAGCTCTGGTATGTTCTTGGGGTTTGCCAGGTCTGCTTCCCAGCTCTCACATATCCCTCCCGAATCCAAGATGGATCGTTCCACCAAATCTCCCGACCGCATGAGCGTTTTATAATAGTAAGCCCTTCCCGGATCGGTTGCTCTCTCGGCCGCCTCCTCATCCACTCCCCCGTACTCAGAGGGCGATAGACGGAGGTAGGTGATAAACACTCTGGCACCTTCTCTTGCAAAAGCCGCCGCAGTCGCTTCGCCGATTCCATGATTGGCCCCCGTTACAATAACACCTTTGTCCTTTATGCCTGTATTCAGCATGACTTGTCACCTCCTGCTTTCCTCTATCTTAAATCTTCCTCCCTCACAGATTCCAGTACAAATATGTGATTTTACTTGAATTTTATTCTGAATAAATCAGCCTGGATTATTCACAAAATGAGAAGGCTTCTGTTATGATAAACACCGACGTTCTTTTTTACTCAACGAGATCAGGAGGAATAACCATGAAAAAACACATCCTATACGCCATTCTCTTGGTATCTTTTGTTTTCAGCCCATTCCATCTCTTCCCACAGCAGGAAGAGTCTATAACGATCGAAAAAGTTGCCGGAGATGTTTACTGCCTTTATGGATCTGGAGGGAACATTGGTATCTATGTGGGAGAGGACTCGCTCCTTATCGTGGACGCACAGTATGCCCGGACAGCCGATGCCGTTATGGCGAAGATCAAAGAGCTCAGTCCCCAAAAAATCGAATACCTCATCAACACGCATTACCACGGCGACCACACAAGCGGCAATCCCATCATCGGGAAAGGAGCCACAATCATAAGCCACGCAAACTGCAAAAGAACCCTTCTCGCCAATAAAGAGGCCGAAGAAAGCCCCGAAAGTATCGGAGCTCCCGACACAACCTTTGACACAGAGATGACGATTGCCATGGGCAATGAGTCCATACGGCTTGTCCACATGGGCCCTGGTCACACTTCGGGTGATACGATCGTCATCTTCGACAAAGCGAAAGTGATCCATGCCGGAGATCTTTTTTTCCACGGCGTTCCGCCTTATATCGATGTCAATGACGGCTCGGACACCAAAAACTGGGTTCGCACGATCCAGAAACTGGCAGAAAAACACCCGGACTTCCAGGTAATCCCCGGCCACGGAAAAGTCACGACCATGAAGGAGTACGTCAAATTCGCCGACTACCTGAGCGTGCTCAGAAAAGAGGTCGCCGCGGCCATCGAAGCCGGAAAAACGAAAGAACAAATTGTGGAATCCATCGACCTTTCAAGATTCGATGATATCCAGGACCGGGGCGAGTTCCTGACGAAGAAAAAGAACATCGAATGGATTTATGATGAGATGACCAGAAAATAAGTGCTTCCAGGAAACGCTCGAACAGTTCTCTATTCTGATCCTAAGAAACCCTTTCACTCGAAAGCGCAGGGCGTCCTATTCATACCGGATCGAATCGATGGGGTTGGCCTGGGCGGCCTTGATCGCCCGAAAGCTCACAGACAACAGAGCGACCGCAAGCGTTCCGAATGCCGTGAGGATAAACATAAACGGGGAAATGCCGATGCGGAAGGCAAAATTTTCCAGCCATCTGTGCATGCCGTAATAAGCGATCGGGGCGGCAACGAGCGCCGCAACACAAACAAGCACAACCACCTCCCGGCTCAAGAGATAGACGATCTTCAAAACAGAGGCCCCCAACACTTTGCGGATTCCGATCTCCTTAGTGCGTTGCTCAGCCGTAAAAGAAATGAGGCCCACTAAACCCAGGCATGCAATAAAAATCGCAAGCCCGGCAAACGCGGAAAAGATCCGTCCCATCCGCTCCTCTTTCCTGTAAAGATTATCAAAGTCTTCGTCCAGGAATGAATATTCGAAGGGCTGACCACCTGTAAAAGTGTTCCACGTCTTTTCAATTTGAGCTATGCTTTCGGGAATATTTCTCGGACCGATCCTCACGGAAGTGAAATTCCATGTCCTCTGGGAAAGAGGACGAATGATCATGGGAAGAATTTCATAATGGAGAGAATTGAAATGGAAATCTTTGAGTACGCCGATGATCGTGACAAACTCGCCCGGCTTGGCGCCGCCGAATTCTTTGTGGAGGCGCTTGCCCAAGGCATCGGTCAACCCGAGCTCTTTGACGGCTCGCTCATTGATCACTACAGATGAGGTCGCATCCGTCAGGATCTCGGGTGAAAAATAACGGCCTCGAACGATCTCGAGATCGAGCAATTCAACAAAATTATGATCGCCATACATAGTGTGGAGCGTGGGAGTTTCGGTAGCCGGCCTTCCCTCCAGCCTGTGGCTGTTGGGATTGAAATGCCTCCCGGGCAAACTCTCCGTGTCGGATATCGTTATGATGTTGGGGTATCTGAGCAATTCTTGTTTGAACGTATCAGCCTGCTTTCCCAGAGCATCCGCCCTGTGGATGACTATAACATGTTCTTTGTCAAACCCCAACTGCTTGTCCCGCACATACCCTAGCTGACGGGATATCACGAATGTACTGAAGAATATCCCGAAGGTCGCGGCGAATTGGAGAACGACAAGAACACGGCGAAGGACGATATTGCCTTTGGATTTTTGTCCTCCCGTTCCTTTGACTGTACGGGCAGGCTGAAAATTTGAGAGAAAAAGTGCCGGGTAGCAACC
Source organism: Candidatus Aminicenantota bacterium (assembly GCA_050115915.1). Lineage (GTDB taxonomy): Bacteria > Acidobacteriota > Aminicenantia > Aminicenantales > Aminicenantaceae > WTAW01. Next base: position 4,843 of record JASFPP010000142.1, read on the forward strand.
CGCAAGGATGCCGACGAAAATTGCAAATCCGATAAGTATCGGCAGTGTAAAAACGGATTGGAATAGCTCCAGCTCCAGCTGCCGGCTAGCAAGGTTCCGGAATAGGGGCAAAACGATCTTGACCAAGAGAACGGCGAATACGAGCGCAAACAGGCTCAGAAGCACGGATTCGCCCAGAAATTGCCAGACGAGCTGTTTTTTGTCGGAGCCCAGAACCTTCCGCACCCCCACCTCTTTGGATCGATGGGCAAAACGGGCTGTGGAGAGGTTCATAAAATTGATGCAGGCAATGAGCAGGATAAAAAGCGCGATGAGGGAAAAAACATACACATAGGTTTTGTTTCCTTTTACGGACAGGTAATCGACGACTCCTCGATTGAGATGGATATCTGTGAGAGCCTCTAAAGAGAATCCGTAATATTCTTTCCCGTCCTTTATGAACTCATCATAGGTTTGTCCCGTTTCTCGATAATGATAGGCTCCCCAATGTTTTCTACAAAAATCGGGCAATTTGACTTCCAGTTGTTGCCTGGCATCCCTATCCTTTAGCACGACATAAGTGAAATAGGAATGCCCTCCCCATCCGGTTTCAAAGGCTTGTGGACTGGATACAATCGAGGCGATCATCTCGTACTGGAAATGGGAGGTCGCCGGGCAATTCTCTATGACCCCTGTGATCTTAAAATCCCTGCCTAGATCTTCGGACCTCAACGATTTCCCTAGGGGATTTTCGTTTCCGAAGTATTTATGCGCAATATCTTTGGTGATCACAAGCGTACGCGGATCGACCAGTGCGGACTTGGGATCGCCCAGAACGAAGGGGATTGTAAACACATCGAATATGCTGGCATCGGCAAAAATGATACCTTTCTCTAAAAACAGTTTGTTTTCGTATCGCAATAAATAATTCCGAGGCCAAAGGCTGAGCCTTGCAGCATGCTCGATCTCGGATAATTCGTCCAGCATCGCTTGTGCCATGGGGGGGACCGTGTACGCCCCTCTTCGTTCTCCTCCTGGATCGAATTGTGCGACGACTCTGTAAATCCGGTCGGCCTTCTCATTGTGCTTGTCGAAACTGAGCTCGTGAAAGACAAAGACGGCAATAATTATGCTCGCAGCCATCCCTACAGCTAATCCCGCAATATTGATGACAGAGAAGCCCTTGTGTCTTCTCACATTCCGTATGGCCACTGTCAGGTAGTTTTTAATCATAGCTCCACTCCAATAACAAACATACGAAACAAACGAGGGGAGAGAAATAAAGACAAGCCTCCAATACCAGATTCGCGCTTTGAAGAATCCATGCGAATCGGCACGTTCGAAAAATTCCTCCTCAAAGTCTCCGACAATGGCCATTGTTTCATCCCGGTTTGCCAAACGCCGGAGGAACCATGCCGCGACTCTGGGAGGTTTTTTTCTTGTGGGTTTCATGGTCCTGCGTCCTTCATGTCTTCATGTCTTCATGTTTTCAAACAATCTATTTTGCGCCTAAGGCCAATTCCGATTCTTCATCCCAGAGAGTCTTTTTCAACTCCATGGCCGCTTTTAGAGCCTCTCGTCCCCGGACCGTGATACGGTAATAATTCCTGCTTCGACCACCACGCATCGGGATCGGACGACTGACATCCTTTACGACATACCCTTTTCGGCACAGCTTGGCCAGTATGCCGTAAAGAGTGCCGTAAGGAAAGATCCTTCCTGTCCTTTCAGAGACTTGCTTCCTTATGGTCACACCATACGCATTGGCTTCTAATTTCCAAACGGCCCACAATATCATCTCTTCCGTCAGTGTAAGATCTTTCATCGAGTCACCTCTCATATATATGTACGTAAAATGGTAGAAATGGTTGACGCCTCCCCAAAAAAATCTGTAAATTGACCCACTCATGGGGCTGTGATATAAACGTCCCGGGATGCCCACCGAAAAAATCACGCCAAAAAAAAGACGCTTACTCCCCCGGCCCAAGGTAACAATTTGGGGACACATCATCACCCATGCCTTGCTGTGGATTTCTCCAGTAACGCTCGCCATCGGAATATTTGCGCCCGTGATGACGTTTAAAAAACTGATATTCTACAAGAATACATTTTCCATATACTCGGGACTCGTTACCCTCTTCAAAGAAGCGGAATATATTCTGTTCCTGATCATTTTTGTTTTTACGATACTATTCCCCCTGGTGAAAATTTCCTTGCTTTTCCTGATCCACTACCGGCGGTCCTGGTCAGAGGAGAGGAGGATAAAGATTCTTCACTATCTCGGCTTAATAAGCAAATGGTCCATGCTGGATGTTTTTATCGTGGCTATGCTGGTTGTTATCGTCCGGTTGGGGATCACGGGTAGAGTTGATGCGAGGTGGGGGATCTATGTGTTCGCTGCGGCCGTCATCCTAAGCACCCTTTCCACTCTAAGGATTGCCCGTAAAACACATTAACCTCTCATCCGAGAGAGAGAATTCTCAATACTTATGTTTGTAAGGATTTCTTTCTTAGTGCAAACGGCCTGCACTACAAAAATTATCTGCCTCTCTCACGCTATCCCGCTTTGAGTTTTTCTCCGCAGTGGGGGCAGACTTTCCACTCCTCGTCCACTTTCTTTCCGCAAGAGGGGCAGACTCCCTCCATTCGGGCTCCACAATGAGGACAAAAAACAAAATCTGCTCCCACTGATTTCTGGCAGCCGGGACACGTCTTCATTTTTGGCTCTATTGGCTGTGATGGCAATGAATCCGAGCGAACGATCAGGTAGATCAACAGTCCGATAAGGTTGCCAATAAACACAAGCAGTGCCCATAACACACCGTTCATGCCGCGCCGCTCGGCATCACGAAACACCCAAACGATAACGAAGATCCAAATGATCAACAAAACAAAAGACATAAAGGAAAACGAAGAATAGCGGAAAATGTGGGGACCGATGGAGAAATCGTCCCAGTCGGGAATATGAATACTTCGGGCGACACCCGTGACGACACCAAAAGGGGCCAGGAGAATCGGGGTCGCTTTCCACACGAATAAAAATATGATCGCCACTAATAAAACAAGGGCTAGTGTTTTTCCTGTAGATGTTGCCATGGTTAGCCTCCTCTTCCATGCCCTGAATTGGGTGCAGGGCACAAAGCTAAGTGCATTGAATATATAATGTTTTCACTCATTTATGCCGAACCTAAATGATGATTTCGCGCCCTAAACTTTCGGAGAATGACGGGTGTAAAGAAGAGCATCGCCGCATTCTGGATGATCAGAAAGAGAACGACAATCGCAGGGAAGGAGAATGTCTCCTCCAGCTCGATGTCCCTGATGAGCGGGAGCAACAGGAATCCCGTTATGACAATGAGAGAGGCAATGGCCGCCCAGATAAGTTTTGGGATGGAATGATTGTGGATGCGACGCTCTGATTTTTGTGGAGATCCACGCAGGGATTCCATCTCTCTGTAGCAAAGCGCCTGTGTTTTCTGGATGAGCAAATCGGGCAACACCGGTTTGGATGAGTTCCTCAGGCAAACCCGGATCCCCTCCAATTCTTCATAGAGACGGGCACATTTGTCACAGGAGGACACATGCTCCTTAACGGCTTTGATTTCCTCCTGGCTCAAGCCTCCTTCGGAGGCATCCACGATTAAACGCTCAATGTCTTTACATCGCATTTGATTCTCTCTCTTTTTGGATTGTAGGCGGAAAGCTCCCGGCGAAGCCTCCTCACGGCGCGGAACATCAGCGACTTGACCGTACCCAGGGGAATGCCGTAGATCTCGCTGATCTCTGAATACTTCAGGCCTTCGATCTCTCTGAGCGCGAATATCCCCCGTTGCTGCTCGGGCAGCCGGTTCATCGCCCTGGCAATATCCTGTCTCATATCGACACGGTTGGCCCCGTTGGATTCCCCGGGGATGCTGCTCCCGAACAAAAAGGCGCTCCCCTCCTCGTCTGGGCCAGAGCTTGATGCTTTCTGGAGGAAAAAGGCTCGCCTGATCCGCTTCTTCCGCAAGGCATCCTTGTGGAGGTTCGCCGTTATCGTGAAGATCCATGCTTTAGCGCTGCTCTTTTCGACTTTATTCGGCAGATAATGGACCACTCGAAGCCAGGTTTCCTGGAAGAGGTCCTCTGCCTCTCCCGAGTTCTGTGTCAAATAACAGGCAAAGGAATAGACAGCCGACCTGTATTCCTGGTAAAGATGGTCGAATTCTTCCTGAATGACTCGGTCTTGATTCATTCTGTCTTCACGACACTCGGGCTCCACGGATCTCTCCACACGATCTCACACTACAGAATCCATATTCTCTCATAATACAGAAGATAGGACGTATAACTCCCCGAAAAAGTTCTACGTTAAAGAATAAATTCACCCTGATGTCTTAACCTGTAATTTACCATTGCCTCTGGGATTAAACAAGCAAAAGTCCATTGATTCTCTGTCCCTGAATGTACACAATCCTGAATGCTTTCAATGTCTACGCCCAAAGAAAAATTATCCAGAATAGTGACTAGTATGCTCGTTCAAACAAACGAGTAACACAACGCTTTTGATACTGGAGCTTAAGGGCTCTTCGAAACATTTCTCCCTCCAGATAATAACAATATTCTAAAACTCTCGAAAATCGCATGATGTTGCAAAGCATACCCTCTAAATAACTCATCAGTCCGTTTATTATAGGAATTTTGAAAGAATTTTCGAATTGTAAAATAATTTGACGGAACAAGTAAAAAGCTGAAGAGGACGGCTCCATTATTATGTGCGGAAGCCGGACAGAAAGTGTGCGAAAACGAACGATTTTTCCCCATATGAAGTGCACAGAGCAGTATTTGGGGAGAATTTTCTCGAGTGACACAAAAAAGTACCGATTTGGCACAATTCTTGGATATACCATACCTTCATGGGCGACCATGGATTGACGGATGGAGGCAACCTTTTTCGCTTGAGTTACGTATTGTATATAGAGGGATGAATAATTTAAGAGATTTGATTGAAAAGAGGCCAAAATGGTACTGAGAGAAATATTGGAAAAAATCGAAGAGGAAAAAACACCGATCTGGCTGAGTGATCGAAAAGGGGATTGGAACGCATGTGATCTGTTAGGGAGACTTTCTGAACCGATGCTCAAAAGACGAGCCCATCTCCAGCCCGGTCTCTACATCGCTTTGATCAACGATGGCGGTTACCTCGGTGAAGTCTTGTACAGAGTGAAACCAAAAAACGGAAAATAAAACTTCGCCCTCTTTCATAAATCCTGTTTGAATATTAGATAGACCATTTCTGCGTCTACCCGATCAGCTTGAATGTAAACCTCCCTTGAAGCGGCGAAAAACCCGCGCTTTCATACGTCACCCAAACCTGGGATTCAATCTTTTATGGAAGCCAGAACGCGTTGGATAACACCATCCAGGTCACCGCACCATCTGACAACAACGACCAGGTCGTACTCATCGATGACAACGATGTAGTTCCCCCCGAATCCTGCCGCAAAATACACGGATTCCGGAACGTTAGGCAAGCGTTTTTCTGTGTTGAGCCACCACATGTAACCATAACTGGGATTTGCAGGCGTGGGAACTTGGAGCATATCGATCCACTTTTCGGACAGCAGTTGTTTGTCCTCCCATTTCCCGCGCCGCAAAAACAGGAGGCCGAACCTCCCTTTTTTTATAGAGACGATGACAGATTCAAAATGTTGCTATTCCAAATAGGTCCTTGCGCCCATAAAATGACTTTTGAAATATCCGTTTAAAAGAGAATCATAGCGTATGCGTTTATCCTTGCCCGGAGCATGGATGAATCGGCCGTCGCCCGTGTATATTCCCACATGGGTGATCTTTTTCCCTTGAGAGGTGGCAAAAAAGACGAGATCCCCTTTTGAAAGCTGACTCCGGTTTATAGGTATCCCCGCTGCAAATTGATCTTTGGATGAGCGTGGGAGCTTCAGACCGTTCAGCTCGTAAACTGCCATCGTTAAACCACTACAGTCAAATCCCTGCCGAG
>JASFPP010000143.1:0-10800 GCA_050115915.1 Candidatus Aminicenantota bacterium
CCATTTGCAGCCATTAACAAGCCTTCATCTGCACAGTCATATCAATTTCGAAATTGAAGCAAATGGAAATATCCTGTACATCTATTTATTTTCTGCGATAGCATTTTTCATTATGATGATCGCATGTTTGAATTATATGAATCTTGCTACCGCCCGGGCGGCAAGCCGTTCTAAGGAAATCGGGATAAGAAAGGCTGTCGGAGCAGGCAGGCGTCATATTATCAGGCAGTTCCTGGGTGAATCTATGATCTTTACAATAACGGCGCTCTTTATTTCAATTATATTAGTAGAATTGTTACTGCCTTCATTCGGTTCTTTTATCGACAAAAGCCTTGAATTCAATTTTTTCAGTGATCACCTGTTATTGTTTTATTTAATCTGTGTTACGTTAATTGTAGGACTTATTTCCGGCAGCTACCCCGCGCTTTTTATGTCGACATTGAAGCCGGCAAATGTAATAAAAGGCTCAATGACCACAGGTTCCGTGGAAAAAGGGTCTTCCGCCTTTCGATATTCTCTTGTTGTAATTCAGTTTGTTATTTCTATTGTTATGATCGTTTGCACATTGACTGTTTATAACCAGTTAGATTTCATTAAAAACAGCAAGTTGGGTTTTACAAAGGATCATATTATTACGGGTAATATATTTGACAGCAACTTAATAAACAATTTAGAACTTTTTAAAACCGAATTAAGCCGGTATCCGCAAATACTGGATGTATATGTTAACGGGGATCTTCCGGTTACAATCAGTGCAAGTAATTATGCAAGATGGGAAGGACTTGCAGAAGGAGAAGAAGGTCCTTTAACATATGGCGCTGAAGTTAATTATAATTTTCTGGATTTTTTTGAAATCGAGTTAATTGAAGGACGGAACTTTTCAAAGGAATCCACAACCGATACTTCTCAGGCATTTATTTTAAACGAGACGGCTGTTAAGATTACAGGATGGGATGAACCGATCGGAAAGAAATATAGTCTATGGGGTAAGGACGGGTTAGTCATCGGAGTAATAAAAGATTTTCATAACACTTCTCTTCACTTGAAAGTTGAACCGATGGCATTATGGCTTACAAGACCAAATATACCGAATATCCTAAATAGAACAATAAATGATTTTGCTATAAAGATAAGCTCCGATGATATTCCAGGCACACTGGCATTTTTAGAGGATAAGTTCAAAGAACACTTTCCGGATTATCCGTTCAATTACTCATTTTTAGATGAAAGAGTGGATAGAATGTACAGGTCGGAGCAGAGGCTGGGGCAGATATTCAGCTATTTTACTTTCATTGCAATATTCATATCGTGTTTGGGTTTGTTCGGCCTGGCATCTTTTACTGCTGAACAGCGCACGAAAGAGATTGGAATTCGAAAAGTGCTTGGCGCCTCGGTTTCGGGCATAATAATGCTTCTATCCAGGGATTTCGTGAAATGGGTTATTGTTGCAAATGTTATTGCAATATCGATCGCATACATAGCTATGAATAAATGGCTCCAGAATTTTGCATACAGGACACACATTGGCATCTGGACTTTTGTAATTTCAGTAGCTCTGGCTCTGATTATTGCCTTGATTTCGGTCAGCTATCAATCAGCCAAAGCCGCCACCGCCAATCCGGTCGATTCGCTGCGTTATGAATGAGGGATTTGCCATCGTGTCACTTTTGTGTCCCCTTTAAGTTACAGGTCTAACAGTGATAATTTTAAAAATTTTCTATTGTCTTCATTATCTTCAAGAATTTGCCACTCCGAGATAAGATCGTTTTTAACCCGCGCTCTCCAAAGTGCAGGTCCATCTACTAATTTGTTAGAGCACGTAGAAAAGCCAACAACGCAGACTATATCGTCTTTTGATTCAATTCTATTAAAATGATTCTTATAATCAGGGCACATTTCGAAAAAGGGTGTGTAAGATTTCCTGTGTAAACTTCATTTTTACCCTTACGCATATTTGGCCACGCGATCTTCAAAAAAGATCATCAATTGGGAGTATATCATAGCCCAGTCCCTGTGTCTCATAGTCCACTTCTTGGCTGCCTCAGTATCAGGCTTAATTTCAGCGAACTCCTTTGCTGCTTCTATTTGTTGTTCTGATATCCTCGATCCTTTTTACTCATTTATCCGATAGTTCTGTAAATCCTTTGACCCTCTCTTCAATCATCTTAATTACCTTGATTTTATTCTCTTTACCAATGGTATCCGGAATTTTCCATACTCTTATTTTTTTTACCAGCCATACGTCTTCAAATAATTCTTTTGGCACATTGTTCGCAACAATAATTATTATGTCTTGCCACTCTAATACATTCCAATGCAAGGTGTGAAATGATTTTTCCAATTCTAGACCAAATTTTTTTGCACATTGAATGAATTCATTATCGATGGGTGGACCCTTTATTATTCCCGCACTCTTAACGTTGTGATTGGTATGTTTCTTAAAAAATGCCTCAGCAATTTTGCTTCTGAAGCGGTTGAACTTACAAATTAATAGAATGTTCACTTAAAATCCTAAACTAGATAATTTGATTTTATGACTATTATCTCAACCCAACCAACCTCTCCCTCGCATCTTCCACCTCAGCTATTCCAGGATCAGCATCCTTCCACATGTCGAGGAATTCCTCTTACACGTTTATCTTAAAGAGGCGTTATTCCGGCTCAGACGTCGTTTCATTACCGGGGAGCCGAGGTCAGACTCTGTCTATGAGTCTATGACGAAAAGAGGCAATTGACAGCCCCAGGCACAACACGAAGCTACCACCGGACAAACATCGGGATCTTCTTCAGCGATACGTATACAAGAAATTTTTTTATTTTTTTCAATTTCCTTGAACTTTTGAAAGAAATATACGTATAATAGTATATATAACTTTCAATTCTTAAAGGAAATATTGAAAAGAGGATGGAATGAAATATCTCACCAGGCAAGAAGAGCTTATTTTACTCTCGGTCTTTCAACTCAAAGAGAATGCCTATCTTATCACAATTCAGAATCACCTGAACATGCTCACAGACAAAAAATGGTCGATCAGTTCGGTTTATGTTCCCCTTTCGCGGTTAGAAAAGAACGGCTATCTCAAGAGTACAATCGGAGAAGCGACTGAAAGGCGCGGCGGAAAAGGCATTAAGTACTACCAAATTTCTCAAGAGGGCGCGAAGGCTCTTGCCGATCTCAAAAGTGTCTATGACAAAATGTGGAAAGGAATTGATGAACTGGTGATAAAAGAGCAAAAAGGATAAGCTCATGAGTTTAAAAGCACCCAAGCTGGCCACAAAAATTCTGGAATTATTCCTTCCTGAATACGACAGGCCATTTCTATTGGGAGATTATGAAGAACTCTACAGGAGCCATCGTCAAGAGAAGGGAGCTTTCCTCGCTTCGATCTGGTACTGGAGGCTCGTTATAATGACGGTTCCTGGTTTCATCAAGCAATCATTGGACTGGAGAATTGTCATGTTTAAAAACTACTTGCGAACAGCCTACAGGAATCTTATGAAACAACGAGGCTATTCGGTTATCAACATAATCGGACTTGCCATTGGATTGGCCTGCTGTCTTCTCATCGCTCTCTATATTGTTGATGAGCTTAGTTATGACCAGTTCCATAAAAATGCAGGCCAAATTTACAGGATAGGAGTCCATGGCAATTTTAGTGGGAAAGAATTCATTAGCCCGTTCTCTAGCCCTCCGGTGGCTAATACCCTCTTCACCGAATTCCCGGAAGTTAAAAAGGCAACACGATTGCACAGAGAATTAATGGAACCCTATATCGTCATCAAGTATGGGGAAAAGAACTTCAATGAAACCCGGTTTTTCTATGCCGATGCCAATTTCTTTGAAGTCTTCACCTTCCCTCTACTCAAGGGGAACTCTGATACCGCCCTATCACAGCCGAATTCGATCGTAATTACCCAAAGTGCCTCAAATAAATACTTTGGTAATGAAGATTCCGTAGGAAAAATCCTTAAAGTAAACAATGTTGATTTTTTAGTAACTGGCATGACGCAAGATGTGCCCCATAATTCTCACTTCCATTTCGACTTTTTAGCCTCTTTCATCACGCATAATTTTAGCAGGAATCAAGCCTGGATTAGTAACGCTCTCTACACATATATAGTTCTTCAGGATGACTTTCCACCTGAGCGCTTAGAAGCAAAATTCTCTGACCTAATCCGAAAATATACCGGTCCCTTAATCCAGGCTACCATGGGTCAATCATTCGATGAGTTTCTTGCCGCCGGGAATAATTACGGATTATTCATGCAACCTCTGACAGATATACATCTCCATTCGAACCTTGGCTTTGAGCTGGAAGCCAACAGTGATATTAAGTACATTTATATATTCTCTGCAACAGCCCTCATCATTCTTCTTCTCGCTTGTATCAATTTCATAAACCTGGCCACAGCCAGGTCTGCCGGACGGGCAAGAGAGGTCGGAGTCAGAAAAGTGCTGGGTTCCAAAAGGCCTCAACTCGTAAAACAATTTCTCACAGAGTCCGTATTCGTTTGCTCCCTAGCGGCCGTACTTGCAGCTCTTCTGGTGCGTTTGGTTCTTCCTGCTTTCAACAACTTTTTGGGCAGACCTTTAAATCTCGATTTTTTCGGTCAATGGTATATTTTGCCTGCACTGGCTCTGGCGGTTGTAACTCTTGGAATACTTGCCGGGAGCTATCCTGCCTTTGCTCTTTCCGCCTTCTATCCGGCAAACGTTTTGAAGGGATCCCTGACACAGAAAAAAAGCCATCGGACGCCCCTCCTGAGAAATGGGCTCGTCATCTTTCAGTTCGCTATTTCCATCGCCCTTCTTATAAGCACGATGGTTGTCCGAAATCAACTCAACTATATTCGTACTATAAAACTGGGATTCGATAAGAATCACATCTTGATCATCCACGGAGCTGATAGTCTGAGAAAGCAAATGGAGGCCTTTAAACAAGGACTGTACCGAAATCCAAACATTATCCATTCAGCTGCATCCAACACTCTGCTTGGGACGAAATTCGATATGCCACTCATAGCTCCTGAGGGTGGTCTGATGGAGGAGGTTTACGGTGTCTCTGCCCTAAGGGTTGATGCGGATTTTGCCGAGACAATGCGTATGGACATGGTCGAAGGTCGATTTTTCTCCAAAGATAATCCAGCTGACTCAAAGGCTGTTGTACTCAATGAAACCGCTATTAGGACTCTAGGATTAAAGAATCCTATAGGCAAACAGGTAAATGTTTTCACACCCAATCAACAATTGATGCCTATTATAGGAGTCGTTAAAGACTTTCATTTCGAATCACTACACACCCCAATCAAACCCATGATTATGCTTCTACAGCCCGAAATGGCGAATTTTCTATCGGTCAGGATTCAGACAATCAATCTCGAGAAAACACTGGGATTTGTCGAAGAGAAATGGAAGTCATTTGCTCCCGATAAACCTTTCACCTACTCCTTTCTTGATAAAGACTTTGACAGGCTATACAGAGCAGATAGACAAGTGGGTCAGATATTTCTTGTATTTTCTGTTCTTGCTGTTTGTATCGCCTGTTTGGGCCTGTTTGGCCTAACAGCATTTACGGTCAGCCAGCGCACAAAAGAGATCGGCATACGGAAAGTCCATGGAGCTTCTATCCCGAGCATCATATTGATGTTGTCTAAGGATTTCACCAAATGGGTACTTCTCGCGATAATTATCGCCTGCCCGATCGCTTATTTGGCCATGACCAGATGGCTCCAAAACTTTGCCTACAGAACGCAGCTGGGATGGAGTGCATTTGTGATATCAGGACTCCTTGCAATCGTTATCGCCATCTTGACGGTAAGCTATCAATCCATCAAGGCCGCTCGGGCAAACCCGATCGATTCGCTGAGATATGAGTAATATATACGAATTCCTCTTTACGTCACAAAAAGACGCAGATTCAGTTGAATTGTACTGAAATTCTAGGAAGTGACAGGAATTCGAACCCCGATTCCATGATCCAGAGTCATGTGTCCATATAGACCTCTCCCGGCGCTCTGCACAATTGGAAGAGAAATAGAAAAAATGACTAAACTTGCATAAAGTTGAACACGGTTGACTAAGCCGAAAGAGAGCTTCAACCCCTAAAAAAGGAGTACCCCTGGCCGGACTCGAACCGGCGACACACGGATTAGGAATCCGTTGCTCTATCCACAGACGAACTCCTCCCCATTTGTCACCAGTTTGTCACCAGAAATGCTTAAAATCGCCTACGTTTGCGTACGGTTGCTAAAACGGAAGGAGACTGAAGTTTTGATGGTTTCTTTTGATTTTCTCGAGGTAACAGAGTGCCGGAGGAGGGAGTCGAACCCACACTCACCGTGAAGTGAACTGGATTTTGAGTCCAGCGCGTCTGCCAATTTCGCCACTCCGGCGGTTGGTGAGAGAACTATAAAGCATTTTTCTCTTTTTTTCAATCAGAAGGCTTGCTTACTGAAGCCCATTTGCTCTGAAGCGGAGCACTCTTCCAGAACCGATCTCGACGTAATCGTCACCGTAAGCGTCTTTGAATTGCTGGATGGCACGGTCGCCTGTACAGTGGGTGGCCCCGCATTTTTGTACGCCCAGGTCCTTGAAAGCTTTGATTATCGCATCGACTTGCTCTTTGGAATGCTGCATCAGGTGAAAGCCGCCGAAGATGAGATAGACATCCCTATTCAGCAATTCTTTCGCTTTTTTCACGATGTTCACGACTCCCTGATGAGAACAGCCGGTTACGATGACAAGGCCTGCGGGTGTATTCACGATGAGGGACTGTTCTTTGATCATGCCTCCCATTTGACCTGTAAGGTAGACATGATCACAGACGGAAACGGCTTCGTTCACTGGAACTGGTTTTGCGTTTGCTAGTTCCACTCTTCTGACAAATTCATAAGAAAAACCATATGGGAAGTAGATAGGCGCTTTCGTATTTGTCTCGAAAACAACAGGTAGCCCACCGATATGGTCCCAGTGCTCATGGGTCAGAATAACGGCTTCAGCAGAACTCAGGTCGGCAGAGAGATGGTTCACGTTGTGTCTGAACGTATCCGGATTTCCACCTGTATCGAAGAGGATCGTTTTTGCGGTGCCCTGGATGAGGCAAGAAAAGCCCCACTCCGCTTTGGTTCCCTCAGCAGCCACATAATTATCATAGAGGACGGTCATTTGAATAGGTTTGGCCTCACCTTCACCGATGGTTGAGGGGATTTTTTCTCCGCCCAAGGTTTCGACCTTTTCTGCCCCGGTTTGGGCTCCTTCATCTTTGAGAAACTGTATAAATTCTGAATGGCCGGCCATTTTGGCATAATTGAGAGGGGTTCGACCTTGATCGTTTTTTGCGTTGATATTCGCGCCTTTGGCGAGGAGTGCGGATGCAGCTTCAGAATTGCCATGCCAGGCAGCACCATGGAGGGCCGTATCTCCATGGGGATCGGTTCTTTGGATATCAGCACCTGCCTCAACCAGGAAAACGACGATGTCGTCCCTGTTGTGATAGGCCGCGAGCTGAAGTGGCGAATGGCCATCGTTATCCGTAAGTTCAATATCCGCTCCCGACTCGACGAGGAGCTTGACGTAAATGGGCCTCCCAGTGATACAATTCATATGGAGTGGCGCATAGCCATCTGAGTCTTTTTTATTGATGTCTGTGCCCATCGATATCAATTGACGGGCGAACTCTTTGCGGCCGCCCCATAAGGCATAGACCAAAGGGCTGCGGTTGAAGTTGTTGTAAACATCGACAAGGGCTCCTTTGTCCAGAAGGAGCTCGAAGATCTCTTTATTGCCCTGCCTGGCGTTGAAAAAGAGAGGAGTTCGGCCGTTGATTTCCCGAGCATTGACATTAGCGCCTTTCTCGATCAAGAGTTTGGCACAGCCAGGGCGGCCATAGGAAGCCGCAAAATGAAGGGCGGTCATCCCATTCCCATCGCATTGGTTTATGCGGGCTCCTTTATCGATCAATAGGGAGACAATATTAGGGTGACCACTGGCGGCGGCATTGTGGAGGGGGGTGCTGTTTTCGTTGTCACCCGCATGGATGTTGGCGCCCTTTTCGATCAGGAACCGGGCGATTGCCGTCTGGCCATGTATGGATGCGAGGAGAAGCGGGGTGAAGTTATCGGAACTCCTGGCTTCGAGCAGGTCTGCGTCCGCCTTAAGAATGGCCTGGACAGCGTCCAGATCTCCCTTGATAACCGCCTCATGAATGTTGTCTGAACTCCAGGACATGGAGGTCATCCCCATAAGAGTCAATAAAACAAGACATCCGATTTTAAATCTTTTCATGATTCCTCTCCTTTCTTATGAATAGGGAATAATACCACTATTAGTCATTATTTAAAATGGGACCTGATACCTGTATTTATGAGGGGGCCTGGCACCTATTTCCAGGGGTAATAAAAATGCGTGCCAGGCCCCTATTTTTCGATCACCTTTGGATAAAGATACCGGGTGCATCTTCATTCGTAGCGGAGGGCTGTGGCTGGATTGGCAAGGGCAGCTCTGACGGAGTGAAAACACACGGTAAAAAGCGATATAAAAATGGCTAGGACACCCGAGAGGACAAAGAGATCCCAGCCGATGCCGATGCGATAGGCAAAATTCCCCAGCCATCTGTTCATGGCATAAAAAGCGAGTGGCCAGGCCAGGATATTCGCGATCAAGACCAGCTTTGCGAATTCTTTAGAGAGCAAGAAAATGATATTATTCACAGAGGCCCCGAGCACTTTGCGGACGCCGATCTCCTTGGTGCGTTGTTCAAGCGTAAAGGACGCCAACCCGAAAAGTCCCAAACAGGCAATAAAAACGGCGAGCGCACCAAAGATAATATAGACCTGCCTAGCTTTTTCTTCTTCGGTATATTTGTTTCTGAAGTCATCGTCCACAAAATGATAATCGAAGGTGAATTCCCGGTTAGGGAAAACCTGTTGGCTGACCTCTCTCAGATTAGTTTCTAAAAAACTTAAAGTAGAGGGAACATTGACATGCAGAACTCTCGCTGTGACAAAAGAGAAGAACTCGGGCTCACAACTGAGAATGACCGGGCTGATATCCTCCCGCATGCTTCCGCTGTGAAAATCCTTGACGACCCCGATGATTCTTCCTATACGGTTGTTCCGGGCAATGTTGTAAATACGCTTTCCAAGACAATCGTCGCCCCATCCAAGGGCCTGGGCCATCTTTTTGTTGATGATGATCGCCTCTCCGGCATCCGTTGAAAATTCCCGTGAAAAATCCCTGCCCAGCACGATTTCCATGCCATAGGTCTTCACAAAGTCGTAATCCACCCAATAATTCCTGGCTCTTACGGTGTCATTATCGCTTCGTCCCTCGGGCAAATAGGCGTCGTAGCCCAGCTCGCCGCCGGGGATATTGGCTGAAAACGAGACGGCAGTGATGTTGGGATTTTTCTGGATGCGGTCTTTGAGGGCATCGAATTTTTGTGCATTCGCCTCTTCGCGGCGGCTTCCGAAGAATTGGGCTACAAGGAGCTGCTCTTTTTTAAAACCCAGGTCCTTGTTTTTCATGTAATCCAGCTGCCTTATCATTGTCAGGATCCCGACGATCATGAAGATCGAGATCGCGAACTGAACGATAACCAGGATTTTCCGGAGGGAGCTGTTCTTGGATGCCGAGCTAAATTTTCCCCTAAGCACGGTCACGGGCTGGAAGGCAGAAAGAATAAAAGCAGGGAAGCTCCCTGCAATAAATCCCGTAAGGATGATGATACCAATAAAGCCCAGGAGGGAGGGCAATTTCAGGAGTTGGGTCGCTTCGAATTGTTTGCCGGATAAGTTGTTAAAGAGAGGGAGTACGGTCATGACAATTGAAATCCCCAAAAAAAGACTGATAAGGGTAACAGCAACGGACTCGCTCAGGAATTGACGGATGAGCTGATTCTTGCGCGAACCGAAGACTTTCCGGATCCCGACTTCGCGGGCCCGACTTGCCGACCGAGCGGTGGAAAGATTGATGAAGTTGAAACAGGCGATGATCAACACCAAAAGGGCAATACCCGAGAATAGATAGATGTTGTTGATATCTCCAGGGGTTCCGATCTCGTATTCGTCAGTCGATCGGAGGTGGATATCTTTTAAGCGCATGAGAGGGTATTGCCGTGTTGTCCCCCTCTGTTTGAACATCTCTCCCCATTTGGCTTCGTGTGTGGCTATGATCTTTTCTTCGACTTCCTTTATGTCCGCATCTACATTGAGAAGAAGATAGGCATAGACCTCACAAAAATAGGGCGCAGTGAGAACGGGGTGAGGGCGTCCTTCCTGATCCCGGATGAATGTGGTGGGGATTATTCCATTAAAGAGAAAATGGGAATTTTTGGGGACGTTATTGATGACACCTGTGATCTGGATTGAGCGGTTGGGGGGCAATCCGATGATTTTTCCGATGGGATCGATATCTCCGAAGAGACGCTGCGCAGTTTCTTGAGTGATGACGATCGAGTCAGGGTTGGCAAAAGCTTTGTCGCGATCTCCTGCAATAAATTCATAGCTAAAGATGTCGAAAAATGTGGGATCCATAAAGAAGACGTCAGGGATGCGGATGTTCTGTTCATCGAGGCTGCCCTGAAGTTCGAAGGAGTCGAAAATTCGGGTAGCGGCTTCGAGTTCGGGGATAGCATCGACCAATTCAGGAGCCAGGGCGGGAGGGACAGTTGCGTATTGACGGGTTGTTGTGCCGATCGAGCTGATGGCGCCCACACGGTAGATACGATCTGCATTTGTGTGATAGGTGTCATAACTTAGCTCATCTGCCACATAGAGCAGTATCAGGATGCAGCAGGCCAT
>JASFPP010000144.1:0-10728 GCA_050115915.1 Candidatus Aminicenantota bacterium
CCTCCGGGAATACCCACAGAATACTTGGACCCAGATTATCTTCGTCCTTCTCACGCTCTCATCCATAACCATCGGCTGCGCCGCCTACCAAGCCGGAAACATCATCGGCGGTTCTCTTGGCCTGGAAATGGTCACCGGAATCCATCAAAAAATCTGGGTTGTGTTCATATCCTTGCTTGCTGTACTCTTGCTCAGCCGGAAAAAATACAGATTGGTGGAACGGGTTTTGATCGTGCTGGTGTTTTTGATGAGTATCTCCTTCCTGGCCACAGCTATCATCATGAAACCCGATATTGGAGCTGTTCTCAGGGGTTTTCTTCCTTCTTTTCCGGAGAATTCCCTTTTTCTCGTCTTGGCCTTGGTGGGGACGACGGTCGTTCCGTACAATCTGTTCCTTCATTCTTCGGCAGTCAAAAAAAAGTGGAGATCCATAGACCGCCTCAAAGATGTGCGCAAAGACCTTCTGCTTTCTATTTCTCTGGGAGGATTGATATCCGTATCCGTTGTCATCACATCGGCTATGGCTTTTTACGCAAAAAATATCTCCGTTCAGAACGGAGCCCAGATGGCTTCCCAACTCCAGCCGCTCTTCGGCTCTGTGGCCAATGTTTTATTCGGGATGGGATTTTTCGCTGCAGGAATGAGCTCTGCTGTTACAGCTCCTTATGCAGCATCTTTTGCTTCTGCGGGTGTTCTAGGCTGGCAGGACGGTGAGAGATCAAAGAAATTCCGCGCTGTCTGGCTGGGTGTCATCCTCGTTGGACTTAGCGTCTCCCTTTTGAATTTCAGCCCTATCGGTGTGATCGTTTTTGCCCAGGTGACCAACGGCCTCGTTCTTCCTGTCGCTTCGATATTCCTCTTGATCGTTCTGAACAGCCGGCGGATTTTGGGCAATGCTGTCAACAACTGGAGGCAAAACATTTTGGGCGCTGCCACAGTAGCCATCGTTTCTCTGTTAGGTCTGTGGAATATTTTGAAACTCCTCCTCTAGATTGAGGTTAGATCTCGATTCACCGACGGGCTATATGCAGTTGTAGAAAAAAACGCTTATTGCAAGGCAAAATCAACGGCTGCTTCCGCATGAAGTGTGGTGGTATCATACAGAGAGATCTCATATTCCTCCTGTTTAACGATGAGAGGGATCTCCGTACACCCTAATATAATGCCCTCAGTATGCCTGGCCTCAAGATTGCCGATGATGGTCTTGAACTTCTCCTTGGATTCTTTTTTGATCTCCCCCAAACAGAGTTCGTCATAGAGAATGGCGTGTATCGCAATACGCTCTTCTTCTTCAGGAATAAGAACATCTATTCTATGTTTTTCTTTCAATCGGCCCCTGTAAAAATCCTGCTCCATAGTGAACCTGGTACCCAAGAGGCCCACGACTCTATGACCTTTCTCTTTGATCTTTCGAGCGGTGACATCCGCGATATGTAACAGAGGAATCTGAATGCTATTCTCGACTTCTTCAGCCATCAAGTGCATCGTGTTCGTGCAGATAACGATACAATCCGCACCTCCCCTTTCCACTCTCTGGGCGGCATCGATCATCATCCGTGTCGCCTCCGCCCAATTGCCTAGATGCTGGAGCTTCTCGATCTCCTCGAAATCCACAGAATACATCAAGCTTTTGGCTGAATGGAACCCTCCGAGCTTCCTTTTCACCGTTTCGTTGATGATCCTGTAATATTCCAGGGACGATTCCCAGCTCATACCGCCTATAAGACCGATCGTTTTCATTCTCTGTTTCCCTTTCGAGTAAAATATAACTTGATTTTAAGATAACAAAAAATAAAAATAAACTCTAATCTGGAGATGAAGAAACTACCGCTATTTCTACTTGTGCTCTTTTTATTTTTCGGGCAATGGGCCTCCCCATCTCAAATTCCCGATCTTAAAAATGTGCGGATCATCACCACGCATGTGGCCGGCCCTGTGTACATGCTGGAGGCGACGGGAGATGTGGCTGGGAATATCGGTGTTTCTGCAGGACCGGACGGGATCCTGTTGATCGACACACAATTTGCTCCGCTCGCGGATAGAATAGAAGGTGCCCTCCAATCGATCACCGACGGCAAGATCCGTTATATTGTCAACACACACCATCATGAGGACCATTCCTTTGGCAACAGAGTTTTGGGACAAAGGGCTCTTATCATAAGCCATAGCAAAACGCAAAGCCGCCTCCTGGATATGTCTCCCGAGAATCGACCGGACTTGAGCTTTGAAAAAAAAATGTCAATTTTTTTCAACAGAGAGGAAATCCAGCTCGTTCATTTTCCCCCTGGCCATACAGACAATGATGTGGTCGTGCATTTTACGAAGTCCAATGTTTTCCACCTGGGCGATCTCTGGAACTCGGGGATTTCGAGCTTCCCCACGGTAGACATCGATGCCGGCGGGAGCGTGCGGGGAATGCTCAAAAACCTCGAAGACCTGATCAAGATCATTCCTCCAGACGCAAAAATAATTCCCGGCCACTACGCGCTTTCTGATCTGAACGACCTCGAAAGAACGCGGACAATGCTTGTGGAAACCCTATCTTTGGTCCAGAACAAAATGGAGACTGGCAAATCCTTGGAAGAGATCAAGGCCGAGGGGCTACCGTCTAAGTACGAAAAATGGGGCACTGCCTACACAAGTGCAGACAAATGGATCGAAAACGCGTATAAAAGCCTGCAAAAGGAAAAGAGTGCTGATATAAAATAATCTCCTCCCTCCTCCGCTTACCCGAAGCGAAAAAAATAGAGTATAGAGAGGGCATTCGAAAGAAGAAAGGAAGGCGAACAGTGAATAAAAAGGACATCGAACGAGAAGCTCTCGAGGCAGAGAATAGGATAAGGTCCTATATCAGAGAAACTCCCTTAGAGTTCTCATCCTATCTGAGCAAATTAGGGAATTGTAACGTTTATCTCAAGCTGGAGAACATCCAGCTGAGCGGTTCTTTCAAATTCCGCGGTGTCGTCAACAAACTCCTCTCGCTCAGACCAGATGACAGAGAAAAGGGAATTGTGACCGCTTCATCGGGAAATCACGGCGCGGCCTTCGCTCAAGCCTGCCATATGTTAGGCCTCAAAGGGACAGTCTATCTCCCGAGTTATGCATCCACTGCCAAAATAGAGGCGATCAACCAGTTCGATGCCAACCTCCAATTTTATGGAGATGACTGCGGGATGGAAACGGAAGTGCATGCGCGACATGTCGCCGAAGAAACCGGCCGGGTCTACGTCTCCCCCTACAATGACCCAAAAGTGATCGGAGGCCAGGGAACGATAGGGATAGAACTCGAGCGCCAGCTGGATTCCATTGATTCTGTTTATGTGTGTATTGGAGGGGGCGGCCTGATCGGAGGGATCGCGGGATATTTGAAGTCCAAGAATAAGTCAATCCAGGTGATGGGCTGTCAGCCCAAAAATTCAGCCGCGATGTACGAATCGATCAAAGCCGGACAGATTGTCGAAATAGAATCTCTGCCGACTTTGTCGGACGGTTCAGCCGGCAACCTCGAACCCGGAGCCATAACGTTCGCCATTTGCCGGGATTATGTGGATGACTTTAGGCTTGTATCTGAGGAGGAAATCAAACATGCAATCCTTTTTATCCTCGAAAAGCATCATATGATCATCGAGGGCGCAGCCGCTGTTGCCGTGGCCTCGTTCTTGCAAAGCAAGCACGAGCTTGCTGGGAAAAAAGTCGTCCTTGTTATCAGCGGTGCTAAAATCAGCCTGGAAACACTGAAAAAAATTTTATCCGAAGAATAGAATCAGGGACCATTATTCAGCGTGTTTTTTAAAAAGAAATCCAAGGGCAAGTCAAATGAAAAGAAGAGAATTTATCAAAAGCGCCTTTAAAGCGGGAATTTCGCTCAGTTTGGCCGGAGGACTGTCGCAACAGAGAGTGTTTCCGACGCCGCACCGTTTCGACATCCTCATTAAGAACGGATGGATTCTAGACGGATTCAGCGACAGCTCCATAAAAGCTGATCTGGGGATCGTCGGAGATCGTATCGAGAGTTTTGGCACTCTAACTTCAGACTCTGCCAAAACTGTCATAAACGCCACAGACAAGATCGTTTCACCCGGATTCATCGATATCCATTCACATACAGATTCCGAGCTCCTCATAAATCCCAAGGCTGAGAGCAAGATCCGCCAGGGTGTGACCACAGAGCTCAGCGGGAATTGCGGGGGCTCAATGTTCCCCCACAAACAAAAACTCAATCCGTATGAAAAGACCATCAAAAAAACTCTGGGCATCGATATCCATTGGACGGATCTTGAAGGCTACCACAATCTGATGCAAAAACGGGGGACAGCAGTGAACCATGCCACGCTGGTCGGCCAGGGGACCGTGAGACAGCACATCATGGGGTCCGAACGAAGAACGCCAACCTCGGGCGAGATGGATACGATGAAGAAACTTGTGGCCAAAGCCATGGAACAGGGTGCATTCGGAATGTCCACTGGATTGGAGTACACTCCGGACAGGTTTTCATCCACTGAAGAGATCATCGCTCTCTGCAGGATCGTTTCAGAATATGGAGGATTCTACGCCACTCACACACGCTCCGAAGACACCGCGCTTCTGGAGGCCGTGGGCGAAGCGATCCACATCGCCGAAAAGGCAGAGCTGCCGCTCCAGATATCTCATCTCAAGGCTGCAGGGCGCGGCAACTACTATAAAATCCCTATGGTGCTCGACCTAATCGAAAGAGCAAGGGAGAGAGGACTAGGAGTGAGCGCAGACAGATATCCCTACACAGCCTTTGCGACATCTCTCAGCATTATGTTTCCCATTTGGGCTTTGGACGGTGGACAAAAACGCTTTGTGGAACGTTTGAAAGACAAGGACCTGCGCACAAAGATGAAAGAGGAAACTCTGGTCAAAGCTAGAGGGAATAACTCCTGGGAAAGCATGCTTATCCAATCCGTCAATACCAAAGATAACGAACATCTTGTCGGTAAATATATCCTCGAGGCTGCAGAGGACGCTCAACAAGCCCCTTACGAATTTGTTTGCGACCTCTTGATTGCCGAAGGAGGGGATCTTAGCATCATTGGATTCGGCATGAGCGAGGAAAATACGACCACCATTCTCAAACATCCTCTGGTCATGCTGGCCTCGGACGGTGTTGCCCTGGCTCCCTACGAAAAACTCAGCGAAGGCATTCCTCATCCCAGAAATTATGGATCCTTTCCCAGATTTCTCGGAAAATATGTCAGAGAAGAAAAGCTCGTTCCCTTACCTGAAGCCATAAAAAAAATGACGTCTATGCCTGCCCGAAAAATGGGGCTTAAAAAACGAGGTACACTCTCAAAAGGATCCTATGCCGATATTGTCGTCTTCGATCCTGATACTGTGACGGATCTGGCCACTTACACAGAACCCTCACAGTACCCCAAGGGCATAGACTATGTGATCGTCAATGGAAAATTTGTTATCGATCGGGGTGAACACACGGGGGAATTACCCGGAAAAATTCTCCACAGGATAACAACCTAACGACCGGCATAAAAATCTTTGATTGTCGAAACCACGAACTCCTGATTCTCGTCCGACAACTCTGGATAGATAGGAAGAGCCAGGACTTCCGAAGCAGCTTTTTCAGATTCAGGAAAATCTCCCTCTTTGTAGCCCAGATAGGAAAAACATTTTTGGAGATGAAGAGGCATGGGATAAAATATGGCTGAGGGAACTCCTTTTCCGCGCATATAGAGCTGCAGATCATCACGGCTATCCGCACGTATGACATATTGGTGGTATGTGTGAAAATATTTGAGGATCGAGTCTCTGTAGATAGCTTTCGGTGTTTGAATGAGCCCCCTATCGACTAACCCCTCTTCTTGAAAACGTTCATCATAGGCTTTGGCCTTCTGCTGTCTTCCCAAAATCCATTTATCCAAATGTTTGAGCTTGATCCTGAGAACCACGGCTTGTATGGCATCCATCCGAAAATTCCCGCCTAAAATATCATACATGTACTTGTTCGAAGAGCCATGAACTCTCAGAAGCTTCATCCTGTCCGCTAAATCTTGGTCGTCGGTCAAAACCATCCCCGCATCGCCATACGCACCGAGGTTTTTGGCCGGATAAAAAGACAAAATCCCCAGGTCGCCTAGAGTACAGGCTCTTTTTATTTCTGAATTGAGAAGATACTCGGAGCCCACAGCCTGTGCCGCATCCTCCAAAACGAAAAGACCATATCTTTCGGCGAGGGATCGTACTGGTGTCATGTCCACACACTGCCCGTAGAGGTGGACGGGGATAATACCTTTGATGCGCAGGTTCCCCTTCTTTTCTATTTCCAGCTCGAGCAATTCGCGAAGCTTATGCGTGTCTAGGTTGAAAGTCTCCGGTTCTATATCGCAAAACACGGGTTTCGCTCCCAATCTTGCGATAGCTCCGCCTGTGGCAAAAAACGTAAAAGGACTCGTCACAACGGAATCACCTTGTCCCACCTGGAGTGCCATCAGAGATATGATCAGCGCATCCGACCCTGAGGAAACGCCTACTGCATGTTGGGTTCCCACATAATCGCACAGCTCTTCCTCAAGAGCCCCAACCTCATTCCCCAGAATAAACATCTGGGAGTCAAGGACCTCCGACACACGTTCTTTGAGTTCCTTTGCGATGGTTTTGTACTGTGCTTTTAGGTCCAACAACGGAAATTTCATCGTTTGCCCCTCTTATAAGATTTTTTTCAGCTTCTTTCTTTCGATCACGAGCTGTCCTTGATAGGACACATAATTTAAAAGTATAAGCACTCTGTCAACATCCGATAGCTCCCTCTGGAAGATCCCCTTTAATCCTTTGAGTGGTCCCTCCACAACCTCGATCTCATCACCCAGTTCAGGTTCCTCCCCGTACTTCAACAGTTCGATCAAGCCATCCACCTCTCTGGCCTTGAGCGCATCGAGCACTTCCTCTGGAATGGGTGTCGGTCCCTCTTGAGTTCCCACGATCTTTTTAACTCCCCTCGTATACTTGACCAGTCGGTACTGTTCGGGATATTCAAAGTGGATAAATGTATAGCCGGGGAAAAAAGGCTTGACTCTCTCATCCTGCTTGTACTTGGGATTGTAGATGCGAAACCCCGCCTCGGTAAAAATCTTTTCCACGTTGAATTCCTTTTTAGGCTTTGTGTTCAGAACGAACCAGTTTTTCATTCACAATTCCCCGTATCGATCAAAATATCAGTACTCACGATTGTTCTATTCATCGAGTTTGAGCTTCCTGTAAAAATCAGGCCTTCTATCCGGGATAAAAAACTTCTGGGCTGGACTTTCAGCTATGAGATCGAGATTGCATTCGGCATAGAGGATAAAATCCTCGTCCCGAGGAGCACGGGCGATCACTTTACCAAAAGGATCCACCACATAGGATTCGCCCGAAAAGTGGAGTTTTTCTTCCTTTCCCACTCGGTTGACGAGCGCAGCGAAGTAGCCGTTCTGGAAGGCCGCCACCTGGAGCTCACCCTCAAAAATCCCATCCGGCCATTCCCCCATAGCCCCAGCTTGGGGAACGACAACCAACTCTGCCCCTTGAAGAGCCAGATTCCGCATGTATTCGGGATAATGCCTGTCATAACAGATGGCAACTCCCACCCGCCCAAGTTTTGTATCATAAACAAAGCTCGTCTTATCGCCAGGAGTGTAATATCCTTTCTCATAGAACCCCAGTCCATCCATGATGTGAACCATCCGTGTCACACCGAGCAGCGATCCATCCGCATCGACAACCGGGGAGGCATCATAGGTGTTTGGGCCGTCGGATTCGAACGTGTTAAGAACAGCGACAACACCATACTCTCTGGCGAGCTTGGCGAATTTCTCTGTTGTTGGGCCGGGGATGGGTTCGGCATTTGCGAGATCTTCGGGAGTGGCTTGATTTTGCGGAAGAAAACGATAAAAGGCAAGTTCCGCATAAGCGATGAGCTCGGCACCGGATTCGGCTGCGCTTTTAAATGCCTCTAGACCACGGCGAACATTGTCTTCTCGATCGAGTGTGGCATGCTGTTGGATGAGTGCGATCTTCATCTGAAAACTCCTTTGGGATGCCCTTATTAGAATTATCCGTTTCTGTCATAGATTTGCTGTGCATCCTCGGGTGAGGCATCTTCATGAACGATCGCACGAATGGCCTGGATCATTCCGACAGGCTTGGGATTTTGCCAGATGTTTCTGCCGAAGTCCACGCCTTTGGCGCCTTTCTGGATCGCACTGTACGCCAGCTTGAAGGCATCCAATTCTGTTTCGAGCTTGGGGCCACCGGCGATGACAACTGGAACCGGACAGCTTCCGACCACTTTCTCGAATTCGTCGCAATAATAGGTCTTGACGAAACTCGCCCCCTGTTCTGCGGCGATCCGGCAGGAGAGGGATAGAAAACGCTCGTCCCGTTTTCCCAGCTCTTTACCGACGGCTGTAACAGCGAGCACAGGAATCCCATACTCTTCGGCCACATCCACGAGGATTGCCAGGTTCATGAGAGTCTGATGTTCGTACTCCGATCCCACAAAAATAGAGAGAGCGACAGCGGCAACGTTTAAACGGACCGCATCCTCCATGGCTACCGTTATCCCTTCATTAGACAGATCGGCTCCAATAATACTGGAACCTCCGGACACTCTGAGGACGATGGGAGCGGAAGTCTCGGGGCTGACGCAGTTTCTCAACACTCCGCGTGTCAGCATGAGAGCATCCGCGTAGGGCAAGAGTGGATTGATTGTCTCTTCCGGCACCTCCAACTTATGTGTGGGCCCTAAAAAGTAGCCGTGGTCGACAGCCAGCATGACCGTGCGGCCCGTTTCGGGTTTGATGATCTGAGAGAGACGGTTTTTCTTTCCCCAATCCATAGTCTTTCTCCTTTCTAATCACGATTTCTATTATTTCTGAGGCTCGATGTTCACTTTGATGGAATCCTGGGCCTTGGCGACAATCCGGAAGGCGGTTTGTGTTTTTCGAAGAGGGAACCGGTGTGTGATCATGTCCTGGACGCGCATCAGGGGATTGCGGATGAGTTCGAGGGCCAACCAGGAGTCGTAAGGAGCGGCCCCATAAGAAGTCGTCAAAGTGACATCGTTCCTGAAAAAAAGGTCATTGATGGAGAGGGGTGTGCGAACATCGGGATTGGTGGGCGCAAAAAAAAGCACCGTCCCTCCCCTTTCCACACACTCCATTGCTTGAACCTGCGCACTCTCAGCGCCTGTGCACACATAGACTTGATCAGCCAGTCTTCCATCGTTCAGCTGGCGGAGAATTTCCTGAATATTTTCTGTGGGCAGCACAGCTTCATTGGCACCGAAATCTTTGGCAGCGGTAAGCCTGAAAGGCACGATGTCAACGGCCAGGATTTTTCCAGCGCCGGAAAATCGAGCAAGATGAATGTTGAGAAGCCCTGCTATGCCGCATCCGAGGATTAGAACACTCTGTCCGGGTGAGAGTTGAGCGATCCGTTGAGCACGGATCACACACCCGAGGGGTTCATGGAAGGTCGCCTCCTCGTATGAGATATCATCCGGGATGATAAACACTCCCCTGTCTACATTAATCGCCGGAACTCTGAGGCACTCGGAAAAACCTCCCGGATCGAAATTTGTGCTCCTGAGCGTATCACAAGCCGTATGATGTCCCGAAAGGCAGTAAAAGCATGTATTGCAGGGGACGTGATGCGCAGCAACAATACGGTCTCCGACCTTGAACTTTTCCACACCCTCGCCGGTTTCGACAACCCGTCCTGCAACCTCGTGTCCTAAAACAAGGGGGGCCTTCTTGACACGATACCATTCCAGGACATCGCTGCCGCAAACACCGCTTGCCTCGACACGCATCAGGATCTCCCCCGGACCGATTTTGGGAACGGGAAGATCCTCGATCCGAATGTCATTGTTGTTATAGTACATGGCTACGCGCATTCGCCTATCCTCAATTCGTCCAATCGATTGGATTATTTCAAGTAGCCCGATCCCTTTACCTTTTCCCGACTGGGCTTTGCCGCTTCAGTCACGACAACGTGTGTATAATCCAGGTTTTGTATTATGTCTAAAAATGGGTAAAGCGTCAACCGGGAACTAAGGCTTTCGAACAATCCGGATAATGGGCATTCGATCAAACTCAAGGAATTACATCGAATATTTTATTGGAGATTTATCAGTCCCGGATTTTAAGGAACAACGTCCGTGTATTTGGCGAGAAAGGCCGATCGATCATACAGGTCTTGAAGAGAGATGCCGTTGGTCTTCATAGCATCATGGATGTTCTCAATGTGCTCCTGGACGATTCCCACATGGAGACGCATGAGCTGGCAGATCTGAAAACTCCTCTCTCGGGAGCCGACAAGAGCCTGGACAGGACATCTCCCCCCGCAATAAGGATAAACACCACACTCTTTGCATCCCAGATCATTTGTATACGAAACGAGTGAGTTGAGATCATATTCATCGAGTTGAAGCTGACCTTGATTGTCGAGATGTCCGATGGCCGCATCGGGCGGAAGATCCGCGCAGGGAAAGACCTTTCCCGACACAATATCGTAGTTCTCTGCGATCTCTACACCACAGGCTGTATGGCCTCTTTCCTTTCTCGTTAATAAATACAGAATCAATTCATTGATATGGGTGAGCGGTAGGAGTGCACCTTCATCCAGTTTTTGAACGAACACATTCATGATGTGTTCAAGCTCCTCGCCGTATTTCCGGGCATAAACTTTAAAATCCAGTATGGGTTTGCG
>JASFPP010000145.1:0-10618 GCA_050115915.1 Candidatus Aminicenantota bacterium
TCAAGTACTAAGGGAACTAAAGTGTTTTTTATGGAGATATTCACTAGATCTATATCATCGGGGACATCCATAACAGATGGATAAGCTCTAAAACTTTTTATGAACTTTGATTTCGGGTTAATAGGGTAAATGGGGCCTTTATAATTGTGATCAAGCAGATTTTTAATAACAATATGGCCAATGCTCAAGGGATTATTTGAAGCTCCTATGATAGCCACAGATTTTGGTTTAAATAAAGCATCAAGCATCTAGACCTCCTTTCTCTTCTTTGGTAATTAATAAATATTGGAATTTGGTTTTGGGGATGGCATCGAATCTCTCATAATTTTTCTCGATTTTCACCTACTTACATCCTAGAATGAACGTATCACACCGAAACCGGCGAGGTCAACAACTCAAAAAGCGGCATAAATTCCACGAAATCTCCAGGCCATCAGATTTTTGTTAGACAGCGTCCTCGGATCAGCTTGAAGCAGCCGCAGAGGCTCTCAGAAATTTTCTCCAGTCTCCTCGACGGCCTTCAAGAGTTCTTGCTGGTGAAACTAAGGCGGAGGATGTCTCTGAGCATGAAAGCTAAGCTTGGAGTGGGGGATGATCCTATCGATGATCTTATGATCTTCTATGAAAGCGATGATTCGCATCTGCCCTCCACACTTCGGACAGACCGAGGCCATGAGTTTCAAGCTCAATTTCATTGGCATGTCGAGGATAAGGGTATGAGACACGTCTATATCAAACCTCGATCTCCACAACTCAACGGAAAGGTCAAGAGATCCCTTCGAACAGATCAGGAAGAATTTTATCAGCTGTTGACTTATACGGATGATGTGGATTTAAATGAGAAATTATCGGAGTGAGAGCGGTTCTACAACATGGATCGTCCGCATGGAGCATTCAAGGGCAAAACACCCTATGAAGCTATGAGGAGTATGTTAGAATAATTGAGATATTGTTCAAGAGGGCATGAAGTATTACAATGAGTTCAGTATTTTAATTCGGCTCAGCTTCAACAAAAAATCAACTGTACGTTTAGAATTCTGAGTCTATTTAAGTTTTTTTAACCAAATTTTTATAAAGGAGACAGGATGATGAATGGTAAACAAGGGCAAAAATCTAATCTATCCGAAACGGAAATAATACCCACTACCACCTGGTCTGCAGGACCGGGATGCCATGGCGGTTGTGGGGTCTTAGCGCATATTCGGGATGGGAAACTGGAGAAGATCGAGGGCAACCCCGATCATCCCTGGAACAACGGACGTTTGTGTGCCAGGTGTTTAGCCATGACACAGTATATCAATCATCCCGAAAGGTTAACCCGTCCACTTAAAAGAGTTGGCGAGCGGGGAGAGGGAAAATGGGAAGAGATCTCATGGGATGAAGCTTTTGACCTCATCGAGGAAAAAATGGGCAAGATCCGGGAAAATTATGGACCGGAGAGTGTGATTTTCTCGATGGGCACGGGAAGGGATATCGGTCCTTGGATATGTATGCTGGCCTATGCATTCGGAAGCCCCAATGTCATGTTTGCTCTAAGCGGGATTGCCTGCTACAGTCCTAGGATTGCAGCTGTGGATACCGTCCAAGGAGATTACTGCATAATGGATGCGGCACAGTGGCTTCCTGATCGATATGATGATCCGAGGTATAAAATTCCAGAGTGTATCGTCATCTGGGGGTATAACATTCCAGCTTCATGTCCCGACAATGTTTTTGGCCATTGGATCATCGATCTTATGAAGAGAGGCACAAAAATAATTGCAATCGATCCGAGACTGACCTGGTTCACCTCGAGAGCAAAGAAGTGGCTCAAGCTTCGGCCTGGAACCGATGGGGCTCTGGCTATGGGTTTTCTTTATGAGATTATTGAGAAGAGGTTATATGACAAAGATTTTGTGGAGAAATGGACAAATGCCCCTCATCTCATCAGAACGGATACCGGAAAATTGCTTCGGGAGTGCGATATCGCAGAAGGAGGAAATTCAAGTAATTTTGTTGTCTGGGACTCGAAAACAAACAAGCCGGTTGTATGGGATTCTGCAAATGTTGAGTATAAATCCGCAGATGTGAAACCCATCTTGGAAGGGAGCTTTAAAGTCGATCTTCTTGATGGAACTGCAGTGACTGTCAGAACGGTATGGAGTTTTTTCTGTGAAGAGGTAAACAAGTATCCTCTCGAAAGAGTATCGGAGATTACCGGTGTCCCGACAGATGATATTGTCGACGCGGCACACTTTTATGCGAAATCCAAACCGGCAGCCATACACTGGGGTGTTCCCATCGATATGACACCTGCCATCACGCCTACCACACAGGCGATCGCTAATCTCTGGTGCCTCACAGGAAATCTGGATGTCCCGGGCGGGAATGTGATATCCCGTTTTGCCTTTGATGCTGTCGCTTATGCTCTGCCAGGAGCAAAAGGAGTCATCAAACTGGCTTCCAAAGAGATGGATAAAAAGAGAATCGGAGCTGACCGCTATGGGCCTCTAAATAAATTTATATGGAGAGCCCAAACTGACCTGGTGTTGGAACAGATTTTCACAGAGGAGCCCTATCCGATCAAAGGCATGTGGATACAAACCTGCAATCCTTTAGCAGGGGTAGGTATGGAGCCTAAAAAATGGTCTGAGGCCCTCAAGAAACTGGATTTTGTTGCGGTTGTTGATCTTTTTATGAATCCCACCGCGCAGTTGGCGGATATCGTTCTGCCGGCGGCAACATTTCTTGAAAAAGACGGAGTTCGTTCCTGGTGGGTTCCACTCCAGACCATCAATAAGGCCCTGAAAGTTGAGGAGTGCAAACCCGATATAGAGATCAACTTTGAGCTGGCCAAGCGATTCGATCCGGATTTTCGCTGGGAGAACATACATGAGTTGTTCGATGAAATCCTGGAGCCGTCTGGGATGACATTCAAAGAGCTTCAGCAAAAGGGATGGGCCTTCCCGCCAGAGGGCCACCCCAGTGCGCCGTATCATCGGTTCGAAAAGGGATTATTGCGTCCGGACAAGAAGCCCGGATTCAAAACTCCGTCAGGCAAGATGGAATTGTACTCAACACTGAGGGAGGAGTGGGGCTATGAGCCGATCGCTCACTACGAAGAACCCCCATTTACTCCTGTCAGTAGACCGGATCTCTTTAAAAAGTATCCACTGATCCTATCCACGGGAAGAAGATCCCCCGTTTACTTCCATGCGGAACATAGAAACATTCCCTGGTTGAGGAATATCGATCCTGATCCTGTGATCGAAATCCATCCCGATACGGCCAAGTCTCTCGATATCGGCAATGGAGAGTGGGTCTGGGTCGAAAATTGGTTGGGCAGGTGTAAGCTCAAGGCCAAGGTGACTATTATTGTACCTCCGTGGATGGTGATGGCTGCCCACGGCTGGTGGTTTCCGGAAAAGGCCGGCCCTGAACCGTCTCTATACGGCGTTTGGGAATCGAATATCAACCAGCTCATTCCCATGGGATATCAGGGGAAAGACGGGTTGGGTGCACCCTTAAAGCATTTACTTTGTAAGGTTTACAAAGTCAACCAAAATGAGGAGAAAAAAAATGTCTAAGAGCAACGAATATGGCCTCCTAATCGACTACGAATATTGTACGGGCTGCTTCACTTGTCAAATCGCTTGCGCTCAAGAATACGATTGGCCGGAGGGGATGGGAGGGATGCAGGTCATCGAAGTCAATCAGAAGCTTCCCAGGGATAAGGCCTATCTAGCCTTTATTCCTTTTCCGACAGAACTCTGTATTCTTTGTAAACCACGCACAAAAAAAGGGCTCGAACCGGCATGTGTGAAACATTGTATGGCTTCCTGTATGAAATATGGCCGCATTGAGGATCTGGCTAAAGAAATGAGCAAAAAACCGAGAATGGTCCTTTGGGCTCCGAGGTGATGATATGAATACAGATGCTGTTGTTCTTGCCGGCGGCAAAAGCTCTCGCTTGATGCGGGATAAAAGATTAGAAACGGTTGGCGACAGAAGCCTGCTGCAGCGAGTGATAAATATTGTGAATTCCGTGAGCTCCGATATTTTTATTGTTAATGCAAACGGACAATCTTTTCCTCACCTCAGAGAAAGTAAAAAGCTAAGGATAGTCACAGATATTTATCCTGATGGAGGGGCTCTTGGCGGTCTATATACGGGATTAGTGGCTTCAAATTCATTCTATAATCTTGTCGTTGCATCTGACATGCCTTTTTTAAATTATTCATTACTGCGCTACATGATACACATTGCTGAAGGTTATGATGCTGTGGTTCCCAGGCTGGGAGATAGACTTGAGCCGCTCCATGCGGTCTATACCAAGCGTTGTCTCATCCCGATGGAGAGGAAACTCGAGCGAGGCGATCTTAAGATTCAGAAGATCTATCCCTTGATCAGAGTGAGGTATTTGGAGGCTCGGGAAATCAAGAGGTTCGATCCTGAATACTTAAGCCTATTCAATGTCAATACTGAAACCGATCTAGCAAAAGCCAGGAAATTAGCAGAAAGAGGGGGGGAATATTTCTGCGAAGAACGATCTGTTTGAACAGAAGATTCTTCCCAAAGCACAGCGGGAGTTACATATAAGCCGTTACAGTTGGTATTATAATCGAAAATCGAATTACCTGACCTGTCCCTCATAAATACAGGAATTTGGTTTTGGGGATGACATCGGATCTCTCATAATTTTTCTCGATTTTCACCTACTTACATCCTAGAGTGAACGTATCACACCGAAACCGGCGAGGTCAACGATTCAAAAAGCGGCATAAATTCCACGAAATCTCCAAGCCATCAAATTTTAGTTAGACACCGCCCTCGGATCAGCTTGAAGCAGCCGCAGAGGCTCTCAGAAATACTCCCCAGTCTCCTCGACGGCCATCAGGAGTTCTTGCTGGTGAAACTGAGGCGGAGGAGGTTGTACAGCTAATGGCTCGGTGGAGAAAAGGATTCTCCCGGGTTCAGATGTATACACTCTTGATCTGGGTACTTCTCTAATTCCTTAGCAAATTCTTTATTCTTTTCTACTAAAAATTTAGCTAGAGGATACTTTTTGATAAATTCTTTCATCCCTTCTGGATCGGCTGCATCATCCACTTTCGGAAGCCAGTGGCACGGAATATTGAATTTTGCTCCGATCAAACTTGCCGCATAAGCTCCCTCAGCAGGTCCCATGGAAAAGATATCTGCAACAGATAGAACTGCTAGGTCAGGTTTATAAAAATCGCCTATAAGCGTTTTCATCTCGGAAATAAACCCTGTATCCCCAGACACATAAATCGTAAATCCATTTTCGAGTCTAATTATAAAGCCTGCAGGTGAACCAACCAACTTAAATCCTTCACCCTCTCCAAAACTTGAGCTGTGTTTGGCCGGAACTAGGGTAACCTGAATATCCTCCAGCAATGAGCATGTTCCACCAAAGTTCAGGGGGAAGATATTTCCTCGACGCCCTGCAAATTTGATGAGGAAATATTCATATTGAACAACTCCCATCACTCGTTTATTAACGTCCAGGATTTCCTCTAAATCCGTTGAATGGTCAAAGTGAGCGTGTGTACACAAAACTAAATCAACATCTGACCACTTCCCTTTATCTTGCCACTCCTTAGGGCAAGTAGGATTATCAGTAATCCAAGGATCTACAATAATGATCTTCCCCTTCTCACTCACAATTCGTAACATGCTAGATCCTAAAAGTTGGATTTTCATACTGCATCTCCCCTCTCATTTGTCTTGGAATAATCAAGATACATATATATACACATATTCAGTGATAGTTTTTTCAATTTCTTCATTGTTTTTAATTTTTCCTCCTTTTTTATTATTTTTGGTACTCTCTCCCCTTAGATCCCCAATAAGGGAGATGGCACCATTCTGGTACTTTCCATTTTATCAACATGCTCTTTACTTGGCTTATTACCTCTCAAGGCTTTATATGTAATCATAATTATCTTTTGACTTATCTTTTTCTGCTCCAATATTTCATAGCCTACATAACATTTTTTTACCTTCTCTTTTTGTCAAGTATTTTCTTAGTCTTGTTCCAAAGCCTAGCAGATACAATTCTATTAAGTTTCCATGCTTTTTTTATTCACGAGATATAAACATGCTTCGAGAACACCGCCTGCAACGGCATTCGCTTTCTCTGAGATCTCATAGGCACGGTTTACATCATCAGTCGGGTCAATATCACCGATCTTAAGATCTTTGGTGACGTGAACTCCATCATGAATTAGACCACGGATCACACCATTAGCTTCAGCTCTTATTTGAATATCGTTTACTCTACCTATTATGTCTCCCTTTTTAACTAGCTCTCCAATCTTCTTTTCACCAGTAAACACGCCTTCTTCGGGCGCACGGATAACTAATGAGTCTAAAATAAATCCTTCACAGCACGGCACAAAACCGGAACAGCATGTTACTTGAAAAGATGAGCCCTCTTGGGAAAAATAAAGTTCGGGTGGTGTGGGCGTGCCAGTATCCTCCGCCGCCTTGCCTTCATAAACGACTCTTCCGAGATTATGCCCAGCTAGAGTCTCGACAACAGCATGGCAGTCTTTACTTGCTTCAAAACCTGGACCCAGAGCGATTACAAATGGGGCATCGGTAATCTTGGTATTTATATTCTTCTTAGCCATCCTTGCATCAATGACAACATCAAATTTTCGCTCTTTAATAATCTTCGTTTCCGGGTCGTTCAGGATAGGGATCTTATCCTCAGATAGATATTGATTAATCTCCTCCGGCGCAGCCCGTACAGCCGTCACGTTATCCACCGTATGCTCGCCAGTGTACATTGCTTCCGAGAAAGCAACCTTCCGCCGAACAGTCAGTGGCTGCGGTAGTTCTGTACATACAACCTTAGCCCCAGCTATGTGTAATCTTCTAATACTTCCGGAGGCAAAATCCCCCGCCCCTTTTACTAATATGAGTTTATTTTTTATCATCAGCTCCCTCATAAATTCTTACAAGACTGATTCTTGATGGCTTCCCGATACGTCGCACCCGGATAAGCTCGGCCAGGATTCCAACGGCAATCTCTGTTGGTGTCTCAGCTTTGGGTGCGACTGCATCAACTCTGAAACATTATCATAGAATTCATGCTTTTATTTTAACGCTCCTTTATATTCCTTCAGGTCTTCTTGTGTATTGATTTCAAACTGTGAGTTTCCATTCTTGAGCTCAACCATTTTTGCATATTTAATATATTCTTTCACCACTTCTCGAGCGCCAATATCACCAAAGATCTTCAGCAACTCAGGATACATTTTACTACCTATTATTATGGGATGGCCACGGCGCTTGCCACCAGAGGTATTAATCACGGGTAAACACAGTTGCGCATTAGAATGTTTATAGGCATCTATTAATTTATTCAAAAGTTCTGTTGTGACTTTCGGCTGATCGCCAAGAATGAACATTATCGCATCTGCGCTATTGTAGAGAACTTTCAAACCTGCTTTAAGTGATGTGCTCATTCCTTTCTGGTAGTCGGAATTCTCCACGACGGTCAGTTTCTCTTTGTCTAAGAGATCTCCCAGACTTTCAAGCACATCTTCTTTATTATGCCCCAGCACGAGTACTATTTCATCTAGTTTGCTATTCAATGCTTGATCTGTAACATGGGCTAATAATGTCCGCCCTCCAATGTCTGCACACTGCTTAGGCCCAGCAAACCGTGCAGATTCCCCCGCAGCTAATATCACACCGCTGATCTTTTGGCTGCTGTTGTCAGCGATCATTTTCACAGATGGGGATATTTTAGTTGAGGTGAATATTATTTTTTCGAGTGAATCATGGAATAGCTCCTGGGTGAGCTCTTTAGAACTGCATATCTCATTTAATTCATCACACTTATTTAATAGTAGATAGATCTTCCGATTATCAGTTTTGTATCTAAGGTACCCGGAAGGATGGGACAACAATCTGCCCAATAAAACCGGAGTTAAAAGCTCGCCCCTTCTCGTACCCAGCTTAACTATGCCATTTACATTATAAAAATTCTCATCATTGACTGGTTGTCCCACTGCATCAACTCCCACTACGATGCATAGTTTATTAACGCACTCTGGAACCACGGGTTCATGTGTCATAGGGATCTTGAACGATTTACCGCGGCAGCCGTCAGCCTCTATCAATAAGTTATCCGCTACCTTAGCCACTCGGTTCACTATGGAAGGCTCAAGGCCAAGCATACGTTTTTTCACATCATCTATACCTGAAAATAATATCGGAATCCTATTCCACGAAAAAACGCTGCACATTTTTGAAATAAGTTTGGATATATCATATTCCACAATTACTTCACTATGTTCTGAGCACTCCCTCTTGCCCATTTTTGTCGTGGCGGTAACCGCAACTTTAGAACCAGTGTTGAATAATTCCTCCGCTAAGGTCAGCATTAAACTAGTCTTACCGCCAGCGCCGACGAACGCTATTGTATCTCCTGGCTTGATATCGAGCTGGCAAAAGAGTTTGTTTTTCTTGTCTGAAATTGCTTTCATCATTTTTTTTTAGTATTAATTTCCTACTCTTTTCTTGTGCTTTTACCACAGAAGAAAATCAAGGTCAAACCTGAGAAAACGAAAAAAGAAAATATAAATATGGAGGAAGATTTGCCTAATTGACAAGACTACAAAAGTCACACATAATTTCAGATGCAAACGCTTCATGAGGAGTTGGGAGTGAAAGCAGTGATAATGCCAGGTTTTTCAGAATTGATAATCATAGTTAATCCAACCGAAGAAGTGACTCGGGAGGGACTGCTTTCCGTTATTATGCCTTGGCTGTATGCACCCTGGCCAGACGCTCAAAAAAAAGGGATTATCCAAATTGATGTTGGAGGTAAGACGTTAAGGGCTTTACTCTCAGAACTTTCACAAATATATAAGCAAGCGAATGTCGATTTTGAGCCCATTGACCTCCAAACCAATGACTTAGATTTTGACTATGATGTCTGCGTTAATGGCAAGAACTATTTATCTTTTCCTTGTGGACTCGATGTTAAACTGAGAGACGGCGATGAGGTAAGGGTCAAGATGCTTTGGCGTTGGGACGGTTAACCGAAACAGGAAAAAAATGCTGGATCAGAGTGAACTCACTCGATACAACCGACAAC
This sequence comes from Candidatus Aminicenantota bacterium, assembly GCA_050115915.1. Classification (GTDB taxonomy): domain Bacteria; phylum Acidobacteriota; class Aminicenantia; order Aminicenantales; family Aminicenantaceae; genus WTAW01. The sequence continues at coordinate 9,116 of JASFPP010000145.1, forward strand.
TGATAATCCCGGATATCGGAGAAGAGGGGCAAAGAAGACTAAAAAACTCCCATGTCGTAGTTGTTGGCGTTGGTGGCCTAGGCTGTGCTTCAGCCATCTATCTAACTGCTGCTGGTGTCGGACATATTACCATCGTTGACTTCGATGAAGTGGAATTGTCTGATTTGAATAGGCAAATTCTCTATTGGGAAGAGGACATCGGAAAAAAGAAGATAGAGGTTGCTCAAAAAAAATTATCCAAATTGAACCAAGGAGTAGAAATTACTCCTATTTTCGCTAAGATAACAGAGAAAAATGTCCATAGTGTTATTGATGGAACTCAGATAGTCGTGGACGGATTAGATAATTTGCCCGCCCGGCTAGTCGTCAACTCAGCTTGTATCAATCAGAGGTTACCCTATATCTACGGCGGCGTCTCCCGCTTAAGAGGCATGATTACCACTATGATTCCGGGGAAAACCCCCTGCCTCGCTTGTGCTCATCCTGAAGGGCCCAAAGGACTCGGGGTTCTGGGTGTAACTCCGGCTGTGATAGCCAACTTACAAGCTTTGGAGGCTATTAAAATAATTATCGGACATAGCCCATCATTAGCTGGAAAACTATTGCTGTTCAATGGTAATGATTTAAAGTTTAGGGTTTATGATATAAAGCGAGACGAAAACTGCAAAGTATGCTCCTGAGTATTGAGTACATAGGAAGAATTTGATCAAGGAACAGACTTCACTCCGAAGAGAAGAATAAGATTTGACAACAACCGGAAATTTACTCTATTCATTAACAAACTATTGATCGGAGTCTTAGGCGATTGCTCTAAGTTTTTCCCTTAGGTTCTCTGTAAATTCTTTTTCTAGGTTTTTCGCTTTAGCCCTCAATATCCTGTCGCCAAACATCGCCAGTTTGCCGACAATATTCGCATCACACCTGTAAGAAATTTCTACTTCTCCTCCTTCGATCTTCTTTAAGTCTATGTTTGTTCTTTGAACGAATCGACCGGCCTTGCCAATGTCTTCTCCTTCACCCTCAAGCTCCGCATGCGTGGGAGGATTGACTTTTGCCAGGATGGTTTTAAACTTGAACCGCACTGAAATCGGACCGACCTTTTGCCTGACTACACAGTCGTAAGTTTTTTCATCGAGCTGCTCTATCTTTTCTGCACCAGGTATGCAGGCACGCAAGGTCTCCGGTTTTAACATTGTATCCCAAAGCTCTTGAATGGGTGCCTTTATTGTAAATTTACCTTCAAGTATCATGTTGTTCTCCTTAATTTCAGATTATTCTAATATTCTTAATCCACCTTTACTGCTTCTTTCTCGAGAATTTCTGTTAGAGTCTTATACACCTTATTTCCGGGTTCCATGGTTTGGATGAGTAAAAGTTCAACAAAGTTGAGCCCTTTTGAATTCACCCAATCTTTCTGGGGCTGGACGCCGATTCCAATTATATGCCGGGCTATATCCATAGTATCTGGCCAAATCTTTTCGCCTACTTGACTCCAATTTTCAT
>JASFPP010000146.1:0-10380 GCA_050115915.1 Candidatus Aminicenantota bacterium
AATTCATAGGCTTTTTCCTTGTCCTTGTGAATCTCATTGCAAGGTGAAGCAACACCGGGTGTGTACCAGATGGCAAAATCGTGAAAATCTCTAATGCGGCATTTGGGTATGACTTCAATTTTTCCCTTATAAAACGGATGAAGGCGCATCGCATCCTTGGAGGGTTGTTCGGCCTTGGCCAATAACTCCTCGACAGTCACTTCTTTCATGATGGCTCCTTTTTATGGCGTTTTCTATGGATTAACGCCATAGAAAATAAGTAAAATATTATTAAATATTAAGTTTGTCATTATAAACCTATTCTTCCGTATGTCAACATTATTGAGAAATAATGTTTGGTTAGACCACTTTCTTGGGGGGATTGATCCTGCAACAGAGGAAAGACGCAGATTTCAATCAGCGGTGAAGGAAGCAACGCTCGCTGTCTTGCTCATCAGGCGCCTTCGTGACGATCATAGCCATATTAAGGGCATTCGCTCGCTCTATCACATCGAGATCCCTTATCGATCCCAGAGGGTAGATTATTGCAGTAATACCGTTCTCCGCGGCCAGTTCGACAACATCCGGAAAAGGCATAAAAGCATCCGAAGCCATAACGCAATCCCTGGGGCCATATCCTCTCCGGGAAAAGCGGATGGCATCCTCGGCCGCATCCACCCGGCTTCGCTGACCCGATCCGATCCCGTGGATTTTATCTCGAGTGCCTATGACAACTGCGTTGGAGCGTGTAAAACAGGCGACCGTCCAATTAAAAATGGCGGCTTCCAGTTCCTCCGCACTCGGTTTTCTCTCTGATACGACGTCGACAGTACTCGGAGATACGATTCTCGAATCAAAACGCACCTGGATGAGGAGTCCCCCTGCAACACGCTTGAACTCAAGGTTTTTGTCCTCAGAGGGGACTTCGAATGAACATCCCATTTTAACGACGCGTAAAACTTTCCTCGTAGCCAATACCTCTAGCGCCTCTGATGTAAAACCGGGAGCGTACACCACTTCGACATTTCGGCCCTTCTCCACGATCTTTAAGGATGTGTCCTCATCGAGTTCGTAGTTAAATACATCGACACTGCCAAAGTTTGAAAGGGGATCACCCTTCCAGGCTTTCTCGAAAACAAGTGCAGGATCTCCCTCCATGGCTACGCCACTGGGCATCTCATGCTTGATAAGAGCACAGATCTTGTTACCAGGGTATATATCGGTGAGTTTTTTTACGAGCCTCTGTCCAAGGTCCATATCACCGACATTGATATAACCCAGACCTTTAGTCCCTTCTTGAATGACCTCGAGCGATGACATGTTGGGACCAGTGGCCCCTTCCTCCTGGTAAAAGGCGGCTGGGTAACCTGGATTTTCCCCATAGCGCATCGACATCTTCTTCCGGAATGTGATGTTCCCGAATGTAAGAGTCTCCGCAAATTGCTCTTCGACCTTGGTCCTGTACTGGGCACGAGTTGTTTTGTCGATCTTACTCATTTTTCTTGCTCTCCGATCTGTTTATCACAGATATATCGAATTCTGCGGTTGTTAGATCCCTTAAAAATACACACACGACCGCCACCCTAAAATCATGCACGGTCTTTGGCGCACTCAGCGCCATGTCAACGGCTGCGGCTGTCTCCGCTGCTGTTCCATATATCAGGGGCACATCTTCCGGGTCGCCCTCAAAAGATGGAAGCGGATCTCTGTTCTCTCCTGAGTAAGTGGAGATCATTTTCCCTTTGCCCGGTTGCATGGGAATCTTGAAGTATTGTCTAGAGGTCGAACCCTCGGTGTCCCTTTTTATGAGGCTCAAGGCCGCCCTCCCATCGGGAAGAACACATCCGCTGATCCTGGGTGTAAACGCGGGCGGATCGGGTTCATACTCCCAGTGAGCCAGTGCGGAGGAAAGAATGTCTACAGGATCTAATCCCGGAAAGAGTTTGTCCCTGATATCTGAAGTCTGTCTTCCGTTGCTGACAGCAATCCCGTTGCCATAGAGGAGAGCGGGGTAAATAAGGAGCTCTGTGTTTCCCTCCTTGAGTATTTTTTCGTCTGTGGGTTCGACCCAGGCCCCTTCGGCTGTAATGCCGATCCTTCTTGCCTGACTGAAGGGGGATCTTCCGGTGATGGCATACACGATAATAGAATTTCTATCCGCTTGATCTCTCCCAATTATGATTAGTCTTCCGGGATATTCTTTGTCTCTCAAAATGGGAATATCTTTACACATGAAGATACGCTCGGCTCATCGAGAATGTATAGATATCACAGGATATATCCGAAGTCAAAATCAAAATCATCCCGATTATTATTCCTTTTTGTGATATCATGGGGTGCAGTCTGGCGGTATCAACAAAGACAAAGAGGAAGAGATCTCATGGATAATTTTTTCATACCTGAAAAGGCCTATAAAAACTTGAATTTTTTAAATTCGAGGGATGCACGTGTCATAAGAGTCTTGGCCGAATACCTCGAGCCATTACAGAGGATGAGGAATCTCAAAGTCAACAGCACAGTCTTGTTTCTTGGCTCCGCGAGAGCGAACCCGGACAAAAAAGACAGTGTTCTCGGAAAATACTATTGGGAAGCCGAAGAACTGGCATTCAGGCTAGCTGAATGGGCCATAAAGCTCAAGCCCAAAGGAAAGAATTTTGTCATATGCACGGGTGGAGGTCCTGGCATCATGGAAGCTGCCAATAGAGGAGCTGCTCGAGCGGGCGGGAAATCCATTGGGATGAACATCTCACTGCCGCATGAACAATTCCCCAATCCTTATATCTCCCCTGAACTTTCCTTCCTGTTCCACTATTTTTTCATGCGAAAATTCTGGCTGGTCTACCAAGCCAAAGCTGTGCTAGCTTTCCCGGGCGGGTATGGGACTCTGGATGAGCTTTTTGAAACACTCACACTGATCCAAACAGAAAAAATGCAGAAAAAACATCTTCCTATCTGCCTCTATGGCGAGGAATACTGGAGACATGTTGTCAACTTTGATGCTCTCGTCAAGCACGAAGCCATATCGTCCGAAGATACCAAACTGTTTTATTACTGTTCCAATCCCGGAGAGACCTTTGAATTGCTCAAAAAAAAGCTCATAAACCTTTTGTGAAGGTCACGGTGAAACCTAAAGCCTTAGCTATCTCTTTTTTTTGTATGACTCTGTTGATGTTTTCCTGCCGCAGCCTTCCCAAAAAAGTCCCATCGAGTGTTCAAACAGGTCTCGCGTCCTGGTATGGGCCAAATTTCCATGGCAAAACCACTTCCAGCCGAGAGGTGTACAACATGTATGATATGACTGCAGCCCATCGGACGCTCCCCTTTGGAACGTATGTGATGGTGACGAATCTGAATAACGGCAGATCGGTAAAGGTGAAGATCAACGATCGGGGTCCGTTTGTCAAAGACCGGATCATCGATCTTTCGTACGCTGCTGCGCAAGTATTGGATGCCGTAGGACCTGGTGTTGTTCCTGTCAAGATCGAAGTTTTAGCGGATGAATCGCCACCCCTGTCCTCAGTGAAGTATGCCGTCCAGGTCGGAGCATTCGCTAACAAAGAAAATGCGAAGTCTCTTCAAAAAAGACTAAGAAAGACATTCCGGAATGTTTATGTATCTGCGTTCCAAACGCCCACGCAGACCTTTTACAGAGTAAGGATCAAAGCTGCCGATAGGAATAATGCCGAGTCGATCGCACGACAACTCCGCAAAAAAGAGTTCGTGGCGTTTATTGTTGAAGAGTTTTAAAAGGCATTCGGTGAATTCGGGATTTGCATTTTTAAGAGCTTGAGAATAAACTGTCCAATCTGACCGGAACGGTCGCATATCCGAATATGCCTAAAAAAATTCTTTTGTCAGCATCGATCTTTCACGGGCTTAATGACGCTGCCACCGTTACTGTTCCCATGATCTTTCCTCTTCTCTACAGTCAGCAGTCTATCATCACTAAATATGCACATATCGGGATCCTTTCCAACCTGGGGCTTTTAATGACGCTTTTATGCCAGCTTCTCATCGCTCATTATTCACAGAAGCATGAATACAAGTATATGCTTCTCATTAGCCTGGGGGGGATCTCTCTTTCCCTCATTCTGATCACTTTCGCCTGGTCATTTGTCACACTTCTGTTGTTTTATCTCTCGATGAGAATATTCACCAGCTTCTATCATTCTGTAGGGGTTGCGACTGTTTCTATGTCACATCCGGATAAAGCTTTGGATTTCGCTATGGGAGTTCAAAGCGCTTCGGGTAACATAGGTCTGTTTCTTGCATTCGTTTTGACCGGATTTTTAGCTCAGAGCTTCGGCTGGCCAGCCCCCCTTCTGGGACTTGCGGCCATTTTATTTATACTCGGGACGTTGAGTTTTATCATAGTCAAAGGGACATCGACAGTGAATCCCCACAGTAAGCCTCCAGAAGCAAAGTCTTGGAAGCAGGCCGTTCATGAAACATCAGAGTTGTTCCCGGGTTTCTTTTTTGGAGGAGCTTGCTGGGGAACGACGGTTTTTTACGCTCCATCCCTTTTCCATCACAAATTTCAAGTGTCACTGGGAAAGACAGGTTTGTATCTTGCACTTTGGATCGCTATAGGTGCAGTGATGCCTTACCTTTTGGGCTATCTGAGCCAAAAAATCGGGCGACGCAACATCATTTGGATCGGCTTTTTGGGTGCAACGCTCTTTGTAGGACTTCTAGGGCTTTCGCCCCTAAAAGAGCTCGCGATCGTCAGCCTTATTCTTTTTGGTGCATTTCTTTTTATGATCTATCCAGCCCTACAATCTGTGGTTGGCAGCAAAGCATCTCCTGGGCTTCAGACACAAGCATTCAGTATTGTTGCAAACGTTCAGATGCTTGCCGGCGCAATCGTCAGTCTTATCGCGGGTTTTCTTTCAGATGCTCTGGGGATCAGCTCTCCCTTTATTTTTGTTGCTGTTTTGGGTATCTTCACAACAGGATACATCCTCAGTCAAAGACGATCTTATTAGGCCGCCTTCCCGGTCAAAACTCGACAAGCCCTATCTTCTTGAGATCCTGGACAAAGTGAATCACATAAGCAACATCCGTCTCACCAAATTCGCAGGAGATGGTGTGTCGGATATCTAATACTGTCCGCTGGCCATCCATCAAGTTGACGATCTCATACATTTTCGATCCTGAATTTTCTCCGGCCTTCTCCCTGTTTGCTTCATACCATTCCATCTCATCTTCGTTCAATCGCTCCTCGAGGATGTTTCTGGGCAACGGGCCTTTGAAAAGTCGAACAGGAGTTATTGCGGATGCTCTTTTGTCCAATTCATTCTTCGGTAGTTCGATCTCATCGCTATTGTCATATCCAGTCAGACCGGAGTAGAAAGACTTGAGCTCTTCCTCTTCGTAGAGGGCCCGTTTTTTGAGTTTTTTGGCCAAAGTTTCGATCGCCTCTTGTGTTGAAGCCTGCACGCAGAGCTCTTTGGTCTCCCGAATATTTGCCGCTTCGATACGCGCTTGAACACGGGGATATTCCATCACGTTGCCGAACAGCACAGGTGTCAGACTACACTTGGCCTCATCGGATGCAAAAGCAGCCAACAGACGGATTGACTTGTGCGTCCGCTCAGTTATTCTCACACTCGCCCGATTGTAAACCTCCTGTGCAATGGCAAGAGCATCCGAATCACCGGCGTTTGCCAAAAAAAGACACGCAGCTAAAGCCAGGCTCGTGATCCTCTTCAGTTCTGTCGGGTCGCATTTATCGGGCGTGTCCATATTTGTGTGGTGGAATACATCACCATGTCCAAGCATGGGCGTAGGTATGGCAAAGGAGGAATCATTGAACATGACATGATCCGATCCTCCCGAGTAAGGGCGCACGCGAGGATTGAAGCGGAATTTTGTCCCTCTAGGCGAAAAGAACACAGGCCCATCACACCAATCCAATAAGCTGACCATGACATCGTTGATGTAACCGGGTACAGAATAGGGGGATCGCGTGAGGTTGAATGTGGACTGACAGAGAGCGTAATTCTCTCCGATCATATCCAAGTTCATTCCAGCAATACCTCTCTCACCGATATCCTGATGTTCTTCAAGATAAGGCACGGTGCCGTGCATCTCGGGCAGCCATAAGAACCGCAGCGTCCGTCTGAGCGGAGGGACCGTTTCGTTTCGGATGAGGTTAACAACGCTCCTCACCATCTCCATCATTCCTGCAGATCCAGAGGCGTTATCGTTCGCTCCTGGTTTATAGTGATCGAGGTGTCCCATGATGATGATCTCTTGGCTTGGAAAATCTTCCCCCGGGAGCACAGCCTCGAGAACAGGCATGTTTCCGTCAAAGAGCTGGGCATCCACAACGGCTTTCATCTTGACGTTTTTCCCAGACTGGATATAGGAAAGGAGCTCCCGCTCCTGTCGGCGCGAGAGCGCAAAGCCGAACTTTGTGTCTTTAACCTCTTCTCCTGTAGGGTACAGACGGTTGACCTCGATAAGATCCGCAAACTGGAGACGGTCCTCTCTATCTGATGGGCCTACGATGATGCCTGCGGCTCCTCTTTTAAGAACGGCTTCCCTGTGAACGACAGAACCTCCGCCGCCACGCGCGAAAACGATTTTATCCTTAACGTCAATCCCTTCGTAATCCTTATCCGATTTTCCCTCACCCACAAAGACAACCCCAGCTTCCACTCTGCCACCCTGTGAATAGGGCATAAGGCTTACAGCCTGATCAGAATAGCGGGCATAGAGTTTCTTGGTTGGCTCTAAAAGCCAGAGCTCTGCTTCTTTAACCCGCCACCCCACAAGGGAATTCCAGAGAAAGCTTCGAGTCCTCCCATCCGCCCTGTAGAGGTGAACGTTCACATCCCCGATCCCCATCTGCTTCAGTTCTTCAGCTAGCCATGCGACACATTTGTTATAATCCGAACCCTCTCCCCCTCCCCGAATGCGGTGAAACCGGGAGATTTTGGATACCATGTCCCATGCTCTTTCTCCAGAAACTTCGTTCTGGATGGCCGTTAGCAATGCCTCATTCCCAATAAACCGGGAATCATGAGCGGCTCCCCCGACCTGAACAATAAGGATGATCGCTGTCAACAGAAGAAAAACTCTTTGGATCCGCATTGGCTTTCTCCTTTGATGCACCCAGCTTTTGAACTCGCTGCCGGATGCAAAAAAAAATGTTGTCCTGAGAGGATTTTTAACTCCCGAGGATTTAAAAACGCTATGGCGAATTTGGTCTTATTACTTTGCCAGGTAATTTGCCCGTCCATTCACCCTTATCGAGTACAAGCTCTCCGTTGATAAAGAGATATTCGACACCTTCGCTGAATTGATGAGGATTGGATATGGATGTTTTAGTCTGGAGGTTCTTGAGATCAAAGATGGTGATGTCGGCCTTGTAGCTCTCCTTTATCCATCCCCGGTCTTGCCAGTCCATGATATCTGCGGGGAGAGATGTTTGCGAACGGATGACATGGGGAACGGTTACGGCTTTTCTTTGCAAAGCGTATTTCTTGATCTTATGGAGGAATGTGGAATAGGAGCGGATGTGAGTCAGGCCGATCCCGTAATAAGGAGTGACGCCATCGCTTCCGGTCCCCACATAATCCTTTTTCATGATATACTCTATATCCTCTTCACACATCTGTAAGGGAATGATTTTTGCCCCCATGAGCTCCAGCTCGATCGCCGCATCCGCTACAGAAATGCCTCTGAGATCGGCAATCTGTTTGATGGATTTCCCCTCATAGCTTTTCTCCACACAGATCCCGACAATAAACCTGTCGGCTCCGATCAGGTTCTCGATATATTCAGTGATCTCCTTCCGAATCTTGGAGGCCTCTTTCGGATCTTTCATGCGCTCCAAAAAGAGCATTCTCGATCGGGAATTTTCAGGACCGACAAAATCCCCCGCATGGATAAGACTCCTGGAAACCAACTGAACGAGTCTTTGTCGCGGCAGCCCTTCGAGGAATTGCTCATGGTGTTCGTTATGAGGTGTATAGGGTGTGATCTTTGAGTAGAGGTCGATCAAATGGTCATCCCGGAGATGGTCGAAAATATTGTCGATATCTGATGATAGCAGTCTTGGTACATCGGAATTCCCGATCCAAGTCGAACGAGGAATAGGACTTCTGTATGGGTTCCCGTTAGCGAATTGATAGGGATACTGATCCGCTGTGATGGTCAATCCTTCCGCTTGGGCCTGCTCTATGAGAGCACAGGCTTTCCTCACAAGCCCCCAATTGTCTTTTCCCATGACTTTGAAATGGGATATATGGGCGGCCACATCGGTCTGCCTAGAGATCTCGATTGCCTCTTGGATCGCATCGATGAGTTTATCCCGTTCGTCGCGGATGTGTGTGTGATAAATGCCTTTGTAAGGAGAAACGACCTTGACGAGTTCGATGACCTCATCTGTCTTCGAATATCGGCCGGGCAGGTAGATCAATCCTGTGGAAATCCCGTGAGCTCCCTGGTCCATGGCTTCTTTGACAAGCGCTTTCATCTTTTCCAGCTCTTCAAGAGTAGGGGCTCTATTCTCCATTCCCATGACGAGTTGTCTTACGGAGCCATGCCCGACGAGAAGAGCCGCATTGGGTGCGATTCCCTCACCAGTCCACCTTTTGATCTGGTCTTCCGCTTTTTCTACGATGGGCCATGCGCTTCCGCCACATTGTCCAACGATAACAGAAGTAACCCCTTGCTTTAGATAGTTCAGGACAGCCCTGTTCTCTGGGAAATACATGTTGCGATCCACATGAGTGTGGAGGTCGATAAATCCTGGGCTCACGCAGAGTCCATGTGCATCCACAACGTTTTTGGCATTCCCTTTGATCGAACGGGCGATCTTTACGATCGTATCGCCCTGAATAGCGATATCGGCACTTTTTGCCTCTTTTAACGATCCATCAAAGACCTTGCCGTTCTGGATGAGAACATCATACTCCTCCACGTGAACATTGTTTCCCCAAATGTAGAGTCCGAAAAAAGAGACAAAAACGATTGCAAATACAGAACATGTGAACTTGAGTCTATTTTTCACGACACCTCCTTATGAATTTTTCATAAAATCTAACGCCAAACTCACACATAATAAACATTAATTATCTTACTGTAGTAAATCAATCAGTTGTTTCGCTTTTTATATTTCTCGAGAAGTTCAGTGTAGACGGATGAAAGGTCCGTGTCCTTGCCATCGATGAAAACGTGTTTGATGGTGGTCTTCATTTCCAGGATATCTCCATCAGTCAGCACAATGTTTGCCGTCTTTCCTCTTTCCAGACTTCCCAGTTTATCATCGATCCCAAAGATTTGTGCTGGATAGATCGTGACACCCTTCAAAGCTTCTTTTTTGTCCAGTCCGAATGCCGCAGCTTTGGCCGCATGGTAAGGCAAATCCTTTGCCAAAGACGCGCTCTGGGATGAAAAGGCAAAGAGGACTCCCGCTTTTTGAAGGATCGCCGGGTTCCTGTAAAGAGAATCATAGCCGTCCTCCCATTTGGGTGGCAGAGCATAGAGAGATCCAAATATAACTGGTATTCCAGCATCTTTGATCTTGTCGGCAACTTTCCACCCCTCGGAGACTCCAAAAAAAATAGCAAGGACATTTTCCTCTTTGACGAATCGGATGGCGTCGCAAATATCCTGTTCTGAGTGGACCGATATGACAACCGGTATCTCACCTTTGATCACAGGAAGCATAAACTCGAGCTTCTCATCGAACTCGGGAAGAGGGCGAGTTATATCCTTGTGTGCGGCATCTTTCTGATTTTTGTACATCCGTGTTTTATGGAATAACTCTTTAAGCTCCAAGATCTTCTTTGAAGCGGGCTGTTGGGCTTGGGATGCGCCTCGTCTTCGGGTCCTTCTCATACCAGGCAGCTCGATATGCATAGCGAATGTTTTTTTGAGGATCATCTCCTCCGGTGTCCATCCTGTAAGTTTGATCAGGCCGCTTTGGCCTGCGATTAAGCCTCCCGAAGGGACGATGAGTGCGGTCGTTATTCCATTGGACCTGGAGATAGGGATGTGCATTGAATCCGGCCGCAGGGCTTCAACAGCCCTCACTTGTGGATTGACATCACCGGTCTCTCTGTTATCGATTGTGGCGCGAAGAGATCCGATTTCATACAGGCCAAGGTAGCAAGAACTGTCGATCAGGCCAGGATAGGCACGAAGTCCTTTGGCGTCATAGATTTTTGCACCTTGGGGCACAGGAATATCACTCCCGATCTCTGCGATACGCCCATCTTTGATAACGATGTGGCCTTCAGCGATGTCTTCGCCGACAACCGGGATTATGGTGACATTTTTGATAGCGATAATGTTTGAATTGTCTTCCTGGCTGGCCGCATAGCAGGTCAAAAGAAGGATCAAAACTGAACAGACGAGGCGATTCCTTTTCATCTTGTTCGTCCTTTC
>JASFPP010000147.1:0-10284 GCA_050115915.1 Candidatus Aminicenantota bacterium
ACAGCCGTCTCGTTTAGAATAAATGCCTGAGAAGTATCGGTTGTGAATTCCTTTGAAAAGTTTCGTCCTTCAATTAACTCGATTTCAAAAAAATCCAGAAAATTATGACTAACTTCAGCGCCATATGTTAAAGGACCTTCTTCTCCTTCTTCAAGCTCTTCCCATCTTGCATAATTACTTGCACTGATTGTAACCGGAAGATCCCCGTTAACATATACATCCAGTATTTGAGGATATCGGCTTAACTCGGTTTTAAAAAGTTCTAAATTGTTTCGCAAATTGCTGTCAAATATATTCCCCGAAATAATATGATCCTTAGTAAAACCCAGCTTGCTGTTTTTTATGAATTCTAACTGGTTATAAACAGTCAATGTGCAAACGATCATAACAATAGAAATAACAAACTGAATGACAACAAGAGAATTTCGAAAGGCGGAAGACCTTTTTCCCACGGAACCTGTTGTCATTGAGTCTTTGATGACATTTGCCGGCTTCGATGCCGACATAAAAAGCGCGGGGTAGCTGCCGGAAATAAGTCCTACAATTAATGCAACACAGATTAAATACAACAATAACATTTGATCACTGTAAAAATTAAATTCAATGTTTTTATCGATAAAAGAGCGGAATGAAGGCAGTAATAATTCTACAAATATAATTGAAATGAAGAGCGCCATTGTTGTAAAGATCATAGATTCACCCAGGAACTGCCTGATAACATGACGCCTGCCTGCTCCGACAGCCTTTCTTATCCCGATTTCCTTAAAACGGCTTGCTGCCCGCGCAGTAGCAAGATTCATATAATTTAAACATGCGATCATCATAATGAAAAATGCTATCGCAGAAAATAAATAGATGTACTGTATATTTCCATTTGCTTCAATTTCGAAATTAATATTACTGTGCAGATGAATGCTTGTTAATGGCTGCAAATGGAATTCGCCTTCATAATCTTCACCTCCGTATTTTTTTACCATTGCGGGGAATTTGCTTTCCAGATCATCAGGATTAAAGTTTTCCGGAAGCTGTAGGTATGTATTCCATAGATCGTTAAATCCGTCCCATGTTTCGATATTGTCTTTTCCATCTGTTGTATAAAGAGAATTGAATGAAGCCAGAATATCAAACGTGAAATGAGAGTTCTCCGGACAGTTTTCCAGTATTCCCGTTACCTTATAATCGTACTTTCTGCCAACATTAATTATCTTACCGACAGGATTTTCGTTTCCAAAATATTTCTTCGCGATTTTTTGAGTAATAAGCATTGAAAACGGATCTTTAACAGCCGATTCAGGATCCCCCGAAATAAGAGGAAAAGAAAAAATCTTAAAAAACTCGGGATCGACAAAAAAGATACTTCTTTCTTCAAAAGGATCATTATTATAATAGATATAGGTTCTTCTTCTCGTAGCTCTTGTCGAGTAAATGACTTCCGGAAAATCCTCCATCATAGTCGCTTTTAATCCTCCAGGCGATGCATTAAACCAGTTGCTGTCCATATAATCAATTCCGGGAAATTTCATCACAACCCGGTAAATATTATTTGTATTTTCGTGGTATCTGTCGTAACTGAACTCATACCTCACATACAGAAGAATTAAGATGCAGCATGTTAAACCTATGGAAAGCCCGGCAATATTGATAATTGAATATCCTTTATGCCTTTTAATATTTCTTAAGGCGATTTTAAGATAATTTTTAAACATGGTTCCTCCTAGGCATAAAGAACCTTTGAAATACTCTGGTATCGATTGAATCAGATATCCCCAGAACCGAAGCCTGGCTTGAAGCCGCCCTTTCTCTTCAGCCAAAGTGCTGTATATTTCAATAAAATCACCAAGTTTCACCTCTCCTTCATCTTTAAAGATCCTCTTGATCAGCCATTTGCTGAGTCGGGAAGGCTGGGGCTCTTTTATTTTATGTATCATAACCTTTTTCCAGACTGGAGATGGTAATGTTCGCCCAGATTAATTGTTCCTGAGATTTGGTTTTTATCAGGATATCGAGGCCGTTTTTGGTGAGTTTATACAGTCTTTTGCTCCGGCCGCCGCGTTTTTTGGTGGATTTTCCGAGACTGGAGCTCAAATACTTTTTCTTTTCCAGCCTCTCGAGTGGAACATAGACCGCACCTAAAACCCATTTCTTTGCGGATGTTTGGGTTAGTATTTCGGCGATGGTGACTCCGTATGCGTTATCCCCCAACCGCCAGACCGCCAGCAGTATCATCTCATCCGTTCGCGAAAGCATGCCCATTATTCCACTCCTTTTATTTGTTTAACATTAATTAGACATATTAAACATAAAAGCAAATAACATGCCAATTTCATCTTCTTGGGGTTTTCTAAAACTATGAAACATATGTGTATCATTTATTAACAGTTAATGTCCGTACTCGAACAGAAATAAATATTCCCCATGTGAAAGGCAAGAATCACTTAACCTCGGACATCAGCAGATGGAAATTACGGAAAATTTTAAGAAACGTGGAGCAAGACCAAAAACGAAATTCCTATTTTGGTATCATTTATTTGTCCCCAGCATCCTCCAGATATTTTGAATATTCATGGCATGCATATCAATTCTCCAGCCGGGTATTACTGGATTAATATGATTTAAATGATTAAATTCTTCGAATGAAAATTTATGCCGAATTTCTTTGAGTGTCATGCCGTCTGCTTTTGCTGATTTTATTCCTTCCCAAAGATCGTTTACATATTCTAGATGTTCTTTGACCTCTGTCAATGTCAATAATCCGCCGTGCCCTCCGATCACATATACGATTTGCCCTTCTTTATCTGTAAATACTTTAAATATTTCAAGCCATTTTGGAATATCTGAATTCCGGCTTATCCATGGAAGCCTATCATTGTTAAAAATATCTCCGACATTCAACAATTTCAATTCTGGAATATAAGTAATGATGTCATTATCCGAGTAAGAAGGAGTATTATGAACCATGTGCAGAGTTAAATCTCCTAACCGCAAGGTCAATCGGTCATTAAAGGTAATGTCCGGCGGAGTCAGAATAAAATCGGGAGAAGATAATTCGTTTAACAAAAACGTATAGGCAGCGATAAATTCATTTGTTTCTTTTTCTTCCAGAGATCCTTTTTTTACATCTTCTAGCCTGTCTTTCGCGTTTTGAAAAGATTGATAAAAAAATCCTCCCTGTTCTTGCACTCGCTTTGCATTTACTTCCATCCGGGAAGGGATTATATCGTGTCCGATAATGACTGCCTCTGAGAATTCCTGGTTGCCGGTGGTGTGGTCGAAAGCAGCATGAGTTAAGATAAGATACGCGAAGTCATTTCTGCCAAATTCCTTCTCAATGATTTCTTTTACCCTACGCGCAAGATCCACGTGCCAAGTTGCATCGAACACAATGATACCTTCTTTGGTTGAAACAGCAAGCACGTTTGTTAATACAGACGTATCACCGGTTTTTATGAACAGTATCCGATCATTCAGCTTATTCAGTTTGATAGGTATTTCAGTTCCGGTTTGTGCGTGAATTTGAGAAGTTATTAACAATAGGGCCACTAAAGCTGAAATGATTTTTGAGATTTTCATTTTTGCCTCCAATCTAACCTGGATTCTCAATTTTAATCAGCAATAAGCATGCCAATTTCATCTTCTTGGGGTTTTCTAAAACTATGAAACATATGTGTATCATTTATTAACAGTTAATGTCCGTACTCGAACAGAAATAAATATCCTCGGGAATAAATCTCCACTGCACCACTTTTTAATCGTAAAAATTTCTTTCTCGGTTGACATATTACTTTCGTAATTTCCCTTATTTTTCCATTTTTATTTAATGCTTTCATTACAAGGCTTAGTAAGACGATTTTTATTCAATTTTGCACCAAAGCGAGATGAGTCCATACAAGGATAGAGCGGTGGAGTTCGAATCCAGTTCACTTCACGGTGAGTGTGGGTTCGACTCCCTCCTCCGGCACTCCTGTTATCCCTGGAAAATCCTTAATTTTGATATTTTTTAGTTTTTCTTGGATTTATATTAGAGTTCTTACTTTGCAGGTCCAACTAGATATGGGGAGAGGTCAGAATCAGACCAGCCTTTCGCAGAATAAATGCCAGCTCTTGAGTTAACAAAACCTCCCGCGATTAAAAGTCCTTGCTTTTGTACGTGTTTTGGCCTCCCATTACAGTCAACAGTACGTTCGTTTCTGAAATCTCCGTTGGGTCTATCTCTAATATATCTCGGGATAGGACGACAAAATCAGCGTACTTACCGGCTGTCAGCGATCCTCTGACATCTTCCTGAAGACTCCCATATGCGGCATCGACGGTATAATGGCGCAAAGCGGCTTCAACAGAGATACAGCCCTTCGGGTACCATCCGCCGGGGGGAGTTCCACTCTCCGTCATTCGGGTGACGGCAACTTCAATTCCTCTCAACACATCGTACGTCATCACAGGGTAATCACTGCCAAAAACCTGTACCACTCCCGCGTCGTCATACAGCGAAAACGAGTCGGCGTACTGGGCCCTTTCCGGTCCCAATAGCACTGCGAAGTTTTCGAGGACCGTTGCATCAGGATTGGCAAACATCGGTTGGGTCGACGCAATCACCCCAAGTTCCTTGAAACGCTGTACGTCGGACAACTTCGGCATCTCCGCGTGTTCAACCCGATGCCTATGATCTCTTGTGCCGTTCACTTTTTGGGCATGTTCGAACGCGTTCAACGCCATGTTTATGGCTTTATCGCCGATGGCATGTATAAGGACCTGAAAGCCTGCTTCATCATAGAACGCCACAGTTTCATTGATCTCAACTTGAGTCGAGAATGGAAGTCCTGTGCCCCCACCCACATAGGGCTCGAACATTGCCGCTGTTTTTGCGTCGATCGTTCCATCCAAAATCCCCTTTACGGAAACTAGATGGATCAGAGGACCACTGAGCCGGTCGCGTAGCTCCTTATACTTCACAAGTGCGGCGGCTGAATCCATCCTTCGCTCGACATTGTAAACATCGGAAGCCACATCCTCTTTCAGTACCATCACAGGAGACAGGCTGAATCGAATTTTCAGTTTCTCCTCTGCTTCGGCTTTCTCGTACAGGGAAAGATCTTTGAGGGAAGTGGCCGCATCGTGCATTGCTGTAAGCCCTGCGGCCGCGGCTTCATCCATCGCCCGGATGAACGCGTCATAGACCTGATCAGGCGTCGGATCGGGAATGAGTTTACGTATCGCTCTCTGGGCGCTTTCCTGAAGTTCGCCGGTTGGCTCTCCATCCTGGCCCTTGATGATTCTCCCGTTGGGAGGATCTTGGGTATCTCGGGTAATCCCTGCTAACTCCAGCGCTTTGGAATTGCCGAATCCCATGTGACCATCACGTGATGTCAGGTATACAGGGCGATCAGGCACTACCTTGTCGAGGTACTTTTTGTCGACGGTGTTATCGGGGAATGCGGCGTATCCCCATCCGTGTCCGGTTATCCAGATTGCGTCAGGATTCGCCTCGGCATATTTGGCAACGCGGCTCTGGATTTCTTCCAGCGTTTCTGCATCGTCCAGCTTCACTCGCTGCCCCTTACCGACGGAACCGTGTAAAAAGTGTATGTGGGAGTCCTGAAAACCGGGAACGACCCGCCGGTTTCCCAGATCAACCACTTCGGTGTTATCAGACGCAAGCGCACGAATTTCCGCCGTCGTTCCGACAGCGAGTATTTTGTCTCCGGTGATCGCCATCGCCTGAGTACTGGATTGTGCATCGTCGCCCGTCCAAATCTTTCCGTTGATAAAAATCCGATCAGCATCAGGCCTCGCTGGATGATCTGAAGTACAGCCGGCAAGGGCCAAAACCAATACAAAGATCCCCAGTTTTTTGTTCATTGATGTTCCTCCCATAAAATGTATCCAATTGCCAGTTTATTTAAATTTAGCTTATATGTAAATTTCAATCTTTTTTTTTAGGGCCTTATTACGAATAGAAATATAAAAAGATTGAATGGACTGAGACTTTATGAATTAAACTTTTTTCTATATGAATTGGCAAAATGTCGCACTCCCTTGCCGGGTCCGCTCTTC
Organism: Candidatus Aminicenantota bacterium; assembly: GCA_050115915.1. Taxonomy (GTDB): domain Bacteria; phylum Acidobacteriota; class Aminicenantia; order Aminicenantales; family Aminicenantaceae; genus WTAW01. The sequence continues at coordinate 6,052 of JASFPP010000147.1, forward strand.
TTTTTACCAATCGCATTTTTTGTGATAGGATTACAGTCCCCGATGCCAAACCCCAACAGCTCACAGTCGCCCAAAAAACTCAGGTTATTTGATATCGTCCTGTTCAATGTCTGTGCCATCGTGGGGCTGGACACCATCGGGGCGGGTGCCGGCATGGGCGTGAGCGGCATGACCTGGCGCCTGTTGGGCATCCTGCTCTTTTTTATCCCTTATGGATTTGTCTCGGCGGAATTGGGTTCGACATGGCCAAAAGCCGGAGGAATCTATGTCTGGACAAAAAAAGCCTACGGGAATTTTTGGGGCACCATGGTCTCCTGGTTGTACTGGATCAATGTCGTTTACTGGATGCCTTCTATTTATGTCACCTTCGCTGCTGTTTTTACCTCGGTTTTTTTTCCCGGATTGTCAGCCAGTGCACAGATTTATCTTCAGATTGCCATAGGAGTTTTTTTAATCTGGTTGACTGTCTTCCTGGGAATAAAAAACATCACGATGAGCGACTTCGTCACCAATACGGGCGCGATCATCAAGACGCTCCTGTTTTTTTCGCTGGGAATATTCGGAATCATTTATGCTCTAAAGTTCGAGTTGGCCAACAGCTTTGCCATCGCCCACTGGAAAATTAGCTGGAACTCTACCGTTGCTCTAGCTCCGGTTATCGTCTACAACTTCATGGGATTCGAACTGGTCAGCAGTTTCTCCGATAAATTGAAGTCTCCAAAGAAAGATATCCCCAGGGCGGTCATGTTGGGAGGGGTTTTGATCTCGGTGATGTACATCATGTCCGCCTTCGGTATTCTGGCCATCTTTCGAGTCGAAGATATCAATATCGTCACAGGAATTAGCGATTCTCTGAATATTCTTGTGGCCAAAACACTCGGAGAGAATTTTTCCTGGCTCTTTTATCTTATGATCGTTTGTTTTCTGTTGAGTCTGTTTGCCTTCATGTTCTCCTGGGCCTTTGGCGCCAATTGTGTTATCGGTGAGACGGGGCTGGATAAAAAGGCTAAGATTTTGGGCCACAGGCATCGCAAGTACGATTCGCCGGATTATGCCTTCTATGTGATGGGGATCGTCGGTTCTCTGCTGCTTGTCGGGAATTACATCGGGATGCAAAATGTGCAACAGATTTTCTGGACGATTTTTGCTCTCTCTTCGATACTTTTTCTCTTGCCCTATCTGTTCATGTTTCCTGCCGTTTGGAAGCTCAGGCGCACAGAACCCGATACGGAAAGGCCCTACAGAGTTCCAGGAGGGAAAGTCGGGCTCTGGATCTCGGTTGTGCTCGGTGAATTCTTCTTGTTGCTGGCTGTTGTGTTTTTCTTCGTCCCCCCGGAAAATACTGAAAACGTTCTCAGGTATGAGCTCTCTCTTATTATCGGAATCACGATCACCATAGCGGTTGGCCTGTTCATCCACTTCAAGGGCCAACGAAAAACGTTATCCCGGTAATTTGATTTTCCCGATAAGAATGTTGATGCATTGGGGAAGATGACTGTATCCAGTCCGATTTTATTTAATTGACCTTATTTGAAGTAACCAGGCTCGTCCTGCTTGGTGAGTTTTTTTAAATCTTTAGAGATTCCCTTGAAGACTTTCTCCAGAGTGTCCAACACAAAATCGATTTCCTTTCGGGTTATAATGAGCGGTGGCTCGAAGCGGATGGTCTTCGCTTTGAAGAGGGTTCCTGCGACAAGAATCCCTGCATCGAAAAGTCTTTTGGCCACTTCAAATCCCACTTTATCTGAATTGAATTCCACTGCCAACAGAAGCCCCATGCCCCGAGCTTCAACACAAAAATGATTGTATCTCTGGACGAGATCTTTCAAGTTTTTGAGAAAATATTCCCCGGACTCGGCCGCTCTTTCGGGCAGATTTTCCTCTAATGTCACTTTGATGGCCGCTACGGCTGCGGCGCAGGCCAATGTGTTTCCTCCAAAGGTCGAGGTGTGCAAGAATGGATTGGGCGTCATCTTTTGCCATATTTCTTTGGTAGAAACAAAGGCTCCAACCGGTATAACTCCTCCACCGAAGGACTTCCCCAAGGTCATGATATCCGGCTCGACGCCGTAGTGTTCACATCCCCAAAGCTTCCCCGTGCGTCCCATCCCGGTTTGAACCTCATCGATGATGAAAAGGACACCGTATTTATCGCAGATCTGGCGTACTTTCGGGAAATAATCGGGAGGAGGGACGTTGACTCCCCCTTCGCCTTGGACAGGTTCGAGTATGACGGCGGCCACTCTATCCCCGGACATCTCGCCGCCCTTAACGACGGCTTCGATGCTGTCAGCATCTCCGTAGGGGAGGTGGATAAATCCAGGAATAAGAGGCAAAAACGGCTCACGGAAATCTGCTCTCGCTGTAGCGGAAAGGGCCCCCAGAGTTTTTCCATGAAAGCCTCGGGTCGCGGCTATGAATATTCTTCTCTGGGAGTGGAGTTTGGTTAGTTTGAAAGCCCCCTCTACCGCTTCAGCGCCGGAGTTGCAGAAAAAAGAGTATTGAAGCTTGCCGGGAGTGATCATGGACACCAGTTTTCCGAGCATGGGACGCAAGGGATCGAGGATTTCAAGAGAATGGAGAGCTTGTTTTTTCAACTGGTTCTTGACAGCCCGGACTATCTTCGGATGTCTGTGACCGGTGTTATACATGCCAAAACCTCCGAGACAGTCGATGTAGACTTTTCCATGGATGTCTTCGAAAGTGGTCTTTGAATCTTTCCACTCAAGAGCTGTGTAATCGGAGGAGACACCCTTCCGGTACTCCAAAAAGCCAGGATTGATATAATCTTTGAATCCCTTTACGGTCTCTGCTATAGCCCATTTTTTCTCTGTGCTGCTTAGAGTTTCACGGGAAATGAAATCATAAACTTTATTGGCCTCTTTCAGAATTTTTGTTTTAGTGGCGTTCATTGGGCGACCTTTTTTCTTCTTTTTTATTTTCTTCCGCTTAAAATTCACATTCAAGAACCCTCATAGTAATATTAATGTATCTGGATTTCAAGGTTGCCATTCGGATGGGTTGGCCATCGCGGCCTACTCCTATTTTGAAAACTATCGGTGTCGGAATACATCTCGCTTTATAGAATTGCCTTATAGAATTGCCTTCTATGATGCCATTGACTCACATCCCGCTTTCCAATATGCTTTCGATGAAAGATAAGTCAAGAGATAAAGGGCTTGTTGTTTGAAACTATTGGGAAGTGGTGTGCTATTTGTTTATAAATGCTTGGCCATCAGTGCTATTTAAAAAAATAGACGCCTGTGATAGACGGGAGGAAAGAATGTATGATACCGTCAAAGGAAGAATAGTGGAAATTTGTCTGAACATAGAACACGGACAGAGAAGGAGAATGTTATGACCGATGACCGTCGAAAAACAGTTGTCAATTCTTGGAACGAGTGGGATCCGCTCAAGCACATCATCGTCGGCAGAGCGGACGGAACTGTGGTCACAGCACCCGAACCGGCCATAGAACGGGATTGGCCGGAACACGGTTTTCCTTTGGGTAAGTACGGGCCTCTCCCCAAAGAAATGGAAGACAAGGCCAATGAACAGCTGGACCATTTGGCAAAACTCCTAGAAAGCCGCGGCATTCGTGTCGATCGCCCCACTCCCCTGGATTTTAATCAGGCTGTTGAAACTCCGGACTGGAAACAAGCAACCATGTTCGGTTGTGCCGCTCCCCGGGATTTATTGCTGACTGTGGGACGTGAAATCTTGGAAGCGACCATGTCTCAGCGCAGCCGCTGGTATGAATATCTCTGTTATCGTCCCCTGCTGGAACAGTATTTTAAAGAAGACCCCCATTTTAAATGGGAAGCGGCCCCTAAGCCAAGGTTGACCGAACGCACCTACAAAAAAGATTATTGGAGAAAATGGAAGACGATGAGTGCAGAGGATAAAGAGAAGGCTATCCAGAATAGAGATTGGGTTCTGACAGAGGAAGAACCCTGCTTTGATGCTGCCGATGTCGGCCGGGCCGGCAAGGACCTCTTTGTTTATAATTCATCGGTGACGAATAGAGCCGGGGTAGACTGGTTGCGCCGACATTTCTCTGACCATCGCCTCCATACGATATGGTTTTATGAAACAAATCCCATCCATATAGATGCCACCTTTGTGCTGTTGCGGCCTGGACTGGCTCTCAAAAACCGCAAACGCACGCCGCTGACACCAGGATCACTGGAATTTTTCAAAAAGAACGACTGGGAAGTGGTCGATTGTGCCGAG
>JASFPP010000148.1:0-10212 GCA_050115915.1 Candidatus Aminicenantota bacterium
AATGAGTGGAACGCCAGCCACCTCGTCTTTGGTGAGATCGCGGTAGTAGAGGCTGTATTTGTTTTCTTCATAAAAGCAGAAGGCGACTCTGCCTGAATCCTTTGCCACAGATAGAGCGGGACTCTCCTCTGCTATACCACTGACTCCTGTATACAGGTTAGAGATCTGAACGATCTCATCACTTGCTATGTCTAATTTGTAAACATTGGAGATACCGTTTCTGTCCGAGATAAACACAAGGCCTTTGGAGTCTGGAGTCCACTGTGGATTGATGTGTTTTGCTCCTTCAAAACTGGGAAGCTCGGTGATCTCCGCAGATTCAGGATCTATGAGAGCCAATTCAAAATGACCGATATCCAGCAAGGATAAATTCGTCGAGAAACGATCCGTCACATAGGCAATTGCGCTTCCATCGGGAGACCAAACGGGCTGGAGGGCGGCATAGGGATCATCTGTCATTTTTCGTAAATTATTCTTTTCGAGGTCATAGATAAAAAGGTTGGAAAACCCATCTTTGAGGGCAGAGAAAGCGATATGCCGACCATCCGGAGACCATGTGGGATTCAAGATCTCTCCAAGATCGGGGAATTCATATTCCTGTTCGATTTTTCCTTTTTTCACATTCAGTATGGATAGCACAGGCTGTCCTTTACTGACAGCGGCAAAAACGAAATACTTCCCCTCAGAGTCCCAGCTTCCCGCTGATTTGATGAACTGCAAGCTTTCGAAATGAGGGTTGATCGCCGTGCTAACGAGTTTTTTCTCAACCTGCCCTGTCTCAACATCCGCAAGGAAGAGATCGATAGAGAATAGGTCCTTGGCAGAGAGAAAGACAACTTTTTTACCATCAGGACTGAGCGATGGAGAAAGATTTATCGTGTTCTCTTTGGTCGCCTTGATCAGGATACGGCTTTCCAGGTCCTCCACCGCCGTTTTCTCGGTTAGTGGATCATATGCTTTTTTCAGTGACGCCTGCCAATCTTGAGACAGTTGATCAAAAGAGATTCCGAGGACTTTCTCGATCGCGACTTCAAGGTTTCCTGTTTTTCCAACCCCGGTGAGAATGCGGGGCACGACCGAGTCCCCCCATCTTCCCGTGACATAGGCCCAGAAAGAATGTCCGTACCGGTAGGGAAAATACTCGGGATTGTTCAGTTTTTTCAGGTGAGGCACTTTTTCTCTGTAGGTGGCATCACGCATCCACATGGCTGTGTGTGAATCCACAGGACCGATGGAAAGATACTCTGCCATCCCTTCTATGATCCAGAGGGGAAGCCGATGGATTGACGGGGCGGACATCCCCAAAGAGGATTGTTTCTGAGAGGTGATATCGTACTGGAACGCATGAACGAGCTCATGACCGATCACGTGATCCGATGCGGCTAAAGAATGCCCTAAGGGAAGGACAATGCGCCGTTTAAAGGATTCGGTCACTCCGCCGACACCCTCTCCCAACACTCCTGGTATGGTTGTGGTCTGCTGGAAATGGGGGGATGCCGCATAAAGAATAAGAGGCTGGCGTCCTCTCAACTCGTGATTAAAAATCCGGCTCAAGCGAGCATACCAGCGTTCGGCCATCCGGGCAGCCTGTTGGGCTGCCTCACGCATTTCGGGGTAAAAATAGACATCGAAGTGTTCGGTCTTTATGATCTTGAAATCAAAATTTTCGTACTGGACCTTGTTGCGTCCGAAATACTGGGCTTGAAGATGAGATGGAACGATAGTGAACATAAAAATGATTAAAGTGACAAAAATAAAAACCTTTGAATAGCTTCTCCTATTCATTTGAGCCTCCTATGTGTTAAAACTATCATTTTCCTATCTAATTTATAAAATCTATAGTATTAAACTCCAAAAAAGCGGCAAACGTTGCAGTTTCATTGTCCCTGTTCGATGCTATTTATCAAGATGATGCGGCATAAAAAAACATCTTTTTATTCGATCTGAAAAAGAGCGGAGAAGAGCAATCCCTATCACAATGTATTTCAATTCAAATTTCATCTTTGCGTACCGACGAATTTTATCTATGCCGGAATTATGCCAACTTTTCCTTGCCTGGTTATCCCAAAGTTCCCCCTATTTCTGTCCACAATAGATGACGGGCTGCCCTGTATCTCAGACATTGGAATAGCCTCAATCTTCAGGTACTCAAGATTGGGATTAGACAGAAAGATATTGAAAATCAACACTCCAAATTGAATGCGGATTCCTAAAAAATGATACGTTGACGGCTGAGGAGCATCAGGTCCGTATCCTCGGATGATAGGGGTTTCAGCCTATAAGAATAGGCGTAAGATTCGGGCCAGAGAGTGCACCAATCGCGGGGGCGGGCGCCCCAGCTGTTGTCCCCGCCGACGCCCATTTGTTTGTGGTCGATGTTCAGAACGACATAGGGCTGCCAGGCTAGTTTATAACTGTGAGATGCCTGCTCCAGTTCCTTGGTCGTGTAGTGATGGGCACTTACGCTCAAGAGAGGCATCCCGATCACCATCAATCCGACACCTCTCGTATTTCTCAAAGATGCCCAGCGCACATCTGTTTTGTTCCCATTTTCCTGGGGCTTGGAATAGTCCACGAACTGGTCATCCACAGAACCTCCATAAAGTCCTACCCTGGCGCCGTCTTTCCTGTCCCAATAGCTTTCGTGAGGGCCCCGGCCATACCATTCGATCGAATCGAAAGCGGGAGGGAGTGTCATCTGCATACCGAACCTCGGCAGCTCCGGGAGCTCTCCTTGGGGTTCGAACCGTCCTTCCATGATCACATCTCCGCTCCCACACACAGTAAAATCCATCGTGTACGGGGCATCATTAGCCGCTAAAAGACTGCGAACGCTTATCAACACGGCTTGAGGTGTGATCCTCTCGACGTCCACACCCAGTATCTCCCTGTCTCTGCTGGCATGGCGCCAAATGCCGCATCTGTCGGGCATTCCGTTCCCTCTATCATTGTCTATGGGAGCTCGCCAGAAATGAGGAATGGGGCCAGACCTGATAAGCTCCACACCAGAGGAACTGAATGATGTGATGGTCCCTTCTTTTTTCGAAAAATGAATGCCAATGCGCTCTCCGGATATTTCTATGGAATCCTCTTTTTCCGAGAGAGTTAAGTCTGGCATAGCGGCTACCTTAATAGCATTGGGCGGCTCATCGTCCCAGGGCAATAGAAACTGCTCCCATGCGATCTCATGTCCGTCTTTGGCCCATAGTGTACCTTCCTTCAGACGAAGGCTCAGGTTGAGCCAGTATTCCGCGCCGGATTTCAAACCGGGCTTTCTCAATGGAATCGTGACTTTTTCTCCATATCCCGGGGCCGCATTCATTTGTGGGAGTGTCCCGCCAGAAATCAATTTATCATCCTCTTTGAGCTCCCAGGAACACTCAAATGCCTTCAAGTCAGTGAAATCGAAGCGGTTGAGAATATTTATCTTGCCCTCACCGATGTCCACTGGCTTGAAATGGACAGGTTGATAGATCTTTTTCACTTCGTAAAGGCTTGGATGTGGCGTTCGATCGGGGGCAACCAGACCATTCATGCAAAAATTCCCATCACTGGGTGTGCCTGGGGGGCCATAATCTCCGCCGTAGGCGAAGAAGAAATCTTTTTTGGGGGATGTCGAACCTTGAGCTTTTGTAGATTTTGCGATCCATTCTTCCGGCACCTTTTTCCTCAATCCCTGGTCCACCCAATCCCAGACAAATCCTCCCTGGAGATGTTTGTATTCATAAATGAGATCCCAGTAGGCTTTGATATCCCCCACGCTGTTTCCCATGGCATGGGCGTATTCACACATGATATACGGCCTGTCTAGGTCCCTCAGACCATAAGTCTTTACACTCTCGGGCGGGGGATACATGGGACAAATGATGTCCGTATGGGGCTTCTCCTCTGCTCTTTCATAGTGAACGGGTCGTGTGGGATCACGGTCATGGGTCCATGCAGACGTGGCTTCAAAATTGATCCCATCTCCCGCCTCGTTCCCGAGGGACCATATGATGACCGAAGGATGGTTTTTATCCCTCTCCACCATCCGGATCGTTCGGTCAAGGTGGGCCTCCTTCCAATCGGGATTGTTCCCCAGCGTGCGATCGGGATGATACCCCATTCCATGGGATTCGATGTTCGCCTCATCGATCACATAAAGTCCATAAAAGTCACAGAGTTCATACCACCTGGGATCGTTGGCATAGTGAGATGTGCGCACCGCATTGATGTTCGACTGTTTCATCAATTTTATATCCTGGATCATGGACTCTTTCGATAGGGTATGCCCGGTGTCTGGATCGTGCTCATGCCGGTTGACACCCTTGAACAGGATGGGCACACCATTGACAAGGAGCTGCCCTCCCTTTATTTCGACTTCACGAAAACCCACCTTCCAGGGGAGAACCTCGATGATAACACCATTCTCATCCTTTAATATCAGAAGAACTGTGTAGAGAGCCGGATCCTCAGCTGACCACTTCCTGGGATCGGGGATCAGATGCTGAAAATGGATAACAGTGCAATTTCCAGCATCTACAGGAAAAGACTTTTCTAAGGGCTGTACATAGGGTTTGTTATCTGTCGTGAGAAGCTGAAATTCCAGAGAGCAATTCCGGGCTCTCCGCGAAAAATTCTGGATGGATACGTCCAACCCGAGGGTGGCATTCCTGTACTTTTCATCGAGATCGGTCCGTACCCAGAAATCTTCGATGTGGAGATCTTTGGTCGAAAAAAGAAAAACATCGCGGAAGATCCCGCTTAAGTGCCAAAAATCCTGATCCTCGAGATAGGAACCATCGCTCCAGCGATAAACCTCGACGGCAAGGGTGTTCCGCTTGCCCCAGAGATGAGGCGTGATGTCAAATTCTGCAGGAGTACGGCTTCCCTGACTGTAACCGACTCTTTGTCCGTTTATCCAGAGGTAGAACGCAGATTCTACACCGGCAAAATGGATAAAAACCTGTCGTTCCCGCCATTCGTCAGGGACCTCGAATTTGAGGCGATAGGATCCCACAGGGTTGTTATCGTGGGGGATGTAGGGAGGATCGGCTTTTCCAAAAGGATAAGGGATATTGGTATATATGGGAATCCCGAAACCATTCAGCTGCCAGTTCGAGGGCACGGGGATCGTTTCCCATTCGGCGTCGTTATAATTCGTCCTGTAAAAATCCACGATTCGATCTGCGGGTTTTTTGAACCAGCGGAATTTCCAGGTTCCGCTGAGAGAACGAACATAGGGAGTCGCCTGAGGATCACCCTTAAGAGCTGACTCTATGTCGGGAAATGCCGTAAGTGTCGCGTGCGGCGCCCTTCGGTTTCTTTGGAACACAGAAGGATCCTCCCAATCATTTTTCACATCTTGGGATACACCGGTATTTATGACAAGAATAAATAGAGCGAAAAATACGAACCGTTTTTTCATGACAACATCTCCTGTTCGACGAAATAAAGATAGAAGTATGCAGAAGAGAAGATTCAATAGCTTATTCGCCTCCTGAATCATCCATACTATATTTTTATAAAAATCCTTTTCCTGTACAGAGGCCAGAGGAGAAAAAACCATATTAAAAGAAGCATCAGAGGAAAGAGGAGAGAGCCCATATAATCCCCTGCAAACGGCTGGAGGAGCGTCTCGTAAATGTATATATTGAGAGGAATGGCCTTCTCTGACGAGGGAATCTTCACAATCATCAGCATTTTTGCCATAAAGGACGACCCCACATAGACTGTGATCGCATTCGTACCATAAACAAGAAAAGGATAGGCCCATTTTTTTACACCCAGGCCGTCGATCAGGACAAAGCACAAGCCAAGGACAAGAAGAGCAAGGCCAGCCGTAAAAAGCACGAATGTGCTCGTCCAGAGCTGTTTGTTGATCGGGAAAAAACGGTGAAGCCAGAGGCCGAGAACAGTTAATACAATTCCGGCAGAGAAAAGGCCAAAGGCTTTCAGGCTCTTCGACCGGGAAGGCCGAAGCCAATCTCCGGCCAGGGTTCCCAGCAATGTCGTAACCAACGCTGGAAGCGTGCTCAATATCCCCTCCGGATCGAAGTTCGGGGTGTACAAGTGTCCGGAAAGGAGCTGGGTGTCGATGTAACCGCAAAGATTCCCCTGGAGCTCAAGAACCCCCGCACCAAATCCAGGTACAGGAACCAGTTTCAAAATGATCCAATAGGCTGTAAGACAGCCTGCCGAAATGAGGATCCGGGCTCTTGTTCCCGTTTTTAGAAACATCACAGACGCAAACAGATAACAGACAGCTATACGTTGGAGTACCCCAGGTATCCTGAGCGTTGAAAAATCGAACTGAGGGATCAAACGAAGGCATAGTCCTAGACCAAACAGGATCGCGGCTCTCTGGAAGATCTTAAAATAGATTCGCGAACTTCCGGCACCCTCTGATTTCCTTCTCGTCAAAGAAAAAGAGAGTGAGACTCCAACGATGAACAGAAAAAATGGGAAGACTAGGTCTGTAGGAGTCCAGCCATGCCACTTGGCATGCCGCAGAGGAGCGTAAACATATTTCCAGCTCCCCGGATTGTTGACCAGGATCATCAGAGCGATCGTCAAACCCCGGAAAACATCGAGTGACGCCAATCGTTCGCTAGACATGGGGATTTAACCTGTATACTTTAATAATTTTGTCCCTGGCCTGTCAATTTCAGAGTTCGATCATCTCCGCTTTCTTAAGGTCAAGCTTGGACATCAGTCAAACTGACTCAAAAAAAATTCCGATGATTCATGAACAGAAAAAAGGATTCTCCATGGATCCGGGGCAGGATGAATCACGCTATCGGCGAGACTGGCCTTTTTTGCCGATATTCTCTCCACAGTACCATTCCTTCAAAATTATTTCGGCTGGCTTTCCAAAAGGCGTATATCCCCTATCGATCGGTCCTCCCAATGATATATCTGGTTCCCAGTTCCACCAGTAAATTCCATGAAGCCAGGATTTTTCTCCAAAGGCTCGAATGACAGCTTGGTAACAAAGGGCCTGTTCTAAGAGGTCAAGCTCTCCAGGAATCTCCCAATCCCAAGGCCTCATGTTTGCACCATCGATGCTTCTGTATCCGATCTCTGTTAAAAGTATGGGTTTATGCCATGTTTGGTGGATTGATTCAATCTGAAAAAGATAAGGAGTCCAGGCCGCTAAGAGCTCGTCTAAATTCGGATCTGTTTTGTTTGTGAGCTCAAAATAGGAATCAATCCCGATAAAATCGAGATCGTCCCAGAATTCGACCTGCAGAGCCTCCCTTCCCCAATTTGCCGCATAAACAAGTGGTCCATCATAGACATTTCTGATGGCTTGGATAAGTTTCCTCCAGTCCAGAGTATACTCTGCAGAGGTGAGCTCAACAAATTCGCAGCCGATGGAGAGAATCTCCACACCATCATCCCTGGCGATCTTTGCGAATATCATCATCATGTCTGTATAGTTGTCAAACCAAACTTCCGAATCTTCAGGTTTGAATGTCCCCCTCCAATCGCCGCTCAAGGCATCGACATGCGGTTTAAGCATAACCTTAAGCCCCAGAGTATGGGATGTCTGTATGGCATGCTTCAGGGACTCCTTGGTGGCGGTCTGTCCTTCGTAATTTGGAAACATCCCGTTAGAGTCTCTATCATTTTGATACCAAGTGGGGACAAGCTGAACCCAATCTGTGCAAGTTGTCTGTGTCAGAATGCTCAGAGATTCATCTGAAGCCAAAGTTCCGTACTGCTCAGCAAGCCAGGTAGGGAAGGCCATCCCTTTCTGGAACGCCAATTCTTCCGGTCGCTGAACTGACTGCGTGGCCAGGTAATAGGTCAGACCAGTCAACAAGATTAGTGCAAAGATCCCCCAAGTGATGCGCGATAATCTCAGATTCATAGCATCCTCGCTTATCTTGTCTCGATTTTGTGCGTTTGAATTCCCGATGCTTTCTGACACATCTATATTATTAATAAGTAAGTGTCATATCATTCTTTCTTCCTCTGAAACAAAAATATGACCCCTCTTCATGCTCCCCTATCATTTTTCTCCTATTGAATCTTTTAAATTGAGATAAAAAAACATTAGCACAAATAGGATATTAGCGCTCTGTTATCCCAGGCCAGTCATCCGTGCGGAACGGAGAAGCGGGCAAGCCCGCCGAATTATACAGATTACATATCGGGTTCGATGCCCAGGCATAGCGAGCGGCCACGGGTTCTTCGATCTGAGGATGCCATAGTATTACCGTGTCTCCATCGATTGTAGCCTCGGCCCATCGAAATACACGATCTTCGCCGGCAATAGCAAATCCCTTGAGGTCTTCACCGTTTTTGATGACTAGGCTGTCCGCAATGTTAGAGAAAGTAAGGCGTATTTTTTCATTTTCGATCTGCATACTTTGATAAACCGGACCGGAAGCGACAACATCCTGTTCATAAGCGATCCTGAGAGCGCTGAGAGCCAATCGCCGGCCCACTTCCTGCTTGTTCTTAGGGTGGATATCATTGGCATCGCCGATATCGATGGCAACCACCATACCCGTGTATGGCTCACTTAGCGTCAGAAGCTGGGCCTCCCGTAATTCAGCCCAACTGTCTTCGCCAGGTTGATCCTTTACAGACATAAAATTTGCCAGCTGCACAAATAAGAATGGAAAGTTTCCCTGATTCCACCGTTGGCGCCAATCCCGTATAAGTCGGGGGAATAATTCACGGTACTGATAGGCGTTTCCTGTGTTTGACTCACCCTGATACCATATGATCCCGCGAAGGGCATAAGGTATCACCGGTTCTATCATCCCATTGCTCAATAATGTCGGACAATTGGGATTATAAGGATTCAGAGCTGGAGTGCTGAGCTCATTCCAATCAAGACCGATCCTGTACTCCCATAAACCTGCCAGAGATATGGTCATCTGCCCATCAAGACTCAGATTGAACAGAGCGGGATCCCCCCAAATGCCTCCTCCTCCCAGATTATCCCTAACCCGAATAGCGATGACATTCGGACCGGCCTTGATTAAGTCTTTAGGGACCGTATAGGAGCGCGGAGCATCCCATCCTTCCGTACGACCTACGAGGATACCGTTAAAATAAGTCTCATCGATGTCATCCACTGCGCTGATATTCAGTATCAAATCTTTTCCAATCCAGGCCCCGGGTATGTCGACCATTTTGCGGAACCAGACGATTCCGTCCATGCCGGGCAATCCTTCATTTTCCCAATTATTGGGCAGCACCATTGTATCCCAATCGTTTGTCTCCAGCTCGTGCGAAGCCCAACTTCCGGCAGGATCATTCAGTCCACGATCCATTTTCGGGATTTCATCCTGCCATTGTTTAAGAATCAAATCAAAAAGATCATCGTCATTTGGGACATCATACTGTTTTTGTAAGGCCTCAGTCATGCTCTTGAGCTTTACGGTCCTTTGATGAAGACTGGGCATGAACTGTAAGGATTCCGCACTCATCCACGCTTCGATTATGGTGCCTCCCCAGGAGCTGTGTATTAATCCTACAGGAACTTCGAGCTCCTTGTGGAGCATACGGCCGAAAAAATAAGCCGTCGATGAAAAGTCGGGAATACTCACGGGCGTACAGATGCGCCAGCCTTTAGAAGGAACCTCTTTTTCGGGCGTTAAACTCATCTTATGAGAAACCTGGAAAAGCCGGATATCAGGATATGAGGCTTCTGCGATTTCCTGTTCGTAATTCTCAACTTTACCCCAACCAGCAAGAGGCATTTCCATATTGGATTGACCCGAGCCTAGCCACACCTCGCCAACAAGGATATCGCGGATAATATGTGTGTCTGTACCTATAATTTTGAGTTCATACGGGCCTCCTGCTTTTAAAGGCTTGAGCAGGATCTTCCATTCTCCCGCATCATTAGAATGAGCCCTGACTTTTTGATCGATAAATTCAACAGTCACGGTCCCTTTCGGGTCTGCAGTCCCCCAAATCGGCACATGGATATCCTGCTGGAGCACCATATGATCTGAAAACAGGTTAGGAAGACCGATGTTGGCCGCAGGTTGCGGGCCCCGGCAAGCGAACAGAAAGGTAAACAGAAGAACAAGATAGACGAAAACATTTTTTTGCCTCAGCATAGATTTAACTTTCAGTTCGGAATGACACAAAAATCTCTGATCAACGGGAGTATGTGCCCATCAAGTGAGACTGGGAGAGGACATGTCCCTCCATAGCGATCATCAGATGGGATTTTGATATTCCTGCGGGCAGGTCAAGGGCAGT